>JAKAOB010000077.1 GCA_021812305.1 Thermoplasmata archaeon
GCGAGGGCCAGTGCGGCTCGTGCACGGTCCTCGTGGGCGGCGTGCCGGTGCATGCCTGCCAGCTCTCGCTGCGGGAGGTCGGCGATGCCGAGGTCACCACGATCGAAGGACTCGGAAGACCCGGGGCCCTGAACGCCGTCCAGCGCTCGTTCGCCGAGGTCGGTGCCTATCAGTGCGGCTACTGCACGCCCGGCATGGTCGTGCGGGCGACGGCGCTCCTGCGCGAGCGGCCCAACCCGACGCGCGAGGAGATCGCCCGGGCGTTGGAAGGCAACCTCTGCCGATGTTGCGGCTACGCGAAGATCCTCGAGGCCGTGGAACGGGCCGCGGCCCGGGTCCGGCACGGAGGGGAGCGACTGTGACGGAGATCCCGCGGCCGCGGCGACCGTGGGACCGGACGCCGATCGCCGAACGGGAGTACTTCGACCTGCTCGGGCCGGGCCTCGTCTCGGTCGCGCCGGCCCGGGAACGGGCCCCACCGGGAACCACGGAGTGGATGCCGCCGACCGGCGGAGCGTGGGTCCACGTCGGCGCGGACGGCCGGATCCGGGCGTTCACCGGCAAGGTCGAGGTCGGGCAAGGGACCCGGACCGCCCTCGCGCGGATCGTTGCCGAGGAGCTCCGGGTCCCTCTCGAGCGCGTTGAGCTCGTGATGGGCGACACGGACCTCTGTCCGTGGGACATGGGGACCTTCGGGAGCCGCTCGATGCCGGACGCGCTCCCGGCGGTGGCCGCCGCGGCCGCCCGGGCGCTCACCGAGCTCCGCGCGCTCGGGGCGGCGCGGCTCGGGACTTCGCCCGACGGCGCCGAGGTGGCCGACGGGGAGATCCGTATCCCCGGACGGACGGGCAGCCTTCGCTACGAGGATGCGGTCGCCGACGAACGGCGCCTCGTCGAGGCCGATCTCCGGTCGACGCCCTTTGCCCCGTCCGCGGGGGGGCGCGCCGGTCGCACGACGAGCGATCCTCTGGCGGAGGAGTACGTCACCGGTCTCCGCCGCTTCGGCTCGGACCTGACACGGCCCGGGATGCTCCACGGCGCGATACTCTGGGCTCCCGGGGACGGGAGCCCGGTCCCCGGGGCGAAGACCCCGACGCCCGCGGCCGGAGGTCTGCCGCTCATCGTGCGCGACGGCGAGTTCACGGGCGCGGTCGCGGCGACCGTGGGACGGGCCCCGGCCGCCCTCCGGGAGCTCACCCCGCTTCCCCCGTCCCCTCGACTTCCCGGCGAGCCGGAGATCGAAGCGTATCTCCGGTCCCACCCCCTGGAGGGCGACCATTGGGACACGGACGAGGAGACCGCCGGTGAGGTCGCGCCGGCGTTCACCGCGGCGCCGTGGAAGCTCGAGGCGACGTATCGGACGGCGTACATCGCCCACGTCCCCCTCGAACCGCACCTCGCCCTGGCCGAGTGGACCGGCGCGCGGGTCACGATCTGGGTGGGGACCCAGACCCCGTTCCGGGTGCGCACCGAGGTGGCGCGGGCTCTCGGTATCTCCGAGACCGACGTCCGCGTGATCGTGCCCCCGACCGGCTCCGGTTTCGGCGGCAAGCACGGAGGGGAGATCGCCACCGCCGCGGCGCGGCTCGCTCGCGCCGCCGGCCGGCCGGTGCGGGTCGCGTTCGACCGCGAGGAGGAGTTCCGCCACGGCTACCTTCGGCCGATGTCGCTCATCGATGTGCGCGCGGCCGCCGACCGCACCGGACGCCTCGTCGCCTGGAGCTTCGTCAACGTGAACGGCGGGGCGGCCTCCCTCCTCGGCCCGTACCGCGTCGCGAACCGGAGCATCCACAACCGGCTCGCCCGGTCCCCGCTGGCCCAGGGGTCGTACCGCTCCCTCGCGGCCACCCCGAACACCTTTGCCCGGGAGTCGGCCGTGGACGAGCTCGCGCGCTCGGCCGGGATCGACCCGCTCGAGTTCCGGGAGCGGAACCTCGACGACCCGCGCCTCCTCGCCGTCCTTCACCGGGCCGTCGAGCGCTCCGGGTGGAGGGGGCGGGCGGCCGGGCCGGGCGAGGGCTGGGGGCTCGCGGTCGGCGTCGAGAAGGGCGGGCGCGTGGCCACGATCGCCCGGGTCCGGGTCGGCGACGACCGGCGACCGCGGGTCGATCGGCTGGTGAGCGCCTTCGAGGCGGGGGCGATCGTCCACCCCGAGAATCTCCGCAGCCAGGTCGAGGGCGCGCAGGTGATGGCCCTCGGCGGCGCCCTCTTCGAGGCCGTCCACTTCGATGCGGCCGGGCTGACGAACCCTCGTCTCTCGCAGTACCGCGTTCCCCGATTCTCGGACCTGCCCCGGGTCGAGGTCGACCTGCTGGACGCCCCGGAGCATCCTGCGGCCGGGGCCGGTGAGAGCCCGATGATCGCGGTGGCGCCGGCGGTCGCGAACGCGATCTTTGACGCGACCGGGGTGCGGTGCCGATCGCTGCCGCTGGCCCCGGACGGGCGGCTGCCGTAGGCCGCAGGGTCGGGCGCGCACGGGCCGGGTCGCCGGAACGACGGTCGGCGGACCTCGAACGGGCCGAGGGACCCCCGCACAGGGCGGGCCGCGAGGCCGGCTACCCCCCGATCAGAACGGCGAGGTAGCCCGCGACGGCCAGGGAGCCCAGCGCGAGAACGACCAGGAGAGCCCGGGGGAGGGCCAGCAGTCCGGCCAGTCGGAACGGGAGCTCGAGGAGATAGAGGGTCGAGAAGACCAGGGCGAATACGAGCGCCGAAGCGCCGAGGAGCACTCCCAGCGACAGCGGAACCGGGGAACGGGTGAGCAGCCACCACCCCGTGGCGGCCGCGGCGGCGAGGCTGACCGCGCCCGTCCATGGGATCTCCCGCAGGGAACGGCCCACCAGGATCGCCCCGACCCCGAGGGCCGCACCGGTGGCGACGGACACTCCCCCCTGGGCGTACGCGTCGAGCGCCCCGAGGAAGAAGGTTCCTCCCCCGAGCGGTAGGGAGAAAAAGTTCAGCAGGAAGGTGGCGACCCCGTGGGTCCGGGGCCCGCCCCCGGCCGCCGCGTCGCCCAGGAAGACCAGGCCGCAGAGGGCGATGGCGACCGGGATCTCCCACGACGACTCGAGCGGAAGGAGCACCCGGACCGCCCCCGTCTCCCGGCCGCTCAGCCGGGCGCCGACGCCGCGTTCCTCGCCCGGGGGCGAGGCCGGTGCGGCGGCTCCGGGACGATGAGGACCATTCCGCGCGCCTGGTGGAGAAGCGCGCTCGACACGCTGCCGAGCAAAAGCCGTCGAGCCCGGGAACGGCCCCGCGATCCCGCCACGACGAGCGTCCGGGCCGAATCGCCCACGTAGTCGAGGACCGAGTCCGCCGCCGAGCCGCGCAGCACTTCGGTTCGCACGTCGGTCAGGCCCGCCCGCGTCGCCCGTTCCCGTTCGCGGGCGAGTACCGCGACGGCGTCGCGCTCCAGCATCTCGGAGATCGCGCGCTCCCGATCCGGCCGCAGTCCGAGACCGGCGACCGCCGGCACGACGCTGATCAGCCGCAGCCCGAGGCGGAGCGCCCGTCCGAGCTCGATGCCGACGCTCACCGCCCGGGCCGCGCCGGGGGAGCCGTCGGTCGCGACGACGATGCGATCCGGCCCGGTTGCCGCGACCTCCCCCGGGACGGCGGCGGAGCCGCGCACGGTGAGCACCGGGCGGCGCGACTGCGTCACGACGGCATGCGAGACGCTCCCGAGCAGCAGGCGATGGGCCGCCGAGACCCCGCGGGCACCCACGACCACGAGGTCGGCGGGCAGGCCCTCCGCCTCCGCCAGGATCCCGCCGGCCGGGTCGCCCTCCTTGATCCCGACGCGCACCGCAGCGACCCCCTCGTGCTCCGCGCGCTGTCGAAGCCGGGCGGCGATCTCGGTGTGGAAACGGACCGCCTCTTCGTCGGAGGTGACCGGGGGCGCTCCCGCGACGGAGCCGAAGGTGTAGCTGGGGTGGGTCGGCACGACGCTCACGATCTCGAGCGACGCCCCCAGCGCCTTCGCCAGGCGGACGGCGACCTCGAAGGCGCGCTCGGAATGCTCGGACCCGTCCGTGGCGAACAGCAGACGCTCCATGTCGTGCGCGGGCCCCGCCGGCCCGCCCCCCCGTGGGGGGAGTCCGGCGGGCGGCTTCAAGGAGATGGGGTCAAGGCCGGTTGACCCGCGGCGATCGCCGCGCCGGTCGCGGGGGTCGGAGGGGGGACCCCGGCCGCGGGATCAGCGGGGGCGCCGGCGATCCCGCACCAGCCATGCGACGAACCCGGCCACCGCCGCCCCGGTCGCCGCGAAGACCGTCCATCCGACGACGCTCGGGGCGTACGGCGAGCCGTTCGCTTCCGACGGCCCGACGAGCACGGTCACCGTGGAGGCGTTCGACCGGCCGAACGCGTCGGTGGCCGTGAACCGGACCTGGAACGATCCCGCGACGAGGACCGGGCAGCGAAGCTGGGAGGAGTTCGCCGCGGGGCAGCCGGCAGGGAGGCCGGACCACGCGAACCGGTACGGGGCGACTCCGCCGTTCGCGGTCCCCGCGAGCGCGATCGTTCCGCCGACCCGGACGGCGGCCGGAGAGGCCGTGACGCCGGTCTCCAGGGCGGGCGCGACCGTCAACCGCTCGGCCGTAGAGTTGACGGTGAGCCCGGTCCCGTCGGTCACGAAGGCCTGGATCGAGTAGTTGCCGGGAGCGGTCGGGCTGCAGAGGAACTGGGCGGCGGTCCCGCCGGTGCAGCCGATCGGGAGACCCCGCCACGCGTAGCGGTACGTCCCGTCCCCCCCGCTCGCGTTCGCCGTGAACGCCACGCTCATCCCGAGATCGAGGGCGGAGAGGTTCGCCCGGATCGTGACGACCGGCGCCGGAAGGATCGTGTAGGGCGCGGCGGCCGGTCCGTCCGACCAGTACGCGACGTTCGGCACGCTGACGTTCGCCGCGATGCGGTACGTGCCGCCCGCCTGCGGGTCGCACCCGAGGGAGAAGTTCGGCCCGGCGAGGGTGGCCGTGATCCCGCAGCCCGGCGGGCCCCCGACGAACGAGACCGAGTACGGACCGGAGTAGGCCCCGATCGGGGTGACGTTCACGGAGAGGCTCAACCGGTCGCCCGCGTCGATCGTGCCGGAGAGGGGGGACAACGCCACCGCTCCGGTGATGAAGTCCACGACCTGCACGGTGGGAAAGACGTAGCCCGAGGTGGCCAGCAGCAGGCTCCCGGGCCCGCCCGGGGATCCCCCCGAAGGAACGTAGTAGAGGAGCGCCTCGACCGGGAAACGGCCCGAGGGAAGTCCGGGGCAGACGGTCAGGTTCGTGGTGTAGTTGGCCGTGCCGGCCGATCCGGGGAAATCGGTCAGCCCGTGGATCGGGTCGGTGCAGTTCGCCGTGCCCGTCGAGAGCCAGAGGTCCAGGGCGAGGTCGGCCACCCCGCTCGGCGAGAAACCGTCCGGGGCCTCCATCTGGTAGCGTCCGGTGACGGTTCCGCCAGGGCCCGCGATGGTGGGCGACAGCGTCCCACGGGCGCCCCGGATCGACAGGTCGATGCCGTCGAGAAGGTAGCAGAGGTAGAACTGGCTCCCGCCGTAGCCGATCCACTCCAGTCCCGAGGTGAGGACCAGGTCGCCGGTGCTGTAGGCCGGGTTCACGAGGTCGAGCGTGATGCCGTTGTACGGCGACGACCACGACGTGGAGCCGTTCACCTGGTACTCGCCGTAGACGTCGAACTGCGCGAAGGCCGGCGGGGGCAGCGGGGAGCCGTTGGACGGGGGCACCGCCTCGACCCATTCCGCGCTGTCGAACGACGACGGGTCGCAGGCCGGGAGGGCGCAGAGCTCCGTGCCCGACCAGGACGATCGCGTTGTCGCATCGCTCACCGTGAACGTCCAGCTCTGGCTGCCGTTCGCCTGCACGGTCGCGAGCTGGGCCTCGACGGAGACGAAGTCGCCGGGGGAGAGCAGCGCGGTCGGCGCGAGGGTGACCACCTGCGGAACGCCCGGTGCCATCTGCCAGTAGGCCGAGTAGGACGGCGACGTGCTCGGGCCGACCGTGACCTCGGTGCCGGCCGCGATGAGATCCGTCGTCCCGTAACCACCGATGCCGGCGAAGGTCCGCGCGCTCTGCGACGCGGGGAGGGTCGAGGCGACCGGCGTGAGGTTCCAGGTCCCGTGGACCGCGTCGTCACCGGCCGTGGACGCATTGCCCGGCGCGCACTGCCCGGCGATGTCCCGGGCGACGCACAAGACGTAGCCGCCCCAGGTGGTGTTGAACTGGTTGTAGAGGGACGCGGGTTCTGGTGCCCGCGGCTGGGCCCCGGTCCTCTCCCCGGGTAGCGAGGGGGAAGTGCTCAGCGGAGACGAAGTGGTCGCCGACGGAGGGGGCGCGCGCGCTCCCCCGGTGACGGCCGATGCGGGAAGGGCGATGACGACGACCGCCAGCGCGAGCATCGGCCACGCGACCCGCCGGCCCGGAAACTCCCTTGGCGCTTTGCCGCGCACGCGGGCCGGAGGGCGAGACGCTCTTTAGCCGATCGCCGCCGAGGCCGACCGGGAGCCGCAGCCGTCGTGAACCGAGGGCGGCGACCGGCGCTTCCGGAGCTTCGGGGCGGCGCGATCGGGGTACTCGGAGGGGTTTGGCATCGGGGGCGAGACCCGTACCTCGGGGTTCGACCGGGTCACCCCGGGCGAACCCGGGGTCTCCGAGGAGCTACGCGGGGAACGAGAGTGATTATTAGCCGGTACTCGATGGCCTTCCTCACGAGGCGGGCGGCGGCAGGAGCCCCCCCGCACCCGCGATCTCGATATGGCTGGGTCCGGTGCACCGCTGACGCCCGATCCGCGCGGGGGTCCGCCCCTCCCGATACCACCGCCGTCCCTGGGCATGCCGTTCTACGCACCGGCGGGGTACGGGTGGACACGGCTCCCTCCCCAGATCGAGGCGCGGAACGCCATCGTGCGGATCTTCGGCGCGATGGGGCTCTACCGTTGGGTGCCGACACTGGCCATCGTCACCTCGTTGATCGTGGCCGTGGTCGCTGCCGCGACCGGCAGCGTGGTGACGTCGACCGGAGTGGGGGGGGAGCTCTCGTTTCCGTCGTTCAACAACACCTCGGCCACCACCGCCTCGGTGGGGGCGGGAGCGACGGCGCTCGCTGTGATCTCGGGGTTCGTGGCGCTCGCGAGCCTGATCCTCGTGATCGTCTCCTGGGTCCGGTGGAGGAACGGGCTGCGGGAGTTCGAGTCGGCGCGCGGGAGTCCGTACAGCCCTACCTCGGCGGTCGAGCCGTCGCGACGGTTCTACACCGGCACCCTGGTGGCGTTCCTCCTTCAGATCGCCGCGGCCATCGCGATCGGGGCGTTCATCGGCCTGCTCACGTTCCAGGCCGTCGTATCGAACGTGGCCACCGGCGCCAGTTCGCTGGCCGCGCTGGAGAACGAGATCCGTGTCACCGTGATCGCCTCCGTGGTGGTCTCGGCGATCCTGAGCGCGGCGATGTACTACTGCGCCAGCTCCAGCCTCGGGGCGGTGATCCGCCCCACCTCCTCTCCCGTCGAGATCGCTCGTCTCGACCGGGCCCGTCAGCTCATGGTCGTGGGGGCCCTCGTTGCGCTCAGCGGAGCGCTGGTCCTCGTGAGCTTCTGGCTGCTCCTCGTCGCGGTGATCGGCCCGATACTCATCCTCCTCGGGCTCCAGGATCTGCGGGCCGCCTACTCTGCGTGGCTGGCGGGCCACCCGGCGCTCCCTCCCCCGCCCCCCGGACCCAGCGCGGTCCTGCTCGCCCCGCCCCTGGCGCCCCCTCCGAGATTCGGCTAACCCGGCGCCGGCCCTCGGGGGAGCGCCCGGCGCCGCTCGACCGGCTCACCCCCGACCGGCACGGCGTCCAGGTCGAAGGGACCGGGGCGCGGCCCGCCCGCACGACTTCGGGGACGGCAACGGTCGGGCCGAGGTGGGCGCAGGGAACGCCTACGTCCCGCCGTTCCGGGCACCGCGGCGGCGGTCGGCCAGGATGTACCCGAAGACGAGCCCGATCGCGACGCCGACGAGCACGCTTCCAGCGAGTCCGAGGAGCAGAACGCCGAACCGGGAACCGGACCCGCCCGTATGGGTGGGCGGGAAGGGGGGTGGGGGGCAGCCAGTGCACACCGCGGAGGTGAACTGGATCGTGAGGTTCAGCGGGCCGCCGGAAACGATGAACGTGCCCGAGATAGGCGCCGGGGTGGCTCCCAACGCGGGAAGAACCTGGAACGGATACGTCCCGTTGGTCAGCAGGAAGGCGATCGTCGTGCTGTTCGAGGCGGCGGCGGTCCCGTTGACCACGACGGTCCACGCGGCCCCCGACGGCAGGCCGTTCTCCTGGAAGGTGACCGCGTAGTCCGCCACGAACGGGAACAACCGACCGAAGGTGATCGGCACGACCGTGTCCGAGGTGACGGTGACGGCACCCGAGGAGGGAGTGGGGGCGTACGCGGGATCTTCGCTCGCCACGGTGTACGAGAAGACGCCGCCCGCGACCGGGAACGCGATCGAGCTCGCGCTCGAGTTGCGGACGCCTCCCCCCGAGGTGCTCTTCCCCCCGATCGCCGCTACCGCCACCGTCCAGTTGTCGCCCGAAGGCAGCCCGGTTTCGGCGAACGTGAGGGTGAACGCGGAAAGGAAAGTGATCGCCACGCTGAGGTTGGAGCCGAGATAGACGGTGCCGTTGGCCGGCGAGGCGCGGTAGCCGGGGGGAGGGCCCACGGTGTACGGGTAGGTTCCCACGGGGAGGACCAGGGAGATCCCTCCGGTAGCGGTCGCGTGCGAGGCTCCGTCCACGAGGACCGACCACGATGTACCGGTCGGCAGTCCGCTCTCAAGGAACGTCAGAAAGTAGGTGGTGGCCGGGGGCGGGGGAGGGCTGGGGGAGAAGGTCAGCGCGACCTCGAGTCCGCTCCCGTCGATGACGACGGTTCCGGAGGAAGAGGCCGCCGTATACCCGGGGACCGACGCGACGCTGTAGGTGTACGTCCCGTT
>JAKAOB010000078.1 GCA_021812305.1 Thermoplasmata archaeon
ATCCTCCGTAACTGCCCTCAGCGGACGGGCCGGACCCCCGGCACCCTCCACCGAGAGAAACAGAGGGGTCCGTCGTATAAATCATTTGTATCTGTAAATCGACCCGCCGCAGCCTAGCCTACGGCTTCGGCCCGACCCGTTTCCGTTCGCCCTCCGAAGCCCGCGTCCGCCCACCCTCGCTCGGAAGATCGCGGGACGAGCGGGCGCGCCGCCCCCTTGCCCCCACCCCCCGCGGACGACCCGCGGCTCACCTTCCCCCTCCCCGTTGGTGGTTGTCTTCGTACGGGAACGCCCGCCGCCCGCCCCCCGCGCACCGGTTCTGCCGATCCCGCCCGCCGGCTCCCCCCTCCCTCGGGTCGACGCTGCGCCCCGTGGGGGGCTCGGCACCCAGGGTGGACCACCGGCCCGGCCGAGCTCGGCCGCTGAGCGGGCGTTATCTACGGCCCCGGGCTCGAGGGATGGGGGCCCCTTTCCTGACCCGAACGCTCGCCGGACGACCGGTCGCCGAGGCGCTCCTGGCCGGCGCCCGCGCGACGGTGGACGGCGGGGTCGCCCGCGGTCGGGTCCGACCGGGGCTCGTCAGCGTCCATCGCGGGGCGGCCACCCCCTTCGCCGTCTACCTGCGTCAGCAGGCGCGCGCCGCGGAGCGGGCGGGGATCGACTTCCGGTCGATTCCCCTCGAGGACGGGGCCGGTGCCCGGGAGCTGGCCGAGGTGGTCCGACGGCTCGACGCGGACCCCGCCGTGCATGCGGTCCTCCTCGAACATCCGCTCCCACCGTCGTTCGACTTCCTCGGGGCGGTCTCCGCGCTCCGTCCCGAGAAGGACGTCGACGGGGTCGGTCCGCAGAGCCTGGGCCTGTTGGTCGCGCGGCGGCCGATCCACGCGCCCGCGGTCGCGCGGGGGGCGATCGCCATCGCCGAGCATTACCGCATCCCGCTGAACCGCCGGGTGGCGGTCGTCGGGCGCTCCGAGACCGTCGGGGTCCCGCTGGCCCTGCTGCTCCTGTACCGAGCGCCGACGCGGGACGCGACGGTGACCGTCGCCCACTCGCGCACACCGGACCTTCGCGCGGCGCTCGCCGGGTGCGAGGTCATCTTCTCCTGTGCGGGCACCCCGGGGCTGCTGACCCGTGCGGTCGTGCCGGAAGGGGCCGCCGTCATCGACATCGGACTGAGCACCGTCCCCGACCCGGGGGCCCCCGGTGGGATGCGGATCGCGGGCGACGCCGACCCCCGGTCCCTCGAGGGCTGGGCCTCCGACCTCACCCCGGTGCCGGGCGGCGTCGGCCCGGTGACCGCGGCCCGGCTGATGGCCAACGCCGTCGCCGGGTGGGAGCGGCTCACGGGAGGGACGACGTGACCGGAGAGGCGGCGGCGGACGCACGGGGGGCCGCGGAGGAGCCGGTCCCCCTACGGTGCCGGGACTGTCCGATGTGGTACGGCGCCGAGGACAGCGGCTGGGGCCCCTGCTCGATCAAGCACCGGCGCGGGGACCGGCGCTACCTGACCTTCGGCGGCCACGCCTGCGACGAGGGCTACGTGCCCCCGCCGGCGATCGGGTTCGGGAACGCCGCGGAGTTGAGCGGCGTCCGCTCCACCTCGAGGGCGTCGGCCGTCGGGTACTCCTCGACCTCGAAGGCCGGCCAGCGCACCCTCGGGGCCACGCGCCGCAGCCGCGCGGAGGCGAGCTCGACCCGGCGCCGGCCGAAGTCGATCCGGTAGCCCGAGGCGCCGACCCCCGCCAGCCGGGCGATGCGCCCCGCCTGCCGGGCGAGATCGAACGGCGCCGGTACCTCGACGATCCCGAGGACGACCGTCCCGTCCTCGGTCAGGCGGGCGAACGGGGCCTTGGTCCGCTCGGCGCGGCGGATCAGGCGCTGCTTGAGCTGGACCCCGTCCTTGAAGCGGGAGGAGCAGTAGTGGATCGGGACCGAGAGCCGGCTCTCCCGGACCACGCGCTCCGCCACCGCCCGGCTGCCCTTGACCCCCCAGCCGTTCCGCACGTCCCCGCGGTAGCCGCGGGCCCGCATCGCCGCCTCGTTCGTCTCGGAGAACTCGAGCTCATTGAGGTTCACGAAATCGACGCCGATGCGGTCCAGGGCGCGCAGCAGGCGCCGCAGCTCCGCCTCCTTCTCGGGAAGCACCGGGATCTCGACCCCCCGGCGCAGGCCCCAGGCGGGGGCGGCCTCGAGGACGGCGCGGTAGGCGCCCCCGTTCTTCGCCAGCGGTCCCCACAGGTAGTGGGGGATGTGGAGGCGGAACTCGTCCAGCCCGGCCGCGGCGAGGCGCCGGAGCTTGTCGGCGTTGGGCTCGTGGGTGTAGAGGTGGATGTTGTGGTCGGCGCCGAACTCCCGCTTGAGGAGTCGGACGTAGTGCTCGGTCCGGTCGATCACTCCGAGCGGGTCGCCCCCCGTGATCCCGGTGCCGGCCGCCCCAATGGCGCGGGCCTCCTCCAGGACGTCCCCGTCGCACGTCACGAGGCGCTCGTTCGCGTAGACGACGTCCTTCTGGTTCCGGCGGCCCGACACGGGGCAGTAGAAGCAGCGAAAGCGGCACAGGCCGCTCACGAACAGGACCATCTTGCGGCCCTCCCGGCATTGCGCGCAGGCGGGCGACAGCGCCCCCCGGTGGCTCGAGGCCATCGGGAGCAGGTGGAGTCCGCGGTCGCCCATGGTGCTCCCCGACACGGTCGGCCCCAAAAGGCTTTCACGCGCGGGGCCCGGGTGGCGCCCGGTCACCTGGTGACCCGGGGGAAAGGGCGGGGCGCATCCTCAAATGCCCCGCCCGGCTGCCCCGCCCCGCGAGCGGAGGTTCCCCCTACCGATGGAGATGCAGCCCGGCCAGATGGCGTACGACCGTGCCAGCACGGTCTTCTCCCCCGACGGACGACTGTTCCAGGTCGAGTACGCCCTCCAGGCGATCCAGATGGGGGGGACGGCCGTGGCCGTGACGTACGACGGCGGCATCGTCTTCGTCGCCTACCGCAACCTGCCGGTGAGCGCGCTCGCCGAGGCCGCGTCCATCGAGAAGAGCTTCGCGATCGACACCGGGCTCGGCTGCGTGACCGCCGGGCTCATCGCCGACTCGAGGGTCCTGGTCGAGTTCCTCCGCCTCGAGGCCCAGCGCCACCGGATCACCTTCGGCGAGGTCGCCCCGTTCAGCGTCCTCGGCCATGCGCTCGGAACGCACCTCCAGCAGTTCACCCAGTTCGGCGGCACGCGCCCGTTCGCGGTCTCGCTGCTGCTCGGCGGGTTCACCGACCGCACCCCGGGGCTCATCGAGCTCGACCCCAGCGGGGCGACGATCGGCTGGAAGGCCTACGCCATCGGCCGCAACCGCCGCGCCGTCGCCGACTTCCTCGAGGAGAAGATCTCCGACGACCGGACGGAGGAGTCCGCGTTCAAGCTCGCCGTCCAGGCCGTCGCCGAGGGCTCGCCCACCCCGTTCCCGCCCGAGGCGCTCGACGTGTCGATCCTGGAACCCGACGCGGACCTGCGGCACCTCACCCCCGCCGAGGTCGCAAAGCGCGTCCAGGGCATGCCGTTCATCGGGCCGGCCGAGCGCGGCCCGCGCGCGAAGTAGGCCCCCCCTCCGCGTCCGAACGGGCCGCCTCGTCGACCTCCTGGCGCAGGCGGATCCGCCGGCGGGTGCGGTGGTACGTCACCGCGAAGCGGTGGGCCTCGTCCCGGACGGCGCGCAGCAGCAGCATCGGCGGCACGTTCGGGTTCGGCCGCAGCGGCTCGGCCCGGTCGACCAGGTAGAGCTCCTCCTCGCGCTTGGCGAGCCCCACGAGGGGGATCTCCCGCGGCAGGGGGAGCCCGCCCAGCGCCTCGGCGGCCGCCGAGACCTGGCCCCGACCGCCGTCGATGAGAAGGAGGTCGGGGAGGATCTCCGCCTCGGCGAGGCGCCTAAGGTAGCGGCGTCGGACGACCTCGGCGATCATCGCGAAATCGTTCGTCCCCTCGACGCCGCGGATGCGGAAGCGGCGGTACTCCGAGCGGGCGGGCCGGCCGCCCTCGAAGACGACCAGCGAGCCCACGGCCTCGTAGCCCTGGAACAGGGAGATGTCGATCCCCTCGATGCGGTTCGGGATCGTCGGGAGCGTGAGCAGGCTCTGCAGCGCCCTCAGCACCTCGCGGGGGACCGGCGCCGCGACGACCTGGTCGACGTGCGCGCGGGCGAGCCGCGCGGCGAGACGGGCCCAGGCGGCGGGGCGGCCGGTGGGACGGAACTGGACGTGGACCCCCCGTTCCCCCTCGAGCCAGTCGACGGTCTCGTCGATCCCCTCGGGGCGGGGGCCGTCGACGTAGATGCGTCCGGGCAGCTCCAGACGGCTTCCGTAGTACTGCGTGAGGAACTGCCGCAGGAGCTCGCCCGGCTCGGGAAGGTCGTGGGCCGGGAAGGCGAGGAGGTGCGGCTCCGTGCCGCGGACCTCCCCCTCCTCGACCCGGAGGAGGCCGACGGCGACCTTGAGGGTGCCCGGGTCCTGCGGGAGGGCCAGCGCGATCACGTCGGCGTGGCCGCTCCCGGGGCCGACCACGTGCTGGCGCTCGGTGAGGGCGCCCAGCCCCGCGATCGCGTCGCGCAGGAGCGCGGCCCGCTCGAACTCCTCGTCGGCGGCGGCCCGGCGCATCTCCTCCGCGAGCTCCGGTTTCACCTGGGCGCCGTGGCCGCGCAGGATCGCGAGGGCGCGGTCGACCCGGGCGCGGTACTCCTCGACGCCGATCGCGCCGATGCACGGCGCGCTGCACGTCTTCAGGTGGTAGTACAGGCACGCGCGCTTCGGCAGGCGGACGCACCGCCGCAGCTGGAACGTCTCGGCGAGGAGCCGGGCGACCCCGCGGGCCTCCCGGGCGCTCGTGTACGGCCCGAAGAGGACCCAGCCGCCGCCGCGGCGGGGCCGCCGCACGAACAGCACGCGGGGGAACTCCTCGCGCGCCGTGACGGCGAGGTACGGGTAGCTGCGGTCGTCCTTGAGCAGGGTGTTGAGGGGCGGCTGGTACTGCTTGATCAGGCTCGCCTCGAGCAAGAGCGCCTCGCGCTCGCTGACGGTCGGCACGAACTCGACGCTCGCGCTCTGCGCGAGGATCGTCCCGTCCTTCTCGACCCGCGCGTTCAAATGGTCGAGGACGCGGCGCCGCAGGCTGCGGGACTTGCCGACGTAGACCACGTCGCCCCGCGGCGAGCGGAACAGGTAGACCCCGGCGACGTCGGGGGCGCGGGCGAAGCCGGCGCCGGTCCGGGCCGCGAGCTCGCTCGCCGGGACGAATCCCGGGAGCGGCGCGGCCGGCTCGCTCATCGGGCGGCGGACCGGGCCGCGCGGGGGGCCCGGGGCGGCGCGACGAGCGGAGCGAGGAAGCGGCCGGTGTGCGAACGATCGGCCGCGGCGATCTCCTCCGGGGTCCCGGCCGCGATCACGTGCCCGCCGGCATCGCCGCCCTCGGGGCCGAGGTCGATCAGCCAGTCGGCGCACTTGAGCACGTCCAGGTTGTGCTCGATGACGACGACGGTGTTGCCGCCCTCGCGCAGCCGGTACAGGACCGAGAGGAGCCGGTCGACGTCGGCGAAGTGCAGGCCGGTCGTCGGCTCGTCCAGGAGGTAGAGGGTCCGGCCGGTCGGGACCTTGGACAGCTCGAAGGCGATCTTGATCCGCTGGGCCTCGCCGCCGCTCAGGGTCGTCGCGCTCTGGCCGAGATGGATGTAGCCGAGCCCGACGTCGGAGAGGAGCTGGAGGCGCTGGGCGATCCGCAGGTGGTTGGCGAAGAACGCGCGCGCCTCGTCGACCGTCATGGCGAGGACGTCGGCGATCGTGCGCCCTTTGAAGGTGACCTGGAGCGTCTCGGCGTTGAAGCGGCGGCCGCGGCACTCCTCGCAGACGACGTAGACGTCCGGCAAGAAGTGCATCTCGTAGCGCAGGACCCCGTCGCCCTCGCACGCCTCGCACCGCCCGCCGCGGACGTTGAAGCTGAACCGCCCCGGGCCGAACCCGCGTGCCTTCGCCTCGGGCAGCGACGCGAACAGCTCGCGGATCGGGGTCATGAGGGCCGTGTACGTGGCGGGGTTGCTCCGGGGCGTCCGGCCGATCGGGGACTGGTCGATGAGCAGCACCCGGTCGATCAGGTCGATCCCCTCGATGTAGTCGTGGCGCCCGGGCTTGTCGCGCCCGACGCCCAGGTGGCGGCGGACGGCCTTGAAGAGGATCTCCTGCAGGACCGTCGACTTCCCGCTGCCCGAGACCCCCGACAGCGCGACCAGGGTGCCGAGGGGGATGCGGACGGCGTCGCCCTTCAGATTGTTCTCCCGGGGGCCGTGGATCGTCAGCCACCGCTCGCCCGGCGCCCGTCGGCGCAGCGGCAAGGCGATGGAGCGCCGGCCGCTCAGGAACTCGCCGGTGAGCGACCGCGGGGTCCCCCCGATGCGCTCGGGGGGGCCGCTGAAGAGCACCTCGCCGCCGTTCGTGCCGGCGCCGGGTCCGAGGTCGACCAGCCAGTCCGCCGCGCGCATCGTCATCTCATCGTGCTCGACGACGAGCAGGGTGTTGCCGAGGTCGCGCAGCGTCTTGAGCGTCGCCAGGAGGCGCTCGTGGTCGCGCGGGTGCAGGCCGATCGACGGTTCGTCGAGGATGTAGAGGACCCCGACGAGCCCCGAGCCGATCTGGGTCGCGAGCGCGATCCGCTCGGCCTCTCCCCCGCTCAGGGTCGCCGACGCCCGGTCGAGCGTCAGGTACGTGAGGCCCACGCTCTGAAGGAAGCCGAGGCGCGCGCGAATCTCGCGCACCACCTGTCCCACGATCCGCTCGTCCCGTGCGGCGAGGTCGAGGCCCGCGAACAGCTGGGCCGACCGCTCGACGGTCATCGCGGCGACCTCGGCGATCGACCGGTCGAGGACGGTGACCGCGAGGCTGGCGGGCTTGAGGCGCTGGCCCTTGCAGCTGCGGCACGGGGTGAACGTCATGAAACCGAGGTAGTACTCCTTGAGCCCCTCGGACTTCGCCTGCTTCCAGCGCCGCTCGACGGCCGTCGCGAGTCCCTCCTTGAGCCAGCCTCCGCTCCACCAGTGGACGCCCGGTCCGCGGCGCGCGATCGGGCGGTCGGAGCCGTAGAAGAGCGCCTTCCACCCCTTCTCGCTGAGGCGGGCGACCGGGGTCGACGGGTCGTAGCCGAACCGCCGGCCGAACTCGCTCAGCGCGCCGGCCTCGGGCGTGAGCCCGAAGACGGAGATCGCCTTCGTGAGCGGCTTGGTCCGGTCCGGCACGATGAGGTTCGGGTCGGCGTGCAGGGTCGCCCCGATCCCGAGGCACTCCGGGCACGCGCCGAAGGGGCTGTTGAACGAGAACATCCTGGGCTCGAGCTCCTCGATGGAAAAGCCGCACTTCGGGCAGGCCCGGGCGCTCGAGTAGACCTCGCGGGCGCCGCCGGGGCGGCGGAGGATGACGAGCCCCTCGCCGAGGGTTCGGGCCAGCTCGACGGCCTCGGCGAGACGGGCCGGCTCCTCGGCTCCGACCTCGAGGGAGTCGACGACCACCTCGATCGTGTGCTGCTGGTTCTTCGCGAGGCGGATCTCGGCGCCCGGGAGGCGGACCTCGACCCCGTCCACGACGAACCGGCGGAAGCCCTGCTTGCGCAGCCGCTCGAGGACGTCCCGGTGCTCGCCCTTCTTGGCCCGGACCGCGGGCGCGAGGATGTCGACCTTCTCCCCACCGGCGCGGCCGCCCACGGCCTCGACGATGCGGTCGACGGACTGCGGGGCGATCGCCTCGCCGTCGTTCGGGCAGTGCGGCACGCCGATCCGCGCGAAGAGCAATCGCAGGTAGTCGTAGATCTCCGTGACCGTCCCGACGGTCGAGCGGGGATTGCGGCTCCCCGCCCGCTGCTCGATCGCGATCGCCGGCGACAGGCCCTCGATCGAGTCGACGTCGGGCTTGTCCATCTGGCCGAGGAACTGGCGGGCGTACGACGAGAGGCTCTCGATGTACCGGCGCTGCCCCTCGGCGTAGAGCGTGTCGAAGGCGAGCGACGACTTCCCCGAACCGCTCACTCCCGTGATCACCGTGAGCCGGTTGCGGGGGAGGTCGAGGGAGACGTTCTTTAAGTTGTGCTGGCGCGCGCCGCGGATGCGGATATCGTCGCTGGGACCGTTCACCGTCGCATCACCCCGGAGGTCACGGCGCGAGCAGTTCCCGGACGGTCGCTTCGAGCCGTGCGAGGACGTGCGCCTGGATCCGTTCGCCGAGCGCCGCGTCGGCGGGCCGCGTGTCCCCGATGACGCTCTCGGGCCACTCCCCCGGCGCGGGGGAACCGGGGACGAACGGCGAGCCGCCCCGCTCGACGACGGGCCGCTCGGGACCCACCCGATCGGGAGCGAGCGCCAGGAGGCGGCTGGTCTCCAACAGACCGGCGTGGCCGTCGCTCGGGGGGGACTCGCGACCGCGCAGTTCGTAGACGAAATCGTAGTCGGAAAGGACGACGATCCGCAGGCCGGGCGTCGCCTGCATCGTCGCGTCGGCGGCCTCGCGGAGCGCGGCCATGTGCCCGCGCTCGGCGTGGCCGGAGAGGACGAGCAGGCGGCGCACGCCCGAGCGGGCGAGCTCCTCCATCACCGCCCGGGCGCCCTCCGAGAGCGTCGCCAGGCTAAGGGAGACCGTGCCGGGAAAGCGCCGGGCCGACGGACAGGAGCCGTAGGGGAGGGTCGGCGCGACGAGCGCGTCCAGCCGCTCGGCGAGGGCCTCCGCGGTCCGTTCGGCCTGGATCTGGTCGGCGCCCAGCGGCAGGTGCGGGCCGTGCGCCTCGAGCGCGCCGACGGGGAGGATGACGAGCGGCGCGCGGGAAAGCGCGCGCTCGAACGAGCGGGAATCGAGGTCGGCGATGCGGCGGACGCGCTCCACGCGCGATGGAGCCGGTGAGCGTATTTAACGCGGAACGGGAGGTCGGGAAACGCCGGTGCGCGCCTAC
>JAKAOB010000079.1 GCA_021812305.1 Thermoplasmata archaeon
TCCAGATCGACTGGAACCTGTACCTCCGGCACCACCAGCTCCTGCTCGACAAGGGGATCTACATCCACCCCGACAACTACGAGCGGATCACCTTCTCGAGCGCGCACACGGAGAAGGACGTCGAGAGGTTCGTGAGCGTCGCGAGCGAGACGCTGAAGGAGCTCCGGACGCTCCCCCGCGATTACCTTCCGTAACCGCGGACCGGCCGCCCTGAGAAGCGGGTTTAATAGGCCGGCTTGTTCGAGGGGAGGACGCCGACCGGGACGATCCGCTCGCCCCGGGGCGCACAGGTCAGGGGATGGGACGGAGTCTTTTCGACCTCGCGATCTTCATCGGTAAGCGCCTCCTCTATCTCATCCCCGTACTGTTCGGGGTCGTCGTCATCACCTTCTTCTTCACCCACCTCGCCGTCAGCGACCCCTGCTCGATCTGGTTCCCGCGCTCGAAGCCGGCGACCCTCGCGGCGTGCCGGATCACCTTCGGGCTGAACCAGCCGTTGTGGGTGCAGTTCTGGGACTACCTTTCGAACCTCCTCTCGGGGAACTGGGGGACCTCGCCGCAGGGCGTCCCGGTCTATTCGACGATCGCGACCGCGCTGCCCGCGACGGTCGAGCTGGTCCTCGCCTCGCTCGTGCTGATGATCTTCATCGGCATCCCCCTCGGCGTCGTGGCCGCGAGCGCCGCGGGCCGCTGGGGCGACCACCTCGTGCGGATCTTCTACCTCTCGGGGTGGGCGACCCCGACGTACCTCGGCGCGATCATCGCCGCGATCCTGGTCGCGCCGGCGCTCGGGCTTCCGACCTCGGGGGAGTACAACTCGTTCACCCCGCCGTTCCGCCAGATCACCCACATGAGCGTGGTCGACGCGCTCCTCGCCGGGAACCTCCCGTGGGCGAGCGACGCGATGTTGCACCTCATCATGCCGGCGACGGTCCTCGCGTTCATCAACATGGGGATCGCGACCCGCATGACCCGGAGCTCGATGCTCGAGGTCCTCCCCCTCGACTACATCAACTCGGCCCGGATGAAGGGGCTCTCCGAGTTCGTCGTGCTCTACAAGCACGCGCTCCGGAACTCCCTCATCTCGACCACGACGGTCCTGGGGGTCACCGCGGGAGGCCTCCTTTCCGGGACGATCGTGGTGGAGGAGGTCTTCGCCTGGCCCGGGATCGGCTCCTACGCTTTCAACGCGATCACGGGCTACAACTTCGCCGGCGTGATCGCCATCGTGATCGTCTTCGCGATCGGCGTCGTGGTAGGGAACCTGATCGCGGACATCCTCTACGGCATCCTCGACCCCCGGGTGGAGTGGCGGTAGATGGCGGGCGGGTCGTCCGAGGAGGGGCCGCGTCCCGCGGCCGCGCCGGTCCGCCCCCGCGGCGCGGTGTGGCTCCGCTCGCTGCGCGACGGCACGCGCGGATTCTTCCGGATCCTCTGGTCGAACCCCCTCTCCTTCATCGGGTTCCTCCTGGTCGTCGCCCTCGCGGTCGCGGCCTTCCTCGCCGTGGTCGCGCCGAACCTCGTGCTGCCGTACCCTCCCAACCAGCTTTCCACCGCCTACAAGCAGCCGCCCTCGGCCACGCACTGGTTCGGCACGGACGAGCTCGGGCGCGACATCTTCTCGAACGTGCTCGCGGCGCTCCCGCTCGACCTCGCGATCGGGTTCGCGGTCGCGGGGGCTTCGCTGATCGTCGGCGGCGCCCTCGGCCTCGTCGCGGGGTACTGGGACCGGCCCGGTAGCCTCGGCGGGGCGCTCTCCGTGGTGATCATGCGGGTCACCGACATCTTCCTCTCCTTCCCGAGCCTGATCCTCGCGCTCGCCATCGCCGCCTCGATCGGTCGAACGGTCGACGGCGTGGTGCTCGCGATCTTCGCGAGCTGGTGGCCGTACTACACGCGCCTCGCCCGGGGCGAGGTCCTCTCGGTCAAGCACCAGCCCTACGTGATGGCGGCGCGGGCGGCCGGCGTCCGGGACCGCCGGATCGTCGTACGCCACGTCCTGCGGAACGTGATCGAGCCGCTGGTCGTCTACTTCACCATGGACGTCGGGACGGTGATCGTCGTCTTCTCGACGATCGCCTTCGTGATCAACAACGTCCTGCCGTACCCGTCCGCGACCCCCGAGTGGGGCGTCATGATCGAGTTCTACGAGAACTTCGTCTCGACGCTCTGGTGGACCGTCCTCGCCCCCGGCGGCGCGATCTTCGTCACGGTCCTCGCGTTCAGCCTGCTCGGGGACGGCCTTCGCGACATCCTCGACCCCCGCAGCCGACGCGCCCAGGCGGCCGCGGGCGTCCCCACGCACGTCCCCCAGGCCGGAGAGTCGTCGTGACGGAGCCGGTCCTCGAGGTCGAGCACCTGAGCGTCGACTACGTGGTCGGCGCCGGTCGGTTCCAGGCCCTCCGGGACGTCTCGGTCCGGGTCGAGCGCGGGCACGTGGTCGGGATCGTCGGCGAGACCGGTTGCGGGAAGAGCACCCTCGCCCGCGCGATCCCGCGGCTGCTCCCCCGGCCCCCGGCGGAGGTGAAGAGCGGCCGGATCCGATTCAACGGCGTCGACCTGCTCGAGGTCCCCGCCTGGAAGCTCCCGACGGTGCGGGGCACCGGGATCGGGATGATCTTCCAGGAGCCGCTGAACTCCCTCAATCCGGCGTTCCGCGTCTCGGTCCAGATCGCCGAGGCGATCCACATCCGCAAGCTCCGCGAGGCCGGCGCGGCGACCCGGACGAGCTCGGGCGGGGAGCCGTTCGACTACTCGCGCGGTCCCGAGGTCTCCCGCTCGGAGGCGCTCGGCCACCCGTTCGCGGTGGGCGGGACGGCGGCCGAGACGGTCGTCGAGAAGCAGGCGAACCGCCGCGCGACGCGGGAGGAGGTCCTCGAGTTCCTGCGCCTCGTCCGCATCAACGATCCCGAGACGATCGTGAATCTCTACCCGCACGAGCTCTCGGGCGGGATGCGCCAGCGGGTGATGATCGCGATGGCGCTGAGCGCGCGCCCGTCGCTCCTCATCGCCGACGAGCCGACGAGCGCGCTCGACGTGACGATCCAGGCCCAGGTCCTGACGCTGATGAAGGAACTGATCGACGAGGTCCACGCGTCGATCCTGTTCATCACCCACGATCTCGGCGTGGTCGCCGAGATGGCCGACGAGATCGGAGTGATGTACGCGGGCCACCTCGTCGAGTACGGCCCCGTTCAGGAGATCTTCGAGCACCCCCGGCACCCCTACACCGCGGCGCTGCTCCAGGCGAACCCGACCCGGTACAAGGCCGACGGACCGCTCTCCTCGATCTCGGGGTCGGTCCCGAACCTCTCGCGGCTCCCGCCCGGCTGCCCGTTCCACCCGCGCTGTCCCATCGCGCGCCCCTCCTGCGGGGCCGACCCGGGGCCGTCGCTCGAACTGGTACCGGGCGCGACCGAGGGCCCTTCCTCGCACCGCGTCGCCTGCCCCTACTCCTCGGAGGTCGTCTCCCCCGTGTGACCGCCCCTCCGGTCCTCGAGGCGCTGGGCCTCGAGAAGCGATTTCCCCTCGTCCGCTCACTGCGCGAGACGTTCGAGCGACAGCCCGCCCGGGCGATCCACGCGGTCGACGGGGTCGACCTCGACATCGCCCCCAGCGAGACCGTCGGGCTGATCGGGGAGTCCGGCTCGGGCAAGACGACGTTCGGATGGCTCGCCGCGCGGCTCCACGAGCCGACGGGCGGCCGCCTCCGGTTCGAGGGTGAGGACATCACCCACCTCAAGGGCGAGGCGCTCCTGCGCTGGCGCCGGAACGTCCAGATCGTCTTCCAGGACCCGATCGGGTCGCTCAACCCGCGGCTCCGGGTCTGGCAGATCGTCAGCGAGCCGATCCGGGCCCAGGCCGCGCTCCACGGCGGCGTGGCGGAGGACGGCGGCGAGCGGTCCCGGCCGCGCCGCATCGGCCGTTCGGAGGCGCAGCGCCGCGTCGCCGAGCTCCTCCCGACCGTGGGCCTGCCGCCGGATTGCCTCTACCAGTACCCCCACGAGTTCTCCGGCGGCGGCCGCCAGCGGCTCTCCCTCGCTCGCGCGCTCAGCGTGAACCCGAAGCTCGTCATCCTGGACGAACCGACGAGCGCGCTCGACGTCGCGGTGCAGGCGCAGATCCTGAACCGCCTCGTGACGCTCCAGCGCGAGCGGGGGCTTTCCTACCTCCTCATCACCCACAACGTGGCGGCGGTGCGGTACGTCGCCGACCGCGTGGCCGTCATGTACCTCGGCCAGATCGTGGAGATCGGCCGCGTACGCGACCTCCTCGAGCAGCCGGCCCACCCCTACACGAAGGCCCTGCTCGCGGCGGTCCCCGTCCCGAACCCGCGTCGGCGCCGCACGCGCTACCGGATCGGCGGGGACGTCCCGACGCTCATCGATCCGGCGCCGGGCTGCCGCTTCGCCCCGCGCTGTCCGTTCGTGGTCGACCACTGCCGGACGGAGGACCCGCCCCTGCGGACGGTCTCGGAGTTCCCCGGCCGCCGAATCGCCTGCCACCGGGCCGAGGAGGTCGGATCGGTCCCGGCGGCGAGCTTCCTCACCACGACGGATGCGCCGCCCGGTGTCCCGGGCGGCTGAATGGGTTGGACGCGGGTTTCGATCCCCGTCTCTTCAGCTGGCGTACTGCGTGTTGAACAACATCGCGTACGGCTCGGCGCTCGCCATCGGGTTCTGGATGACCCCGTGGACCCAGCTCGAGTAGACCCCGAAGGACGTCGGCACGACCAGCCAGATGTCCGTGTAGTTGTTGTACATCATGCTGGTCATCTGCGTGTAGTCGTTCGTCAGGTTCGTCGGGTTCGACTCCGCCGCGGCCTGGTAGACGAGCGTGTCCATCGTCGCGTTCGCGTACTGGGACATGCACATGTTCGCGCTCCCGAAGCTGTAGGCGTCGTTCTGGGTCCAGTCGTCCGGCGAAATGTAGTCGGACGTGTAGAACTCCTGGCCCATGAAGAACGGTCCGCCGTTCGTGCTTTCCTGCGACGTGCAGACCCCGGTCGACGGGTCGATCGTCTGCTCCTGGTAGAGCTGGTCCAGGGTGATCCCGACCGGGTTGATGGTCAGGTTGATCGCCGCGAGGTCGGCCGCGATGAACTGCGCGGTGTCGGCCCAGTCCGTGCCGGGCGTGATGTACGCGTAGTTGATCTTGAGCGACTTACAGGCCGCGTTCGCGCACGGCGAGTTCTGGATCTCCTGCTGGGCGAGCGTGGGGTCGTAGGCGTACGGGGAGACGTTCTGGGGGTTGTAGTACGGGTACGACGGCGGTACCGGGCCGACCCACTGGCTCGCGTAGCCTCCGAACGCCTGCTGGATGATCTGCTGGTAGTTGATCGCGTGCGCGATCGCTTCCCGCACCGAGAGGTTGTTGAACGGGAAGACGTTCTGGTCGAGGTAGATCCACCACGAACCGCTCGTCGCGCCGTAGACCGTCGAGAGCGGCTGGACGACGACGCACGCGTTCCCCTGCAGCTGGCTCACCGTGGAGGGGCCGATGTAGGCGAACGAAGCCTCGGCGGCCGCGCCCGTGGCGAGGTCGTTGATCGTCACCGCCTGCGAGCTCTGGAAGACGATCTGGACCGCGCTCTGGGCGGGCTGGATCATGTTGTTCCATGGCTCCTGCGCCGCGGCGGCCACGCCCCAGTAGTTGGCGCTCGGGGTCAGCGTGTACCCGCCGCCCGCGAGGCCGTTGTAGTTCGAAAGGACGTACTGGCCCGTGCCCAGGGTGTTCGTCGACATGTAGCTGTTCGGCTGGGCGTCGACGATTCCCCCGTGCGCATCGACCCATGCCGGATCGACCGCGTAGGAGTTCGGAGCCGAGATGGACGCGAGGAGATAGGTGTAGTTCGTGGCGAGATAGCCATACCCGAGATTGAGCTGGATCGTCAGGTTGTTGATCACCTGGAACGACTGGTTCGGTAGCTCCATCTGAGCGATCTCGGGGGTGGTCGGGGTGAGGAAGTTCCAGCTGTTGAGGTCCTGCGTCAGCGTGACGTTCGCCGCGGCCGTCGTCGTGTTGGTGGAGTAGTAGCTGATGGGGTTACCCGGGGTGAAGTTCGTGGAGTAGAAGTTCTGCTCCAGGATGAACTGGGAGGACTGCTGCATCACGAGGTCCCGGTACAGGCTGTACCACTCGACGAACGCGTTGTACGGGTCACCGTTCGAGAACTTGACCCCGCTGCGAAGGTGGAAGGTGTAGCTCTCGAAGCCGGTGCCGGGGTTGTACGATACCGACCAGTTCTTGGCGAGGACCGGAGAGAAGTTCGTGGAGCTCGAACCGTTGTAGTTCACGAGCCCCTGGTAGACCTGCTGGACCGCGGCCCAGCCCGGTGTCGAGAAGGTCACCGCGGGGTCGAGCGAATCGGGGATCTCGGCCTGGTCGATGATCAGGGGATTCGTCGACTTGAGCGGAGTTCCGCAGCTCGTTCCCGAGCTCGATGTAGTCGAGCGGGCCAGATAGAATCCGACACCCGCCAATACGACGATGACGACCACGACGATGACGATTACGTTCCTCCATTTCGGCTCCACGACACAACCCCCGGAACGAGGTGCCGAGGACCTCCTCCCTCATAAACCCCTCGAAAAGACTATCCGATTCCTTGTCCGCGTCGAACCGCGGCAACATCTTTAGCGGGTCAGGGTTCCGCCGAGAGGAGGTCGTACCATGGACCATACGATGCTCATCAACGGTGAGTGGGTCGCGGCGTCGAGCGAAGAGACGATGCCGGTCGTAAGCCCGTTCGACGGGTCGGTGCTGGGGACCGTTCCCCGCTCCGCGCGCGAGGACGCCCGACGGGCCATCGATGCCGCCCGCGAGGCGTTCGATCGCGGCTCGTGGCCGCGCCTTCCACCGAAGGGTCGGGCGGAGGTCTTCCTCCGCGCCGCCGACCTCCTCCAGGAGCGGCTCGGGACCGTCGCCGAGCTCGAGAGCCGCAACCAGGGCAAGACGATCAAGCAGGCCGCCGATGCGGACCTCCCGTTCACGATCGACAACCTCGTTTTCTACGCCGGGGCCGGCCGCACGCTCGAGGCGAAGAGCCCGGCGGAGTTCACGGGAGACGGCACGACGATCTTCCGGCGCGAGCCGGTGGGCGTGGTCGCGTCGATCACGCCGTGGAACTACCCGATCATGATGGCGGTCTGGAAGATCGCGCCCGCCCTCGTCGTCGGGAACACGGTCGTGCTGAAGCCGGCGAGCTACACGCCCCTCACGAGCCTCGAGCTCGGGCGGGTCTTCCAGGACGCGGGGATCCCGGCGGGCGCCCTGAACGTCATCACCGGCCCCGGGGCCGAGGTCGGCGACGAGCTCTGTCGCAACCCGAAGATCGACATGGTGAGCCTCACCGGCGACACCGCGACCGGCAAGAAGATCATGGAGGCCGCGAGCTCGACGGTCAAGCGGGTGCAGCTCGAGCTCGGTGGCAAGGCCCCGTTCGTCGTCTTTGACGACGCCGACGTCGCGGCGGCGGTCGAGGGAGCGGTGGTCGGCGGGTTCGTCAACGGGGGCCAGGACTGCACGGCCGCGACACGGCTCATCGTCCACCAGAGCGTCCGCGCGAAGTTCGTCCAGCACCTGCTCGAACGGGTCCGCGAGATCCGCGCCGGCGACCCCCTCTCGCGGTCCACCGACCTCGGACCGCTCGTGAGCCCCGTGCAGCAGAAGAGCGTCCTCGGATTCGTCGAGAAGGGAAAGGGCGAGGGCGCGAAGCTCCTCGCGGGCGGGACCGACCTCCGCGAGAAGTTCCCGAAGGGGGCGTTCGTCGCGCCGACCGTCTTCGACGGCGTCGCGCCCGATATGACGATAGCCCAGCGCGAGATCTTCGGCCCGGTGCTCGACGTGATCGAGTTCTCGACGTTCGACGAGGCGATCGAGATCGCGAACGGCGTCGACTACGGCCTCGCGGGCAGCGTCTGGACGAAGGACGTACGGACCGCGGTCAAGGCGGCGAATGCGCTCCGGTTCGGGGACGTCTGGGTCAACGACCACCTTCCGCTCGGCTCGGAGACGCCGCACGGGGGCTTCAAGCAGTCCGGCTTCGGCAAGGACCTCGGTACCGATTCCCTCGCCGACTACACGGTCGTGAAGAACATCTACATCGACCTCACCGGCCAGGCCCGCAAGGGCTGGCACTACACGGTCTACGGCGACCCCGCCTAGACGGGAGGCGCACCGTGATCGAAGGGCTCCCCGCGGGCAGGAAGGGTCGGCTCTTCATCGGCGGCGAGTGGCGCCCGCCCACGGGCGGCGCGTACGTGCCGGTCGTCGACCCTTCCACCGGCCAATCGCTGGGGGAGGCGCCGGTCGCCTCGGCCGAGGAGGCCCGGGCGGCGGTGGACGCGGCCGCCGACGTGGAGGAGCGGTGGGGAGAGGTGCCCGGACACGAGCGGGCCCGGCTCCTACGCGCCGTCGCGGCCCGGCTCGAGTCGGACCGCGAGACGATGGCCCGCCTGATCGCCTCCGAGGTGGGTAAGCCGATCGTCGAAGCCCGGGTCGAGGTCGACCGCGCGGTCGGGGTCTACCGGCTCGCCGCGGAGGAGATCCGCCACCTCGGGGGAGAGAGCTTTCCCGCGGACGCCTACGAGCGACCGGCGGGCAACGAACAGCGCTTCCTCTTCACCGTCCGTGACCCGATCGGCGTCGTCGTCGCGATCGGGCCGTTCAACTTCCCGCTGAACCTCCTCTCCCACAAGATCGCCCCCGCGCTCGCCGCGGGGAACCCCGTCGTCGCGAAGCCGACGAGCGCGGCGCCGTTCACCGCGCTCCGCCTCGCCGAGCATTTC
>JAKAOB010000080.1:0-1394 GCA_021812305.1 Thermoplasmata archaeon
GGCTGTGGTGGAGGATGCTCGAGGCGGTGTGGCCGACGAACGGATTGCGGCTGCGGCGGTCGCCCCGCAGGGTCATCACGATCGCGTCGACGCCGTGGGTCTCCGCGCTCTCGAGGATCTCCCCGACGACGTCCGTCGAGGCCCGGACCTCCGGGTCGACGCGCACGTCGAGCGCCGCCGACGCCTCGTGGGCGGGGACGACGATGTTGACCGAATCGCGCCACTGGCGCGTCACGGCGGGCAGCGTGGTCGTCGGGATGATGTGGAGGAGACGGATCTCGCCGTCCGGCTCGAGCAGACCGGAGCCAAAGCGGATCATCGGCTCGACGACGGACGGCTCGCTCACGGGGATGAGGATGCGACGGTACACGCTAGCTCCGAAGGGCCTCGAGCAGGGCGAGGTCGAGGACGAGGACGTTGACGTAGGTCGGTCCGAAGAGGCCGAGCGCCGGCCCCTGCGTGTGGGCGTCGACGAGCCCGACCAGGGCGGCGTCGGTCAGGTGGGTCGCCGCGGCCACCCGCGGGACCTGGACGAGGACCGCCCCGGGGGTGAGGTCCGGGTCGAGCCCGCTCGCCGAGGGGCTCACGAGGTCGAGGGGGACGGTCGCGTTGCCGAGCCCGAAGCGCGCGATGGCGGCCCGCGTGGCGTTGAGCAGCGCGGGGTCCGTCGGGCCGTACGCCGTGCTCCCGCTCGTCGAGAGCGCCGACCAGTCGGTGACCGAGGGTCGCAGCCAGAACAGCGAATCGTTCGAGATGTTCTGGCCGAGGAGCTCCGAGGCGATCTGGGAGGCGCTCCCCGGCGCGATCGGGGTGCCCGCGGGCGCGATCGGGCCGAGAAGATGGGCGAACCCGGCGATCGCCCCGGTATATCCGAGGCTCCCCAGCAGCAGGACGGCGAGGAGGAGGCCGGCCGTGGCCCGGGCGGACGGGGGCCGGTACGGCGGCTCGGGCGCGAGGCCTATCGGCCCCGGGGGGGCGGGGGCCACCGACCCCGATCCCGCGCTCACAGGGCCCCCAGCAGATGCGCGAGCCCGGCCCCGGCCGCGACGAAGACCGGCAGGCCCTCGAGGTAGCCGAGGAGGAGGTACAGCAGCTTGATCCCGACGAACGCGCTCACGAGGCCGCCCCCCCCGTAGATGAGGAGATTGCGGCGCAAAAGGTCAACGGCCGACTGCGGGCGGAACGACACCCCGCGCAGCGCGAGGGGGATCAGCATCGGGATCATGAGGGCGTTGAAGACCAGCGTCGCGAGCACGGCGAGCGACGGGTTCGCGAGCTGCAGCAGGTTGAGCGCGGCCACGCCGCCCAGACCGGCGAGGAGGCCGGGGACGATCGCGAAGTACTTCGCCACATCGTTCGTGATCGAGAAGGTCGTGAGCGCCCCCCGGGTGATG
>JAKAOB010000080.1:1404-8709 GCA_021812305.1 Thermoplasmata archaeon
CTTCGTCGGGTCGGAATCGAGGTCCACCATGTTGCCGGCCTCCTTCGCCGCCGAGGTGCCGCTGTTCATCGCGAGCCCCACGTCGGCCCGCGCGAGCGCCGGGGCGTCGTTCGTCCCGTCGCCGCTCATCGCGACCAGGTGACCGTACTGCTTCTCTCGGTTGATCAACGAGAGCTTCGTCTCGGGCTTGGCCTCGGCGATGTACTCGTCGACCCCGCTCTCTTTCGCGATCGCCTCGGCGGTGAGGCGGTTGTCGCCCGTGCACATCACCGTGCGGATCCCCATCACCTTGAGGTCCTGGAGGCGGTCGCGGATGCCCGGTTTCACGACGTCCTTGAGGATGACGAGCCCGACGATCCGGCGCGCCACCGTGACCACGAGGGGCGTCATGCCCTCCCGGGCGGCGCTGTGGGCCGCCTTCCGGGTCTCGGGAGGCAGGGCGCCCGCGTACTGCTCGATCGCCGAGACGGACCCCTTCATCGCCTCCGTCCCGTCGCTCAGGCGGATGCCGGACATCCTGCGCTCGGCCGTGAATGGAATGACCTGCACCTGCTCGAGGGAGACCTTCTCGGCCTGGACGCCGCGCAGGCCGGCCAGCCGGACGATCGAGCGGCCCTCCGGCGTCTCGTCGAACGCCGAGACGAGCAGCGCGGCCCGCATGACCGACTGCAGATCCTCCCCCGGGGCCGGCACGAACTGGACGGCGAGGCGGTTGCCGACGGTGATCGTTCCGGTCTTGTCGAGGATCAGCACGTCCAGGTCGCCGGCGGCCTCCACCGCCCGGCCGGATTTGGCGACGACGTTCGCCCGCGCCACGCGGTTGACCCCGGAGATCCCGACGGCCGAGAGCAGCCCCCCGATGGTGGTCGGGATCAGGCAGACGATGAGGGCGATCAGGGTGGCGAGGTTGACCTGCCCCAGCGCCGTGCCCCGCAGGAGATAGGCGAAGGAAAGGACGACGAGGAGCAGGGCGGTCGACAGCGCCGAGAGGATGATCGTGAGCGCCACCTCGTTCGGGCTCTTTTCGCGTCGGGTCCCCTCGACGAGCTGGATCATCCGGTCGAGGAAGCTCGTGCCGGGCTCGCTCGTGACCCGCACCGTGACCGTCCCCTGCAGGACCCGGCTGCCCCCGAGGACGCTCGTGTGGTCGCCCCCGCTCTCCCGCAGGACGGCGGCCGACTCCCCGGTCATCATCGACTCGTCGATGAGGGCCGCCCCGGCCACGACGTCGCCGTCCACGGCGACGACGTCCCCCGGCCCGGCCTCCATCCGGTCGCCGACATGGAGACGGCCGCTCGGGACCCAGATGCGCTGGCCGTCCGGGAGGACCTGGCGCGCCTTGAGGCCGCTGCGGGTCTCCCGCAGGCTGTCGGCCTGCGCCTTGGCCTGGGCCTCGGCGATCGCCTCCGCGACGTTCGAGAACCACACGGTGGCGAACAGCACCAGGGTGACGAGGAGGTAGTAGACCCGGTCGAACCCCGGACCCGATACGTCCGGAAAGGCGCCGGGGACGAGCGTGACGACCAGGACCAGGAAGAAGTAGACGTAGACGACGAACATCACCGGGTTGCGGATCTGCTCGCGGGGGGAGAACTTCCGTATCGACTGGACGATCACCCGGCTGAGGCTCGTGTGGGGGCGGCGCTGGACGCTGACCCGGGCGGCCACGTCCTCTCCGGCCATGGCCGTCCTAGAGGCCCCCCTGGCCGAACGGACCGAGGACGAGCACCGGCAGGAAGATGAGGCCGCTCAGGACCAGGATGAACCCGATGAGATAGACCGTGAACGTCCCGGAATCGGTCTTCAGCGTCCCCGGGCCGGGCGGCAGCGGGCTCTGGCGTGCGAGCGAACCGCCGATCGCGAGCATCGCGACGATCGGGAGGTACCGGGAGAACAGCATCACCGCGGCGCCGGCGAGGTTGAAGAACGGCGTCGCGTCGGCGATCGGCCCCATGCTGCTGCCGTTGTTGGCGGCCTCGCTGGTGAATTCGTAGAGAAGGACCGTGAACGCGTGCGCGGTCGTCCCGTGGGCGGCCGAGGCGAGGCCGATCCCGTAGGCGATCGCCAGGGGGACGAGGATCGCGAAGGGGTGAGAAAGGATCGTGACCGCGGCCCACCGGATCTCGCCCCGCCCGACCTTCTTCCCGAGATACTCCGGGGTGCGCCCGACCATGAGCCCTCCCACGAAGATGGCGAGGAGGGCGTTCATGAGCAGCATGCCGAAGCCGGTCCCGTCGCCGCCCGGCGTCGCCTGGAGGAGCATCCCCCACACCAACACGAGCTGCGCCCCGGGGGTCAGCGATCCCAGCGACATCGACGTCGCGCCCACGTTGGCGTAGATGCTCGTGACCTGGAACAGGCCGCTCTCGGGCAGCGTGAAACGGGCCTCGGCCCCGTAGAGGTAGCCGTTGCTCTGGTTCACGGGCAGGCCGGCGAGGAAGCCGTTCGACGACTCGAAGAAGACGAACAGTGCGACGGCGACCAGGAAGATCACGAGGATCGTCGTCAGCAGCGGCCAGGCCTCGGAAGGGCGCCGCACCATGGCGCCGAACATGAACGGCGTCGCGAACGGGATCAGCATCATCAGCAGGATCGCGAGATCGTTCGTCGCCGGGCTCGGGTTCTGGAACGGATGGGCGGCGTTGGCGCCGAAGTATCCTCCACCGTTGGTCCCGAGGAACTCGATGGCGTTCCAGGACCCGACCGGTCCCGTCGCGGCGAGGGAGCTGCCGCCCCCCGGGGCGTGGAGGAGGACGGTCTGCGCAAGGGTATCCGGCACCCCCAGGAGGACGAACAGTCCCCCGGCCACGAGGGAGATCGGGAGCAGCACGCGGACGATGGTCGACGTGACGTCCACCCAGTAGTTGCCGATCGTCCCGTCGCGCCGAACGAAACCCCGGACGAACGCGGCCGCGACGGAGAGACCCGACGCGGCCGAGACGAACATCAGCATCTGCAGCCCGAGGACGCTCGTGAGGAGCGACACCTGGCTCTCCGGAGCGTAGTGCTGGAAGTCCGTGTTCGTGACGAACGAGGCCGACGTGTGCAGCGCGAGATCCCAGCCCATCCCGGGGACGTGGAGGCCGTTGCCGGGAAGCGGGCCCTGGAAGAGGAGGAGCAGGAAGACGAACCCCATCGCGGCCGCGTTGAACAGGAGGAGGTTCGCGGCATACTCCTTCCAGCCCATGGCCCGGCGGGGGTCGACGCCGAGGAGCCGGTAGATGGCCCGTTCGAGCGGGGCGAACAGGCCGTCCAGCGCCGTCGGGCGGCCCAGGTAGACCCGGGCCATGTACCGTCCGACCGGGGCCGCCAGGAGCAGGCCGATCGCGACGAGGAGGCCTACCTCGATGAGGGAGGGGGTGGAGAAGACCGGCACGGGGCTCCCAAGGGCGCCGGCTCAGAACCGGGTCGGGTTCGCCATGGCGTAGAGAAGGTATCCGATGACCCCGACGGAGATCGCCGTGAAGACGACCAGGCCCAGGTTCGCCCAGAGGATCGCAAGCGCGGACATCCGGTCGCCGGCGACTCCGCCGCCGGCTATTTAGAATCGCTGCCCGCGCGGGCGTCCCGTGCTAGTACGTCACCGGGTCCGGTCCGCCCTGCCGGACGTTCCGAGGGGGACTGCGACGAATCCCCGCCCCCCCGTTCCTCGAGCGCCCGCTTCCGAGCCGCGGCGCTGAGCCGGCGGACGATCCGCCCCATCGCGGCTTCCCGGCGCGCCTCGGCCCGCTGATACCCGACGTCCCGCGTGGCCTCGGTCAGCAGCACGACGACCCGCCCGAGGGAGCTGCGGCCGGTCCGGCCGCGGCGCTGGATCGCCCGGATCTCGCTGGGCACCGCTTCGAAGAAGACCACCAGGTCGACGTCCGGCACGTCCAGCCCCTCCTCCGCGACACTGCTCGCGACCAGGACCGGGAACCGGCCGTCGCGGAAGGCGGCCAGGACATGCGCCTGCTCCTTCTGGCTCATCCCCCGATCCCCGTCGTCGCGGGAGGACTGACCCACGAACCGCGCCACGGTAAGGCCCCGGGCCTCGAGCCGCTCCTGGATGCCGACGATCGTGTCGCGGTACTGCGCGAAGACGAGGATGCGCGGAGGGTGGGCCCTCTCACGGGCGAGCTCCGCGTCCACGATGCGGGCGAGCGCATCGAGCTTGGGATGGGACGACTCCTTCGTCTCGCCCAGGTAGCGCACGGCCTCCTCCACGGCGCGGACGACCTCGGGGTGGCGCAGGAAGGCGAGGTCCCCGCGGGAAGGCTTGGGCTTGGCGCGCACTCGTTCCACGTACTGTCGGAACGGCTCCATCCCCTGCGTTTCCAGACGCTCCTGGGCGTGGTGGAGGTGCAGGAGAATGAGCTGGTGGAAGAGGGGCCCGAACTTCCGGGTCATCGGCCCCGGGCGGGCGAAGATCTCCGCGCGCAGGGCGATCAGGTCCTTGACCGAGAGGTGGGCGATCGGCTTCTTCCGAAGGTACCCCATCTTCTGCAGGCTGCGGGCCTCGGCGTGGCGGGCCTCGGAAAGAAGCGTCCGCACGCTCTCGAGCTCGGGCGGGAGGCGCACCCAGACCTGATCGACCTCGACGGGCTGGACGAACTCGCGCACCCCGGGGTCGTCCCGGGTCCTCGCCTCGACCCGTCCGACCCCCAGGGCGTTCACCACCGCCTCGATCCGCTCGTCCCGGCCCCCGGGCGAGGCCGTGAGCGCCAGCACGTGGCCGCCCGCGGGCCGCTCGACGCGGAAGCGTGCCGCGATCGGCACGTAGGCGTACTTCCCCACCGCGTGGTGCGCCTCGTCGACGATCAGGAGCGTCACGTCCGTGAGGTCGTAGCGGCCCGCCGCGAGGTCGTTCGCGACGATCTCGGGGGTGGCGAAGACGACATCGGCGTCCTCCCAGTGCCCCTGCCGGACCGGCCGCTTGACGGTCCCCGTGAACCGCACGCTCCGGAGGGGAAGGAGCCAGCTCGCGAACGACTCGGCATGCTGCTGGACGAGGGGCCGGGTCGGCGCGAGGAAGACGATCTTGCCCGGCCCCCGCCGGAGCACCTCGGCGGCCACCAGGGCCGCGATCACCGTCTTGCCGAGCCCGGTCGGGAGCACGACGAGGAGGTCGGCATCCAGACCGATGCGGGCGAGGTCCATCTGGAACGGAAGGGCCCGAAGCGTCCGAGGCTTGAGCCCGGGGTGCTGGACCAGGCCGTCCGCCACCGTCCAGACCCCGGGAAGGGGCGGGGGCCGTGGGCGCCCGGCCGGGGTCGGGGCCGGTGCGCTCCCGTCGTCGAACTCCTCGAGCCGGTGCTGCGCGGGTCGGATCGTTCGGCTCATCCGCGGACCTGCGAGCCACCCGGCGCTACAGGAAGCGAACCTCCGGCGGCAGCGTGCCCACGTACCGCCGGAACCCCGCGGGCCAGCCGTCCGGATCGAGACCCTTCTGGGCCAGGAACGCGGTGAGCCAGCGTTCGAGCCCGATCCCGGAGCAGCCGGACCAGAGCTCGCCCTTCTGCGCGCGGATCGTGAAGGCGCGCGTGTACTTGTCGCCGACGATCGACAGGTTCTGGAACTCGAGCCACTCGGAGCCCTCCCGGTCCCCCCGGTAGGGGAGGTAGGCTTCGAAGTCGATCGTCCCTTTGATCCGCTCCTGAACGTCCTCGACCCCGACGCCCCCGCTCTGCTGGAGGTAGAACGGCGTCACCCACGCGGTCCTCCACTCGAGCTCGAGGAGGTCGTCGAAGACGTGGGCGTAGCGCCGGAGGAGCGCCTCCCGCAGGTCGACGAGCTGCTCGGGCGTGCCGAGGTAGACCGGCTCGAGCCGGTGGAACTCGTCGACGCGCTCGAGGCCGTGTCGCCCCCCGCTCTCGTACCGGTTCGAGATCGCGGTCCCGTCGAAGATCCGCAGCGGGAGGCTCTCGAGCCCGATCGTCCGGCCGCTGAGCCACCAGTAGATGGTCGGACACTGGGCGTAGCAGGAGACGGCCCGTGGCGGGGAGACGAGCCGGGCGAGCTCTTCTTCCGGCACGTGCCGGGTGATCTTCACGAGGTCGGTGAACGTCTCCCACGCGGCCGGGTCCCGCGTCCGGGGCTCGGTGACGTAGTAGAACTCCATCGGCAGCCCCTCGAGGTGACCGGTGCGCAGCAGGATATCGAAGGAATCGTGGTGCGGCTGGACGACCTCGCTGAACCCGAGGGGCTCGAGGACCTCGGTCCGGGCGATCCGCCCCATCGTCTTCAGCAGATGCGCGGCCGTCGGCCCGAGGAACCACTTGCCCTTCGTCGGTCCCCCACGGACCCAGTTCCGGGCGATCATCTCCTCGGTCGGGTCGCGGGCGAACGTCATCTCGCGACGGGGGCTCGCAGAGAGGAGGGACCAGTACTGCTCCTTGCCCTCGTACCCCTGCTTGCGCACCTTCTCCTGCACGAGGAGGACGGTCCGGTCCATCCAGTTGTCCCGCAGCGCCTCCTCCCCGAGGTCGGTCAGCGTGAGCGACGCCTTCGTTCCCTCGATGCTCAGGCGGTGCGGTATCGGGAGCCCCACCGGGTGGGCGGGAGGGGCCTCGAGGTCGAAGGAGACCCGGTAGCTGGGGGCGCGAAACGAGCGCACGCCGATCTTCTCGCTGCGGCCGAGCTCCTCGGCGAGGCGGCGGACGAGCGCGAGGAGCGCCTGGTGCGGTCGCGCCCCGTTCGCCTCGAGGGTCAGGTGGACGCGGTCGCCCTCCACGCGGGCGGCGGCGAGCCGCCCCTCGCCGCGATTGCCGATCGTGCGGCGAAGTGCCTCCTCGGCGAGGGCGCCCAGGCGCGCGGCAAGGGCCGTCGGGTCCTTCGCCGGCGCGCTCAGCGTGAGCTCCGCCTCGAGGGCGTGGTCCATCGGGGGCCGGAGCCGGGGTGCCTTCTTAATGCTATACGAGGGGCCGGCGGGCCCGTCGATGGCCCCGGCCTGCCACGCCGCCGCGCGGTCCACGGTAGCCTTTTAGGCCCGTCGGGCCCCACGGTCCCCGGGGAGTTTTCATGACGGCGGAGGAGCGGTTCGGGTTGTTCATCGATGGCCGGTGGGAGGAACCGGCGGGGGCGTCGCGCTTCGCGACCCGGAACCCGGCGAACGGGGAGTCGCTGGGCTCCTTCGTCGCCGCGACGGCCGCGGACGTGGAGCGGGCCATCGGATCCGCGCACCGCGCCTTCCCCGGCTGGAGGGATACACCGGCGCCCAAGCGCGGCGAGATGCTCCTCCGGGACGCGCAGGGCCCAGCCGCCGGCAAGGATGATGTCGGCCGCGTCGTCACGCGCGAGATGGGCAAGGTGATCTCCGAGGGGCGG
>JAKAOB010000005.1 GCA_021812305.1 Thermoplasmata archaeon
TGTTTCCTAGCGGCTCCTTAGCTTCGCGCCCTGGAAGAAGCCGAGGTTCACGTGGTCGGGGTAGATCATGATGCACGCGACGTTCTTCCTTCCCACCCATACCGGGACGTTCCACTTCACCGTCTCGCGGAGCTCGGGGGCGGTCCGGCGGACGAGATCCCTCAGCGCGATGGCGATGGGACGAAGCGACGGGTCCAGCCCACGGATCACCGCGTCAACCTTCGGATCTGAGACCGCGGGCGGTGGCATGTCCGACCCTCCGTTGGTGATGCTTCGTAGCGCGCTCGCGGCTTACCTCTGGGCCGCGTATCGATATCGCAGGGGTCCCGGGACATCACCGACACCTTCCACGGACGGGGCCCCGTAGGACGGGGGCCCGACTCGGGAGGACCGTGCCCGGCCCCTGGGGGGCGAGCGGCGCTCGCCGGGATCTGGCGGCCGTTGGATCCTGCTCGGCCCCCCGCCAGGGAGCCCCGGGCCCGGACGTGCGGCCCGGTCCGATCCGTCCTCTCCCGTTCGGTCGACCGCCGCTCGAGGGAGCGTCGGAACGGCTGCGCCAGGTCCCTCCGCCTCCGTACTCGGGTAGAACCCGTTCATGGATCGGACACGACGACCGCAAGAACGAACCCGTCGTGCCCCTTTACCCCGACGGTCTGGATCACGGTGGCGGCGAGCCGGGCGTCCGTGGCCAGGGTCTCGTTCATCCGGCGCACCCCCTGCACGTTCGCGTCCGTGCTCGTCCCCTCGACCACGTCCCCTCGGCGGACGACGTTGTCCGCGATGATCAAGCTGCCCTTTCGAGAGAGTCGGACCGCCCATTCGAGGTACTCACGATAGCTCACCTTGTCCGCATCGATGAACACCAGGTCGAACCGCTCGCTCGGCTCGGTCGGGAGCCGGGGGAGCGTCTCGAGGGCCGGCCCGACCCGGACCTCGACCTTTCCCTCCAGTCCGGCTCGCGCGATGCTGGCCCGGGCCACCTCGGCGTGCCGCGGGTCGATCTCGAGGGTCAGAAGACGGCCGGCCGGGGGGAGGGCGCGGGCGAGCCAGATGGCGCTGTAACCGCCGAGGGTACCGATCTCGAGGATGCGGCGGGCCCCGTTCAGCTTCGCCAGAAGATGGAGCAATCGGCCCTGGAGCGGTGAGACCTGGATGTCCGGCAGACCCGCGGCTCGGCTGGCCGACAGCGCGGACCGGAGAATCTCATCCTCCGAGTGCAGCAGATCTTCGTAGTACCGGTCCACCGACGACCACACTTCGAGGTCTTCGGGATCCGAGGGCCGCTGGGTCACGAGGGGGCCAGGGTGCTCTTGCTTATACCCGCAGCCGCGCCCGCCCGCCGCGGGTTGGGCACGGCGGGAGGGTCCTCGTCCGGACCGGATGCCGGACTCCCGCGGGCAGAGTTCGGCCGCGCCGCCGAAGCGACCGACGCGCGGGGCGCTACGCGTTCGCCCGGACGGATCCTTTAGCCCGGGCCGCGGCCAGCGCGACATCGATCGGTCCGGTCACGTGGACCTTCCCCCCGATCCGACCCCCGCCCTCGGGCGTCCCTCCCCCGTCGAATCCCCCTCGCGCCGTCGTCGAGGAGGACACCGGCGGTCGGCCGGACATCCCTGCGCTCGTCCCCGTGAAATGGAAGGACCTTTCGGCGGCCCGCGGAGAAGGCAAGCCCGTGGCGGGGGCCGGACGCGCGTGGGGTGAGCCCCGGGAACGCCGTCCGCCTCGGTTGGATGTCTGCGCGCACCGACATCGCATCAGGGACGCCCATGCGCTACCAACCGCCGAGGGGAAGGCCGGGGTGCGCTTCCCCTCGGGCCGGAGAACGGTCGTTTCCGGAGGGCCCGGCGGACACCGGCCACCGGTCAGGGAAGCGGAACCCTCAGGCCGACGTGCTCGAGCACCTCTTCATGGGATCGGGCGAACTCGGAGCGGTGGGCCGCGTTGAGGTCCACGAACCTCAGGTCCGTCCAGACCGAGGGAACTAGGGGCGGAGCTCCGGACCACGTTCCCTCATAGAGGAAGCTCAGGTCCCAATGATTGTGGGTCTCGGGAAACCGTCGGGGAGTATACACCTCGGAGAGGACGCGGGGCGGTTCCAAGGACGGGCGCGCGCCCCCCAGCATTTCGTCCAGTATCCTTCGCGCCGATTCGTCCGGGCTCTCTCGGAGGAGGAGGTGAGAGGCCGGAAGGACCCAGCCGTCGCGGTGCATCCGGATCCGCTCGGGATCGAGACCCTCGAGGTGATCCCACGGCGCGCTCGGGTTCATTCGTCCCACCAGGACGGACGACGGACGTCCCTCCTCGCTGAGGATCAGGAACGTCGAGATGCAGAACCCACCCGGTTGGTCCCAACGGAGTCCGAACGGGTGCCCTTCCTCCGACCGCGTGAACCGGCAGAATCTGCGGTCGCTGGCCACGAGGCCCGCGATCGGTTCCTTCGGATATCAGCTTGGCTACGGCGGCTCGGGAGATCCTCTCTCGGGCCGAACCGGTCCTCCGCTTCCTCGTCTCCAACCCTTCCTCGGTGATCAAGGCCGCACAGCGGAGCGGCCCGTTCTTCAAGGACCCCCGGGCCCGGCACGCCCCGCGGAACCCGGGTCGACGCCGCGTCGGTCCGGCGGGCGGTCGGCGGTCAGGGGACGGCTCCCGCTCAAGGGGAACCAGGGTCGGGCCGGATCGGCCACCCTCCGCAGGGGCCGAGGGCGACGGCGGGAGGACTACGACCGGGCGACACCGGGGACCGGCCACGATCGACGATCCAACGCCCGGCGCACGCCGAGCGCGAGGAAGGTCGCGGCCGTGCAGACCGTGGCGGCGAGGAGATAGTAGGACGCCAACGCGGGCGGCGCTGCGGCGAACGCCACGACCAGGCCGGCAACGATCCAGACCGCGCCGAGCACGGCGATCACGCCGACGACATCGGCTCGCCGGAGCCGCGGGCGAACGGACGCCGGCGTCGCCGGCTCCGTGCGGTATCGCGGCAGGGCGAACCCCAGCAACCCGGCGGCGAGCACCGCCTTGAGGATATCCCCGGGCAGGAAAGGGACCGCCCCGTAGAGGACCGCGGTCGCCGGGGGCAGGTCCAGCAGGACCGCGAGCTGCGTCGTGCCGATCGTGTAGATGAGGCCGACCCCGCCCAGCAGGACGAGGAGGTTCGCACCGAAGGAGCGCTCGGAAAGGCCGCGGTCGAGCATCCGGCCGATCACCGCCGACGCGACCAGGAAGCCAAGGAGGTAGCCGCCGGTCGCCCCGAGGAGCGCCGGCCACCCTCCGCTCGTAAAGGGCCCGGCTCCGGCCGTCGGAGCGAACCACGGGACCCCGACCGCCCCGAGCGCGAGGTAGGCGGCCTGGGAGGCCGGGCCGAGCCAGCGGCCGAGCACCGAGCTCGCCGCCAGCACCGCGAAGACCTGCCCGGTGACCGGCACCGGCGTGAACGGAAGCGGAAAGCTCACCTGGGCGCAGAGCCCCGTGAACGCTGCGAACGACAGGACCAGGGCACACCGAACGGCCCAGGAGCTCTCTTCCCGGAAGGCGTAGACCGAGCGGCGCATCCGCTCGAGGCGCTGGTCGATGGCACGCCCGCCGACCCACGAGATGTCCGCGTTCACGGGCGGGGCTATCCCCCCTACCTTTTCTCATTGCCGACCGGCGCGTCGCGGCGCGATCACCGGACGGCGTCCCCGGTCGCCCCGCGCCGGCTCCGCTGCGGCCGAGCGACGGCGCCCGCCGGCGCCCCCCGACCCGGCGCCCCCCGACCCGGCGCCCCGAGGTCGCCGAGGCGAGCGGCCGTGACCGGGGTCAGCGGGGGTCGGGGTTCCCCACGCTGACCGAATGGATCGCCGGGAACTGGAACGGCACCAGCTTCCACGACCGACCGGCGTCGGGGCTGACGAACAGCTGTCCGGTCGTCGTGCCCACGTAGATGCCCGCGGGAGCGAGGTTGTCCGTCGCGATCCCCTCGCGCTGCACGCCGAAGTGGCCGGGGAACGCCTTCGCCAAGAGCAGCTTGCGCCACGTCCGGGTCTTGTCGGTCCACTCCTGGACCTGGAAATGGCCCTCGCCGGTCGTGCGCGCCCGTCCGCCGAGCCGGACGAAGTACGCCTTGCCCGGGGCGGCGGCCGGCGAGGTGACGCAGAAGCCGAAATCGTCGCCGAGGGGCTTGCCGATCCGCTTCCAGGAGGACATGCGGTCGTGGGAGACGTAGATCCCGCCGTGGTCCTGGCGGTAGAAGGTGTCGGGGTCCTTCGCGTCGATGGCGACGTGATGGACGCACTGGCCCGTCTCGGGGAACTTGTTCGGCAGGAACGGGGCCTCGACGCCCTTGTTGGTCGGGGTCCAGCTCTTCCCGCCGTCCTCCGAGCGGAACGTTCCGACCGACGACATGCCGATGTAGAGGCGGTTCGAGTCCCGCGGGTCGATGATGATCGTGTGGAGGCATGCTCCGCCGAACCCGGGGGACCAGTCCTTCCGGCTGGGATGCTGGTTGATGGCCTCGATCGGTTCCCAGCTCGACCCCCGGTCGCGGGACCGGAAGAGCAGGTGGGGGTCCGCCCCGAGATAGAGGGTCTCCGGCTCGCTCGGCAGGCCGGGCTCGATGTGCCAGAGGTTGTTGAGCGGCCTCGCCACCGGCGCCCCCGGATTCGACTCGTTCATCTGGAACTCGCGTTCCTTGCGCATCGGTGCGAGCGGGGTCGCGATCTCGGACCAGGTCTTGCCCCAGTTGCGGGAGCGCTGGACCTCGGGCCCGAAGAACATGTTGTTCACGGCCGCGTACACCTCTCCCGGATGCCGCGGGTCCGCGACGACATGGTAGACCTCGTTGCCCTCGTGCGCGACCGGAGCGACCTTCCACCTCCGGCGCGTACGGTCCGATTCGACGATGTAGGTCCCCTTGCGCGTACCCACCAAGATCCGCACTCTGTCGTTCCGTGCCATCGCTCTCGTGCCTATCCTCCCGCGACCGAATGGAGGATATCGATGGTCTTCGCCCCGTCGAGCGAAGTGGAGACACCGGTCGTGCCGCTGACGTCGCTGCCGTCCACAAAGACCCGGACGTACCGGCGCAGGTTGCCCGTCTCGTCGCGGATCTTGAAGCGGAGGCGGGGATAGCGCGCCTCGAGCGCGTCGAGCAACCGAGCGACGGAGTCCGCCTCGACACTTTCGCGGCCGCGCGGACCGTACTCCCTCAGCCAGTTGTCGAAATGCACCTCAAGCGAGGGGGCCATGCGCACCAACCGGTGCCGCGGACAGTCGCGCTCCCCCTTGAATCCCTTTGCACCGGCGAGGTCCCCGCGCCATACCCCCGGGTTCCGGCTCTCTGCGATGTCGCTCGCCTCGCGGTCGGCACGGCGGGTCCCGGGCGATCACCGGGACCGACGGGGCGGAGGCCGGTTCGCTCCGGGGGATGTACCCGCGCCTCCCCCTGCCGGAGCGGGCTTCCCCGGCGCGCACGATCGCTCCGGGGAGGGTGGGGTGATGTAGCCGGGGCCGCTGAGGGGGCCATGGCCGGGTCGAGCGGCGATCGCCCCGCCCGAACCGGTGCGTTCGTCGCGATCCTTGCCGGGATGCCCCCGGGGACGGTGGGGTGGGTCTTCCAAGGGTACGAGGACGAGAACCTGGCCGCGCGCCTGCGCCCCGGTCGCGTCGATCTTTGGGGCGACGCGCGCAGCCGCGGCAAGGTGCCGGGGCAGCCGGTGCTCTACCTCCAGGCCGACCGTCGCTCACCCCACTGGGTAGGCTGGGGCCGCATCGTCCCTCCGGAGGAGCGCTGGCTGGTGTTCGGTGTCCCGGTCCGCTGCGAGGGGATCATCCCCGAGGGCCTACCGGTCTTCGCACCCGCGACGACGACCCCGGGGCAGGGAGCGGACGGCGACACCGGTGCCCGACACGAGTGGGAGTACCGGGAGCTGGGCCACGCGCTCGGACTCGGCGGCCATCGCGAGCGGACGCCGTTCCTCGACAACGGGGCGCGGGACCTCCGAGTGAGCGCGCATGACCTCGCCCATCTCCTCCGCCTCCAGCCGGGCCTCGCCGAGCTCGGCCGTTCCCCCCGGGGATCGGAGTGATCCCGGCAGGGGGCCGCACGGGGCGGTTCGCCCGGGCGAAACCCCGAACGCCGGTGGGCCGCCCGGCCGTCCACCCTACGGTGGGGCCCCCGGGGGCAGATCGGGGTGGAACGCCTGGGTCCCCAATCCGGGCTGCTCCCCACCCGCCCAAGCGGAGCGGGGCCAGGGACCGGGGGACCCGGCCGCCACCCGGATGGCCAATCGGGAGAGCTCGGAGATCCACGGCGCGGCGATCGCCTCCGCGACGGCGACCTCGCGCATTTCGGCGATCTCCGGCGGGACCGCGACCGGCTCGCCCGAGATGAGCCGGAGGGCGAAGGCGAAGTAGACGTCGCTCTCGTCGGTCCGGACCACCTTGTGCCGGGCGAGGAGAAGGCGTCCGACCTCCACGGTGGCCCCCGTCTCCTCGCGGAACTCCCGCACCAGCGCCTCTTCGAGGGTTTCGCCGGCCTCGACGAAGCCGCTCGGTATCGTGAACCGCTGCCGGTACGAGGCCCGATTCACGACCGCGCGCCCCGCCCGGAGGAGCACGCCTCCCACGCCCAACCGCACGTGGGGAGGGGGAAGGGGGAGCGGGGCCGTCATGGGGTGGTCCGCCACGGCCTGACGGTAGGCAGGACGCATAGGTCGTTTGCGGGTCCGGCCCGAACGGCGTCTTCCGGAACCGGTGGCCGAGGGCGCCCCATGAGCCGGCGTCGCAGAGTACTTAACTGCGGAGCTGAGTGGGCGCCCGATGAACGGGATGAACCCCGCCGCGCAGAACGTGGTACAGGCCCTCGCAAACCAGTCGGTTCTCCTGATGAAGATGCAGATCCTCTCGCTCGGGAAGAACTACGACGTCATGGACCAGAACCAGACGGTCCTCTGCCGCATCGGCCTCGATTCGAGCCAGAACATGAAGGGCGCGCTGGTCGGCGCGGCGGTCGCGTCCGTCGCGGGGGACTTCGTGGGGCGCTGGGCGAAGCGCAGCCTCCAGTACACCTACACCGTGAAGGATGCGGCGGGCGCCCTGGCGATGGAGATCCGCAAGGGGTCCGGGGGCAACAAGACGCAGTTCCTGGTCGTGGATCCCCACGCCGGAGGGTCGTTCGGGACGATCGACATGCAGCGGAGCCTGATCGGGGGCCTCAAGGCGTCGTGGATCCTCCCGAACGGCCAGCCGGCGATGGCGACCAAGGGCAACATCATCCGGCGCAAGTACCGCATCGTCGACCCGGCCGGCCAAGAGGTCGGACGCGTCCGGCACAAGATCCTCGCCATCCGCGACGTCTGGCAGCTCGAGCTGGAGCGCGGAGCGAACCACCTCTACTCCGCCCTGTTCGCGGCGGTGCTGGATTTCGAAAAGAAGATGTGACGGCCACGGCCCCCGGGCGCCGGCCGTAGCGCGGACGGATCGCGGCCCCGCTCAGGCGGGGATCCCCGCCCGGCGTCGAACGGCTCCGAGGACCTCCAGCATCTCGAGCCCCCGATGGAGCCCCCGGGTTCCCTCGGGGAACGACTCGCGCGCGAAGAACGTGCGCACTTCGGCCTCCCGCCCGAGCCCGACGGTGGGCAGGGTGAAGTTGAGGAGGTTCGACAGCCACCAGCTGCCTTCGGCCCGCTTCTCGTACTGCCGGAGGTTTTGGGCGAGCCACTCCCAGGCGGGCCCCCACCCGAGCGGGTTGCCGGCGACGCTGCGCAGGGCGTAGCAGGTGTGAACGGTCCGCACGGCCGGGTTCGACAGGCGGCCGAGCGCGTCGCGCAGCAGCGCTTCGGTGGGAAGCGACCCGATCGAGTACGCCGCCCGCTCGGCGAGGTCGTCGCTCGTCTGCGACGTCAGGTGCGCGAACAGGCCGTCGACGACGCCGGGACCGCCGGTCCGGGCGTACGCCCGCAGCACCGCGGGGCGGATCGCGCCCGGTACCCGATCGATCTCGCCGAACCGGCCGGCCAAGGAACGGGCGAGCTCCGGATCGACCGGGACCCGTCCGGCGAGGACGGTCTCCCGGAGGACCGGGTCCGTGTCCGGCTCTCCCGGTCGGGCGTCGAGCCCGAGCCGGTCCCCCTGGACCCGATGGTACGCCGTGTAGGTCCGCTGGAACGCGGGCAGGTCCCGCAGCAGCGGGCGCAGGGAATGGAGCGAGGCCGTGGTCTCGGCGACCGTCGGATAGTCGACCGCGTCCTTCACCGCCTCCACCACCTCGAGGTAGTCCCCCAGGGAGAGGTCGCCCGAGAGCAGGAACGCGAGCGAGTCGCTGACGAACGCCCAGCGGTCGATCGGGTCGAGCGACGCAAGGCGCGCGACGGCCGCCGGGCGCAGCGACGGCTCGTACCAGACCCGGAGGAACGCCGACCGCCCGGGATTGAGCAGGGGGAGTTCGGTCCCCGTCGCCGGCAGGTCGAGCTCCGCTCCCTCGAACAGGCAGCGGTCGCTCGCGCCGTCCAGCCGGTAGGTCAGCGGGATCGGCCAGGGCGGGTCGGTCGTTTCCGAGGGGAGGAACGAGAACCGCCGCTGGGTAAGGCGGAAACCGTCCGGCCGCCGTCGCACCTCGATGACGGGGAACCCCGGTCGGTCGATCCATGCGCCCATCACCCGGCGGACCGGCTGGTCCGACGACCCCTCGAAGGACCGCCACAGGTCGTCGTCCTTCGCATTGGCGTACTGGAACTTCTCGAGGTACGCCGTGACCCCCCGACGGAACGGTTCCTCGCCCAGGAAGGCCTCGAGCATCCGGACGATGTTGGCGCCCTTGAAGTAGGTGATGTCGTCGACGCTCTGGCTGATCTCGCTCGGGTCGCGGATCGTCAGCTTGATCGCGTGGGTCGACCGCTGGGAGTCGGCGAAGTACCCCGGAGAGGCCCGGATGAGGAACTCGCCCCACGCGTCGCGTCGCAGGTGCAGGCGGTCGGACATCTTCGCCGCGACGAACGTCGTGAAGCTCTCATTGAGCCAGATGTCGGTCCACCACTCCATCGTGACGAGGTTCCCGAACCACTGGTGCGCGATCTCGTGGGTGAGGGTCTCGATCGCCCAGCGCACGATCGCGGGGCTCGTCGTCTCGCCCCAGAGCACCCCGACCTCGGGGAAGGTGATCGCCCCCCAGTTCTCCATCCCGCCCGCCCAGAAGTCCGGCACGGCGATCAGATCGAGCTTGCGGAACGGGTACGGCCGTCGATAGTACTCCTCGTACCCCCGCAGCACGGGGCCGGCCAGCGCCAACGCGCGGGACCCCTCGGCGGCCTTTCCCGGAGCCGCCGCCACGCCGACCCGGATCCCCTCGTAGGTCGTCGACACCCGGTCGAACGGGCCGATCCCGAGGTAGACCAGGTAGGTCGACATCGGGGGGGTCGGCGCGAACGCCCAGACCTTCCGTCCGTCCCGTTCGCTCACGGAGGCGACATCGGCGTTCGCGATGACGGTCAGATCCGGGTCGGTCGCCACCGTGAGGCGGACGACGGCCTTGCTCGCCGGATGATCGACGCAGGGGAACAGCCAGCGGCAGCCCAGCGGCTGCATCATCGTCGTGAAGAGCTTGTGCTCGCCGAACCGCGAGACGTAAAAGCCGTTCATCACGTCCCGGCGGACGGCCCCCGCGTACTCGATCCGGATCGGCAGGTCGCCGGTGACCGGAGGGCGGAGGACGATCTTCTGACGGGGCTCGTCGACCGCGTACGGCACCTCGGCCCCCCGGCAGGTGGCGCGATGGACCTCGAGGCCCGCGGCGTCCAGCTCGATGACGGCTCCGGCGTCCCGCAGCGCGACCGTAACGGTGCCGTGAAACCGCTCCGTCTCCGGGTCGACCTCTAGGTCGACCGCGTACTCCTCGACCTTCGTGGCGGGGCCAGCGTACGGCCCAACATGAACCTGACGCCGGGCCGAGGCGCCCGCGGCGCCGGCGGCGCCGGGCGCCCCGCCCGCCGGAGGATGCGGGATCGGCCCCATGATTCTATGAGCCGTGCTCCCATGGGGGAACGCGGCCGTCCCCATCGGGCCGGCCGCGAAGAGGTCACCATGGCCACCGGTAAGCCTCCGGCGACGTTCATCGCCGACCTACGTCCGAGCCGACTCGCCACGTTCGAGGCGAGCGTCGCCTCGGTCGAGGAGATCCGGGAGATCTCCCTGCGGGACGGTCGGAACCAGCGGGTGCGCAACGCGCGGCTCAAGGACGCGACCGGCGAGATCGCCCTCGTCCTCTGGGGCAAGGAGGTCGACCTCGTCCGGGAAGGGGACCGCATCCGGATCATCGAGGGCTGGGTCAAGGACTACCAGGGTCGCCCCCAGGTCTCCCTCGGCCGGGTCGGAAAGCTGGAACGGATCTGAGCCGGCGCCGGCCCGTACCGGACGAGGGACGGTCGCTCACGTCGGCGCCCCGCGGTCCTCTTCCGGGGGCCGGATCTCCCGGAACCTTCGGTAGACGGCAAGATCGTACGCGATCTTCACCGAGCCGGCGAAAAGGAAGGGCGCCGTGAGCCACGGGCCACCGGCCGCGAGGAATGCACCGGTGACCGGACCCCCGAGCGCCTGGGCGCTGCGGGCCGCCGTGGTGTACCCCGCGGCCGCCGGTCGGGCCGCGCGCGGTACGATCGCCTGGGTGTACGACTGACGTGTCGGCACGTCCATCTGGGAAAGGCAGGCCCGCGCGATCCAGAGGCCCGAGGCGACCACGAAGCTCGGCCCGAAGGCCACGCAGATCAGCAGGAGGTTCGACGGGATGTGGGTGAAGACCATCGTCCGCAGAAGGCCGAAGCGCCGGGCGAGGGGAACCGCGAGGAGGAACGACAGTCCCGCCGCCAGGTTGGCGACGAAGAAGACCGCGCCGAGGGCGTCGATCCCCGGGGAGAATCGGACGGCGAAGTAGTAGACGACGAGGCTGTTGACGATGAGCCCTCCCCCGAAGGCGTCCACCGCGAAGAGCGAGGCGAGCGCGTAGATCCGCTGGCGCACCCCCGGGTCGAGTCGCGCGGTCGCGGCTCCGGTGGGCGCGACGGCGGACGGTCGCGACAGCCCGACGTAGGCGGGCACCAGGCCGAGGCCGAGCAGCGCATAGAGGAGGGCCGGGACGTCGTGGGGACCCCCCGGCAGACCGGGAAGCCCGCCGGGAGCCGCCGAGAGCGGGCCGGCGGCCAGCGCTCCGAGCGCCCCGCCGACGTAGCCGAGGAGGTTGTAGACCGCGAACCACTCCGTGCGGCGGGCCTCCGGTGCGGCGTCGGCCAGGACGGCCTGCTCGAGGGCTCCGAGGGGACCGACATCGCTGGCCCCCGCCACCAGCCCGCCCAGGGCGACCGCGAGCAGCACCGCCCACGGGTTTCCAAGATCTGCCCAGAGAAGCGCCCCGCCCGCGCTGAACGCCGTCGCCCCCGCCAGGAACACCGCGCGGCGGCCCCACCGACGCTCCAGGGAAGGCACGGCCAGCGACCAGGCCGAGGCCGCGGCGAGAACGAGCCCAAGGAGCACTCCGATGACCAGGTCGGAGTAGCCGACCACCGCAAGGTCGAGGGCCAGGACGATCGAGAGCGCCCCGGCCCCGAAGCCCCGCATCGAGCGCGTGAGGAGCAGGAGCCGGGCGTCCCGCGCCCCACCGAAGGTCAGCATTCTGCGCCCTCGCTTCAACGTGCCGTTGCCACCGACGGGGCCATGGGCCGCCCCCTTCCGGAGCGCGGCCCCTTCACGGTGCCGGAGCCGACCGGGAGGCCCCGGCCCCCACCCGCTCCTGGCAGTAGGCGTACAGGGCGTCGTAGACCGGGAACTGCAGGCGGAGGCTCTCCTCGTCGGTCGGCGTGGTCCGCCGGAAGCCGGTCGCGAGGGCCGCGAGCCCGGCCGACTCGGGGCGCGGTCGGGAGAGACGGGCATCCGCCCCGCGGACGATCTCGGCGAGGTCGAGGAGGGCCGGGTCGGTGAGGCCGTAGCGCTCGATCACCGCATCGAAGGTCACACGCTCTTCTCCACCGACCGTCCGATGGTTCAGCTCGGCCCCCGGAGCATCGAAGGCGATCGCACCCTCCCGACGCGCCACTTCGAGGACCGAGGCGGCCGGCACGAACAGGAACACCGCCTTCGGATCGACGAACCGCCGGATGACCCAGGGGCACGCGACCCGGTCGACCTTCACTTTCTCGCGCGTCACGAACTTCATGGACACCTCAGCGCGGGATAGCACTTCATCGGATAGCCCCACCCCGACGGTCCGCGCCGGGAAGGAACGGTGCATCCGCGGAGGCCCACGGAAGCCGCGGCAGCGGCCGAGCTACGACCCGAGCTTCGTGCCGCAGTTCGGGCAGTAGGCGAACGGACCGAGGGGGTAGACCCGTCCGCAGCCCTTGCACGCGATGAACGACGAAGGAACGGGCGGCGGCGGGGGGACCGGCGGCCACGGCGCCGCATAATACCCGGTGGCTCCCGTCGGATAGGCGGGGTTCCGGACCAAGGCCAAGACCAAGCCCACGACCAGGAGGATGAACCCCACGAACCCCAGCACCACCGCGCCGCCGGCGTAGGGATAGTAGCATCCCGACGAAGGGGCGTAGGACCCGCTCGAATAGACGCAGTAGCCGCCGATCGCGACGGCGATGATCAGGAGAAGGATACCGACCACGAGCAGGGCCACCCCGAGCTCTCTGTGCAGATACAGCTCGCGGGCGTTGGGCATCCCATGCATCGCTCGGAACCCCTGCCCCTGCATCGCGTCGGGGGAGTTAAGCCGGTGTCCTCCCTACGCACGCGCCCCCCGTGCCCCCGACCCCGCCGTCGGCCCATCGGGGCCGGCTCGGGCCCGACGTACAGTCGCTCCCCGCATCGACCCCGCCGCACGGACGCCGCCGGAGGAGGGGGCGCCGCGCGGGCCGGCCCGCCCGACCCTCCGGGCCGACGGCGACCCGCGGCGGTTCCCGGGGATCTCTCCGCCCGCCCTCTGCACGAGCGCCGTGGCACCTCCCCGAGGAGGTGGGGGCGCCGGTTACCCCCGGTTCCGCACATAGTTAAGTAGCTCAATATTTTGGTAGCTGATGCAATCCATGACCCCACCTCGAGCCTCGGTGGCGACACCCCCGGTCCAGGACGTCGAGGAGCTCCTGGCGAGCCTGTACGGGGCGACCCACGCCGTGCGGGATCGCCTGCGGGACGAACTGGAACGGACCGGACTGTCCGCGCCCACGTTCTGGGCCCTTCACCACATCGTCACCGAGGGTCCGCGCAACGTCGGCCAGGTCGCCGCCGCGTGTGTGGTGACCTCGGCCAATGTGAGCACGGCCGTTGAGGATCTCGTGGCCGCGGACCTCGTACGGCGCGCGCGGGCCGACGGCGACCGCCGGGTGGTGCTCCTGACCCCCACTCCGCGTGGCCGCAGCCTCCATCGGGCGGTCTGGGAGCGGGTCTCCCAGCGCCTGGCGACCAGCCTGACCGGGCTCGCACCGGCGGAGCTCGACGCGGCGACGCGGGTGCTCCACCGCCTGTCCCACGATGGGGCCGAGCTCCGAAGGATACCGGAGGTGCCGGCCGTATGACGGCGGCCCCCACCCTCACCGCGATCGGACAGCCGTACGACGCCCGTCGGGCCCGGCAGCTGCTGATCATCGTCGCCGGGATGGCGCTGATGGTGACGTACGTGGAGACCATGGTCCTCCCGGCGTTCAAGCAGTTCTACACCTTCTTCCAGCTCAGCGGGACCGGAGCGTTCGGAACGATCGCCTGGATCCTCTCCGCCTACCTGCTCGTCGGCACCGTCGTCGTCCCGATCTTCGGCAAGCTCGGCGACCTCTACGGCAAGAAGCGGATGCTCATCATCGCCATGGGGATCTACGCCGTAGCGGTCACCCTGGCAGGGTTCACCCCCAACATCGGCGATGCCCTCGGAATGGCCCGGTCGCAGGAGATCTACCTCCTGATCGGGGCCCGGGCGGTCCAAGGGATCGGGATGGGGATGTTCCCCCTCGCTTTCGCCATGATCCCGGAAGCGTTCCCGGCCGCGCGGGTCGCCCAGGCCCAAGGGGTCGTCAGCGCGATGTTCGCCGCGGGGGCGGCGCTCGGGCTTGCGGGCGGCGGCTGGATCGCCCAGCAGTACGGCTGGCAGTTCACCTACCACACCGTGGTCCCGCTGGCCATCACCCTCGTCGTCCTCGGGGTGTTCCTCCTGCGCGAGTCCCCGGTCCACGAGCGGCGGCCCCTGGACCTGCCCGGGGTCAGCTCCCTCGGTTTCGGCCTCGCCATGCTGCTCGTCGGGATCACCGAAGGCGCCGACTGGGGCTGGACGAACTTCACCGCGGTCCACTTCGGGGGGATCCCCTGGGGCGCCCCCGAGTTCTTCCTCCTCGCGGTCGCGGGCTTCGTCGCGTTCGCCCTCTGGGAGCCGCGCGCGCCCTCCCCGGTCATCCAGTTCGAGGCGCTCCGGCCGCGGAACATCTTCGTCTCGAACGTCAACGGGATCCTGGTCGGACTGCTGATGTTCTTCGCGTTCACGACGGTCGTCATCCTGGCGGAGCTCCCGATCGGGCCGGGGCTCGGCGTGAGCGAGCTCACGTTCGGCCTGCTCGCCCTTCCGTCCGCCCTCTCGATGCTGGCGTTCGGCCCGCTCCTGGGAGCGGCCATCGGACGGATCGGACCGAAGCCGGTGACGCTGCTCGGCTACGGCCTCATGGCGATCGCCGGGATCCTCCTGGTCACGGTCCATCCGTCGACGATCGAGCTGTCGGCGTTCATGGTCCCGCTGATGGTGGGCAATGTCGCCGTCCTCATCGCGATGTCCAACATGATCGTCCTGTCGGTCGACCGTCGGGAGCTCGGGATCCAGACGGGGATGAACCAGACGTTCCGCAACCTGGGCACGGCGATCGCCCCGGTCGTGACGACGAGCATCCTCGCGAGCTTCACCGCCGTCTACTACGTGACGGTCGCGTCCCCCGGAGGGGGACCGTCGTTCTCGGTCCCCACGACCTCCTATGCCCTCGAGGGATTCCAAGTCGTCTTCGGGCTGGTCGCGGCCCTGTCGTTGATCGGGTTCGGACTGAGCCTCGCGCTCCGGAACTACCGGTTCCTCGCCGACGGGACGCGCCACGGCCACGGCGCCGCCGCGCCCCCCACCGAGACGCGCCCCGCGGTGCCGGCCCCGCCGGTCGAGGCGGTCAGCGAGTAGGCGCGGCGGCCGGTGCCGCCGCCTCGCGCCGCTCCGGGTACCGGCCCCGTGCCCAGGAGAACGCCGCGGCGAGCGCCAGGATCGCCGCCGAGCCGAAGAGGGCCGCGTGGATGCCCGTCAGGAAGCTCGCTCCGATCCCCCCCAGCAGGTTCGTCGTCCCGAGGAAGACCTCGTACGCCACGTAGCGGGGTACGCTCGCCGACGCGATCGAGAGGGTAAGGACGAAGCTCAGCAGCGTGCCCATGTTGGACAGCGTGGCCCGCAGACCGCTCACCGCACCGAACGTCCGCGGCGACGCCTGGCTCATGATCGCGGTGTTGTTCGCCGGCCAGAACATCCCCCCGCCGAATCCGCTCACGATCGAGATGATCGGGATCCATCCGAGCCAGGCGTCGAGCGACAGCGCGGCGTACGCGAGGACCGCCACCATCATCAGCACGATGCCGCCCGTGGCGAGGGCCCGCGGCCCCACCCGGTCGACCTGGCGGCCCATGAACGGCCCCGCGACGGCCCCGACCAGGTAGCCCGGGACGAGGAGGATCGAGGCGTCGAGCGGGGAGAGCCCCCGCAGGCCCTGCAGGTACATCGTGAGCAGGAACACGACCGCGAGGTAGCCGAGCGCCTGCAGGAAGCTCGCCGCGAGCGAGAAGCCGAGCAGGCGCCGGCGGAACTCCGAGAGCTCGAGCATCGGCCGCGCCACGCGCAGCTCGACGGCGACGAACACCGGGAGCAGGGCGAGCCCGATCGCGACCAGCGCGAGGTTGGTGAGCGTGACCCCGGCCGCGGCGACCTCGATGGTGCCGTAGCAGATCGCGGCCAGGGCCCCCGAGAACAGCACGAAGCCGGGCAGGTCGAAGTGGGCGGGCTGGCGGTCGTGGCGCGGAAGGGTCCTCAGGCCAAGGAGGACGGCCCCGACGCCGATCGGGAGGTTGATGAGGAAGTTGTACCGCCAGCCGAGCGTCGTCGTGATCACCCCGCCGAGGAGCACGCCGAGGATCGCCCCGACGCTCCAGCCGAAGACGAGGAACCCGAACGGACGGCCGCGGCGCTCCGGTGGGAAGACATGGGCGATCAGGGCTCCGCCGTTCGCGAAGATCACGGCGCCGCCGATCGCCTGGACGGCCCGGGCCGCGATGAGGAACTCGGCGGTAGGGGCGAAGCCGGAGAGGCCCGAACCGATCGTGAACAGCGCGAAGCCCGCGTTGTAGACGAGCCCGCGGCCCAGCATGTCGCCGACGCGCCCGGCCTGGGTCGTCAGGACGGCCGTGATGAGCAGGTAGATCAGGATCGTCCAGATCACCGTGTCGAGCGGCGAGACGAGCTCGCGCGCCATCGTCGGCAGCGCCAGGATCACGATCGTCGAGTCGACCGACACCATCAGCGAGCCGAGCGTGACGAGGACCAGCACCGCGGTCTCGTGCAGCGGAAGCCGGGGACCGGGGGCGAGGTCGGCAGCGGAGGCCATCGGCCGCCCGGGGCCGCGAACGGCCTATAGGGTTTCGCCCCCGCGACCCGGGGTCCGAACGGACCGCTCTCCCGGCCCGGCGCCCGCGCTCGGCGGGGACGATCGCCGCTAGCCGATGCTCACCGACCCGTACATCGTGTCCGCGGTGCCCATTCCCGGGTCGGAGCAGAGCACGACGCACCCCCAGGTGTAGACGCCCGGGGTGTCGAAGACGACCGCGAACGTCACCTGCGACGGGGTCACGGCGTTCGTGGCCGGGGGGATCGGGACGTTGAGGTCGTAGTAGGCGTCGGACATCGAGAAGGTGTGGCTCACGTCCCCGGCCGGCAACTGAGAGACCTGGCTGGAGCCGCCGGCGCTCACGATCGACATCGGACCTCCGTACGTCCCGATCACCCGGGCGTCCGACGGGGTCGGGAGCTGCGCGCTCCCGGGGTCGTAGTTGGTGATCGTGAACATGACGCGTTCGCGGAGGGGGACGCTGAGGGAGCGGACGTTGTAGTTGTACTGACCCGAGGACGGGTCGAAGGTGATCGTGAGCGCACGGTAGGTCGTGGGAACGGACGCCGTGGGAGCGGCCTGGGGAGCGGGGGTCGCGGGTGCCGGGGCGAGGGCGGCTACCGCCACGGCGCCGACCGTGACCGCCACGGCGATCAGGACAGCGGCCAGGTTGAACCAGCGCTGATCGTTCATGGGATCGGTTCTCCCGGTGGTCTCCGACAGGGGTAATCCCCCCGTCAACCCGGATTCACCCCGCCCGAGGGCCCCGGGGCCCCGGCGCTCCTCCCTCCCGGGGTCCACGGCTTCATCTACGCCCTCGGCGCTTACGGCCCGTGGCCGACCGGGCCCCACCGCACGACCCCGCTCCCTCGGGGGCCCCCGCCGGCCTCGCTCCTCTCGAGACGCTGTTCGATTCCGCCCCCGGCGACCCGATCCCCATCGGCCCGACGCTCGCCCGCCTCTACGGAACGCTGAGGTTCCCTTCTCCAAGGACCCGGCCGTACGTCGTCGCGAGCTTCGCGTCGACCCTCGACGGGGTGGTGGCGTTCCCGGCCCCCGGGCTCGTCGGAGGGGGGGAGATCACCGGCAGGGACCCCCACGACCGCATGGTCCTTGGCCTGCTGCGCGCCGTGGCCGACTGTGTGGTCGTGGGGGCGGGTACCGTGCGGGCGTCCCCCCGCCATCGGTGGACCCCGGCCCGGGCCTTCCCGCCGCTCCGCGCCGACTTCACGGAGCTGCGAGCTCGCCTCGAGAAGCCACCGGCTCCCCTCACCGTCGTCGTGAGCGCTCGGGGGGACCTCGACCTCACCGCTCCGTTGTTCCGAGGGGACGAGGCGCCGGTGCTCGTCGTCACCACGCCCGCGGGCGCGGCCGTGCTCTCCCGTTCCGCGGCGGAGCACCGCGTGGCCGTGCACGCCGTCCCCGGGGCGGGGGCGCTCCACGCCTCCGCCATTCTCCGCGCGCTCCCCCCGGGCGTGGCCACCGGGCGGGTGCTCATGGAGGGGGGGCCCCGTCTTCTCGGCGAAATGCTGGCCGGGGGGACGGTGGACGAGCTCTTCCTGACGGTGGCACCGCAGGTCGCCGGGAGGGACACGGGCTCGGACCGGCCGGGGATCGTCGCGGGCCGGACGCTCGCCCCGGAACGCCCCGCGTGGGGCGAGCTGCGTTCGGCACGGCGGAGCGGAAGCCACCTGTTCCTCCGGTACGGGTTCCGCGACGCGAACGCCCCGGACGGAGCCGACCCCCCGCGGGGCCCGTCCCGCGATCCCCCCTCCCCCGCTCCTGAGCGGAGCTGAGCGGGGCCCCAGCCCGAGGAACACCGGAAGAAGGGACATCGGTTGCCGCTCGTAGAAGTCGTCCGCCCGCGCCGCGACGATGCGTCCGGGGCCCCCACGGCCCCGGGGGACGGGGACGTGGGCTGCGGGGCGCTGACCGAGCTGGATGGGCCCGGGGTCCCGCGCGGACCCTCCGTTGCGGACCAGCGCCCTCGCCGGCGCTCCGACGCGGCGCTATTCGCCGGGCGAGGACTCGGCGGGGGCGACGTCGACGCTGTCGATCTGCTCGGAGATCACGACCGGGGCCCCCTCGGGGGTGAGGAGATGACCGGCCTTGATCCGCTTCGTCTCCAGGTAGCGACGGTTGTACGGGTTCGGCGGCACCACGATCGGGATCCGCCCGTCGACCCGCACGCCGTGGGCGCGCAGGTCCGCGATCTTCGCCGGATTGTTCGACATCAGGCGGATGGAACTGACGTTGAGGGAGTGGAGCATGTGCGCCGCGACGGCGTAGTCCCTCTCGTCGGCGCGGAAGCCGAGCGCCTCGTTGGCCTGGATGGTGTCGAGGCCCGACTCCTGCAGCTGGTAGGCCCGGATCTTGTTCGCGAACCCGATCCCCCGGCCCTCCTGGCGCAGGTAGAGGATGACGCCGCTCTCCATCCGCGCGATCTCCCGGAGCGCGAGCTCGAGCTGTTCACGGCAGTCGCATCGGAGCGAGCCGAAGACATCGCCGGTGAGGCATTCACTGTGCAGGCGCACCGGCACCTGGGTCTTGCCGCAGATGTCCCCGTGGACGAGGGCCGCGTGCTCCTTGCGGTCCGACGGGCTGTGGAACGCCACCACCTGGAAGTCCCCAAAGCGGGTCGGAAGCTGGGCGACGGCGACGATCCGTACGCAGACGCCGCCCTGACCGGTGCAGTCGTGGTCGGCGTTCGAGCGGAGGAGCTCAGTGATCGTCGACTGGGTGAGTCCCACGGGTCGTGCCTCCGTCCCGCGGGCCAGTCCCGCACCCCCCAAAAGCCCAACGGGGGCCCCGCCGGACCTCCCGGCGCCCGCCCGACCGGATCCGCGGCCCGCCCGGACGGACCGACGCGGGGGGGACCGAGTCCCTACGACACGACGCGGTCGGCGTCGGCGGTCCGGTAGGTGTGGATCAGCGCATCGTCCGGCCCGAACCCGTGGCCGGTGACCCCCCTGTTGCGGCAGGAGAGGCCGTGCTCCGGTCCGCCGTGCGCGACGGGCCCGCGGGTCGTGGTCGGGCCGACGGTGATCGCTCGCGTGTCCCCCGGGTGCAGGGCCAGCGCGGTCGCCGAGACGTTCATCGCCAGCCGTGGAGGAAGGCCCCCCGGCGCCGGCATCGCGCTGCTCATCCGTAGGTCCCGGCCGCTGCCTTGGACGTCGGGGTACCGCGCATTCGCACCGGGGGCACCGGCCGCGTCGAGCGGGAGGAACCAGGTGAAGGCGTCGTGGAGGCCGGCCCCTGCGTTCAAAGCGATGGCCAGCGGCAGGAACTCCATGTCGTGGCTGGTGGACGGCTCGTTGACGACCGAGATCGTGGGCTCGACGTGCGGGGTCGTCTTCGCGGGCGCCGTCGAGATCGCCTCCGCGACCGTCGCGTACTGGCAGGCCGGGGCTCCGTCGCAGATCGGGGTGAGCCGGCCGCGCGGGTGGACGACGCCAGTGGACGGCCCACCCGCGTAGACGGCGCGGCACGTGGCGGGATCGTTGAGGCGGAGCCGGATCCTCTGGGCCATCGGGGCGGCCGCCGTCCCGCTGGCCGCCCCCCTGAGCACGTCGGGAATCCCGTCGAGCGGCAGGTCGCTCGGGTCGCCGTTCGCCCGGGCGGACCCGAAGTAGCCCGGATGGGCGGCCGATCCGATCGCGAACACGCGGCCGTCAGCGCCGGTGGCAATGACGGTCACCGAACCGGGGAGCGCACCGGAGGGATCGACGCAGTACCGGATGAGGCCCGGAACCCCGGTCAACGGCGAGCGGTCGTTCGAGCGGAAGCAGTAGGTCCCGGTCGAGGGTCCTCGGACGTCGGAGGCCCCGACCGTCGGCGACTCGACCAGGCTACCGATGGCGCTCGGCGCCGGACAGCCGCCCCGACGTTCCCATGGCCCCGGCGGCCGTCGATGGGCCAACGGTCGAAGCGCTGGCCGGGGCGGAGTCAACCTGAGTCGACCGTTGCCGGTTCCGGGCCGGAAGTAGCGGCGACACCGGGGCGGACGGGGCCGGGCGGCGGTCCGACGCTCTCCTCCCGGCGAAGACGCTCCCAGCCCTCCCGGACCTGGGCCTGGATCCGCTCCCGCTCCGCTCCCGTCAGGTGGCCGTAGCGACCCTGCCGGGAGAGATACTCCTCCACCGGCTTGAGCGACGAGAGACGCCGCGTGATGCGGAGCCGGCCGTCCTCGACCTCGTAGAGCGGGAAGACGCCGGTGTCCGTCGCGAGCCGCCCGATCTCGATCGTCGCCTCCGACGTGAACCGCCACCCCGGTGGGCAGGGAGCGAAGATGTGGAAGAAGCGGGGGCCGGGGATCCCCCGCGCCGTCTCCACCTTCCGCACGAAGTCCTCGGGGAAGGAGGGGTTGAGGGTCGCGGCGTAGACCGGACGGTGGGCGAGGACGATCGCCATGATGTCCTTCTTCCGCTCCGGCTTGCCGCGGCCGACACCGATCACGGGGGTGGTCGTCGTCCACGCGCCTTCGGGGGTCGCCCCGCTGCGCTGGATGCCGGTGTTCATGTACGCCTCGTTGTCGTACATCACGTAGATCGCGTTCGTCCTCCGCTCGAGCATCCCGCTCAACGCCTGGAGGCCGATGTCCGCGGTCCCGCCGTCTCCGGCGAAGCCGACCACCGTGACGTCGGGGAGCCCCAGGGCGTCCACGGCCGCCCGTATCCCGGAGATCGACGCTCCGGTCGACTCGATCGGATTATCGAGCAGCGCCACCCCCAGGGCGGTGGTGGGGTACGGGGTGGCGATGACCGTCCAGCAGCAGGCCGGTACCGACACGACGGTCCGGGACCCCAGACCCTTGAGCAGCAGGCGCATCGCGAGCGCGGCCCCGCAGCCCGGGCAGGCCGCGTGGCCGGGGTGGACCAGTTCCTGCGGCGGGATCGTGAGCCTAGCCATCGGCTCTCGCCTCCGGGGCCGCGAGGTCCATCCAGGTCACGTCCGGCGGTTCGGGGCCATCGAGGACGGCGTACATTCGTGCGATGAGGTCCGGGGTGATGTCCCGCCCCCCGATCCCGGCGACGAAGTCCGCCACGAGCGGCCGCGCCGATCCGGCGTAGAGCGCCGAGCGGACCTCGGCGGCCGCGGCCCCCGTGGGCCCGAAGGTGAACGATCGGTCGAGCACGCCGATCCGATCGACCGAGGCGGCGAGGGACCGCAGCGCCTCGACGGGGAACGGCCGGAACAGGCGGAGCTTGGCCAGCCCCACGCGGTGGCCCTCCTCGCGCAGCCGGTCGACCACCGCCCGTGCCGTCGTCGTGGCGGTCCCCATCGTGACGAGCACCGCGTCCGCATCCTCGGTACGATACGTGGGCAGGGGACCGCCGTGGTCCCGCCCCGTCCGCCGGGCGAAGTCCTCCTCGACCGCGGCGAGGGTCGGGAGGACCCGGTCCATCGCCCGGGCCACGTCGTGGCGGAAGCCGACGTACTCGACCGGGCCGGTGAACGAGCCCAGGCGCGCCGGCACGCCGGGCACCAGGACCGCGCGGGCCTCCCGCGCGGGAAGGAACGCGTCGACGAGCTCCGACGACGGGACGTCGACCGGCTCGACGGTGTGGGAAAGGTAGAACGCGTCCTCCGTCACCATCGCCGGGAGGCGGACCGCCGGGTCCTCGGCGATGCGGTAGCACTGCAGGACGGTGTCGAGCACCTCCTGGTTGCTCTCGGCGTAGAACTGGATCCACCCGGTGTCCCGCTGGGCGATCGTGTCGGAGTAGTCCGCGCCGATCGACCAGGGGGGAGCGACGGCCCGGTTGACGACCCCCATCACCACCGGGACGCGGAGCCCCGCCGCCCAGTGAAGGAGCTCGTGCATCAGCAACAGGCCTTGGCTCGAGGTCGCGGTGTAGGTCCGGGCCCCGAGCGCGGAGGCGCTGACGACGGACTGGAGGGCACTGTGCTCCGACTCCACCTGGAGATAGTGGGCCGGTAGTCGGCCGTCGGCGACGAACTCGGCCAGCTTCTCGACGATGGTCGTCTGGGGAGTGATGGGGTACGCCGCGATGACCTGGACCCGAGCGAGCATCGCCGCGTACGACTGGGCATGGTTGCCGGACATCACGATCTGCGCCATCCGTTCACCCCTCCGCGACCATCGCGATCGTCCCGGGCGGGCACTCCACGGCGCAGATGCCGCAGCCCTTGCAGTGCTCGAGGCGGACGACCGGATAGCCCTCGGCATTGAGCTCGATCGCGTCGTCCGGGCAGAACTTCCAGCAGAAGTTGCAGCGGGTGCATCGGCCGAGATCGATCTCCGGCCGCATCGTCCGCCATGCGGAGGTCGCGATGGTCGCGCTCGACACCACGGCGAGGGGGCCGTCCGGCAGCTCGAGACCGGCGCGGAGCGTCCTCCCCGCTCGGACCGGGGGGGCCCGGACCGCGACCTCCGCGGGGGCGAGGCGCACCGCACCGAACCCGTCCCGGGCCGCGGCACGGTTCTGCGCGGGCCGGGCCGGCACGAACCGGTCGATCGCGCGTTCGAGCGCGTCGAGGCGTACCGCACCGCTCGCCGCGGCCAACGCGCCCAGGACCGCGGTGTTGACGATCGGCAGCATCGGGGTCCCCAGCCCGTGGGCCACGGCGATGGCCGTCGCGTCGACGCTCGCCCGCCGAACCTCCGGCGGCGCCGGAAGCCGGGCGGGGTCGTCGCGGGAGTTCACGAGCAACAGCCCTCCCGGCGGGAGGCCGTCCATCACGCCCCCCGCGCGGAGCAGGCCGGGCTCGAGGACGACCACGATGTCCGGCCGCGTGATCGAGGTGCGCAGGCGGACCGCCCGGTCGTCGAGGCGGCAGAACGCGGTCACGGGGGCCCCCCGGCGTTCGACCCCGAAGAACGGGAAGCTCTGCGGATGCTTGCCGTCCAGGAACGCGGCTTGGGCGAGGAGCTCGGAGGCGACGACCGCTCCCTGCCCTCCCCGCCCGTGGAAGCGGATCTCGATCATGGCCTACCAATTCGAAAGGGCGCTCGGCGTCTCATCAACCGAAGGTCATCTACGGTTCACCCCCGGGGGGCCGTGCGGAGGCCGGTGCCGGGCCCGCGCGGGCGTCCGGCACCGTCCGTCGCTAGTCCCGGCCGACCGTGCGGCGCAGGGCCCGGCGGGCCGCGGGACCCTCGACGGTCCGGGCGACCGATCGAGCGAGCGCCTCGCGGCGGGCGGCCAGGCGCCGCCGCGCTGCTCCCCCGGCGCTCCGCCGGTCGACGGGCCAGGCCGCGAGGGTGCGGTCCATGTCGTGGAGCCGACCGAGCCGATGCTGCAGGCGCACCATCAGGGTCGGGTCGGGAGCGACCGTACCCCCGGCAACTTCGACGCGTAGGGCCCGAAGGTTGCGCGTCGCTCGGATCGCCTGACGGAGCCGATGCCAGCGCTCGGCGCTGGGCGATCGCCGGGCCTCGCGCCATCGGCGCCGCAGACGTCGGGCACGCCGCGACCCCTCCTCCGCGAAGGCCCTCCGCCACCGCGGCGGCCCGCCCGCGCCCTCGGCCCTCCCCAGGGCCGCGACCACCTCGCGGAGCAGGAACGACCACGCCGGGGCCCGGAGATGACGGCGGAGCGCACGCCGCCGACGGCGGAGCGCGCCGACGAGCTCGCTCAGGAGTCGGACCTCGGAACGGTCGCCCGGCCCGGGCGCCCGCGTGCCGAGCGTCCGCCGCACGAGGCCGAGCACCACGTCGGCGTCCCGCGCCTCTCCCACCCGTCGGGTGAGCGCAGCGAGCCGTAGGCCGAGCTTCCGATCCTTTCCGGCCGGCCCGGAGGTCGGCACGATCCGTGCCACGGCAAGGCCGAGGCGCAGCCGCCGCAGCTCCTGGTGCAGACGATGGAGGGCCTCCTCGTCGGTCGGATCGGCGGCCCAGCGTCGCGCCGCCCGGGCCGCCGCACGGGCCCTCCGCGCCAGGGCCGACCGCAGCCCGAGCCGGGCCGCGGTGTCCGAACGCCCCACGGTCGACCCCCGGGAACCGAAGTCGGGCCGAGCGATAAGCGCGGCCCTGGCCCCGACCTCGACGGCCCGAGGAGTGTTACGATTTGAAAAACCGACATAACGATAAATAGCGCCGGCGGGTCGTCCGGGTGCATGACTTCGGCCCCCGTCGGGGCCCGTGCGTCGACCCACTTCGACCGCCGGGAGAAGGCGACCCTGGCCCTCCTGTTCGGCGCGATCGGGGCCGTGACGGTGCTCGGGTTCGTCGGCCTGCTCCTGGCCGCCCAGCGCTACGACTCGCCGGCCACGGGCGACCGCCCCGCCATCCTCCTGCTCACCCTCGGGATCCTCGTCTACACCTTCGGCCTCAAGCACGGCGTCGACGCCGACCACATCGCCGCGATCGACAACACGACCCGCAAGCTCCTGCAGGAGGGGAAGCGGCCGCTCACTGTCGGCACCTGGTTCTCGCTCGGCCACTCCACCATCGTGGTCGGCCTCATCGTGGCCCTGGCCGCCGCGACCGGCTATGTGACGCGGGCCCTGCCCGCCCTCCAGAGCACCGGGCCCATCATCGGAGCCGCGGTCTCCGGCGTCTTCCTCTGGCTCATCGGGATCGTCAACGTTGTCATCGTCCTCGAGATCTGGAGGATCTTCCGACGGATGCGGGCCGGCCGCGGCGACGAGGGGGCGCTCGAGGCCCAGCTGGGCCAGCGCGGCCTTATGAACCGGTACTTCGGGCGCCTGTTCCGCATGGTCGAGACCCCCCGCCAGATCTACCCGATCGGCCTCCTCTTCGGCCTCGGGTTCGACACGGCGACGGAGGTGGCGCTGATCGCGATCAGCGTCGGCGTCGTGACCCTGATCCCCCTCTACGTGGTCCTGATCCTCCCGCTCCTGTTCCTCTGCGGGATGATCCTCGTCGACACGGCCGACGGCGTGGCGATGCGCTATGCCTACGGCTGGGCGTTCGCCAAGCCGATCCGCAAGGTCTACTACAACCTCACCGTCACCGTGATGTCGGTGCTCGTGGCGTTCGCCATCGGAGGGTTCGAGTTCCTCCAGGTGCTCGCCCAGGAGCTCGGATTCTCCGGGCCGTTCTGGTCGGCCGTCGGGGGCCTCGACCTCACCCTGCTCGGATTCCTCATCGTCGGGCTGCTGCTCGCGACCTGGGGGGTCTCGGTCGCCTACTACCGCCTCAAGCGGCTCGACGAGATCGGGTCCGTCCCGCCCGGACCGGCGCCGGGGGCGTAACGCCCGTGGCGCCGGCCCCGCGGTCCCGCCGACCCCGCCCCGGGGTGGTGCGGCTCGGCCTCTCCTTGGAGCCCGAGCTCCTCGCCCTCCTCGATGCCTGGGTCCGGCGGCGCAACAGCCCGAGCCGCTCGGACGCGATCCGCTTTCTGATCCGCAAGGAGCTCGCGGGGCGCACCCTCGAGGATCCCGGGGCGGACGCCCTCGGGGCCGTAGCGCTCCTCTACCGTCACGACACCCCCAACGTCCTGCGCCGCCTCACGGCCGCCGAGCACCGTTGGGGCGAGCACGTGCGCGCGAGCACCCACGTCCACCTCAAGGGCGAGGCGTGCGCCGAGATCCTCGTCCTCCTGGGCAAGCGCCGGGAGGTCGAGAGCGCGGCCGAGGACCTTCGGGGGGTCCGGGGGATCGTCGAGGGGGCCTTCCTGGTGACCAGCCCCGCGGCGGCGGGAGGCCGGACCGGCCACCACCACCCGCACGGGGCCGGGCGCGACTAGGACCTACCGCGGGACCGGGATCTCGTCCTCGGGACGGTACTCCTCGGGGGTCTCCGACCAGAGCGGCACCGCGTAGCAGAGCGGCCGCGGAGTGGGCGGGGGCCGGCGGGCCGCCGAGCGGAACGTCGCGTAGCCGACCCCGCCGGCCACCCCCACCGCCGCGAGCGCCGGCAAAAGGACGAGCGCTCCCGCGGAGGAGGTGCCCGCGGGGGAGGCACCGGAGGAGACCGGCGACGTCGCGGGCGGGGTCGAGTTGGCGACGGGGACCGGGGACGTGGCCCCGCCGACGGAGACGTTCAGGACCGCCGCCGCCGAGCGGCCCGAGGCGTCCGTGGCGGTGACCGCGATGGCGAACGTCCCCGCCGCGACCGACGGACAGCCCAGGGTCGCGGGGTTCGCCGCCGGACGGCAGCCGGCGGTCGCACCCGACCACGCGTAGGTGTACGGCGGGGCCCCTCCCTGCGCCGACGCGACGAAGGAGATGGTCTCGCCGGCCCGGGGCGGGTCCGGCGTGAACGTGAGGAGGACGGAGAGCGGGGGGTATGCGACGGTCACCGGCAGGTCGACCGCCAGCTGGCCGCCGAGCGAATCGGTGGCCAGGAGGGCGACCACGTAGGTGCCGGCCGCGCTGTAGGTGTGGGCCGCCACGCTGCCGTTCGTGGTCGGGCTGCCGTCCCCGAAGTCCCACGCGAAGGAGTACGGGGAGAGTCCCCCCGAGACCACCGCCGAGAACGTCGCGGCCGCCCCGGGGGCGAGGCGCGTGGAGTTCGCCCGGATGCCCGCGGCGAGCGGGGAGGTGAGGATCCACGTCCCCGTTCTGAGGAGCGTGCCGTCATGCCCCCCGTAGATCACGAAGTAGCCGTCGTGGGCGTCGAAGTCGGCGCCGGCCTGGGACCGGGCAGGGGGGGTCCGGGTGAGGTTGAGCGTGAGGTCCGTCCAGGCCCCCGCGTGGAACGACCACGTGTCCGAAAGGACCGCGGAGCCCTGACCTCCGAAGAGGACGACCCGGTCGATGCCGGGGTCGAACGCCATGTCGGCCCCGCTGCGGCCGGGCGGAGCGACCCCGACCGTCGGGGTGACGTTGGACCAGCCGGCCTGCGAGTACGTCCAGGTGTCGTTGCAGCTGGTCCCGCAGGCGCCGGTGCCGCCGAAGAGGACGTTCTCGGCGTCGGCGGGGTCGAAGGCGAGCGCCCCGTCGGCCCGGGCCGCGGGGGCCGTTCCGGCCGTGGCCGTCCGGTTCGTCCACGTTCCGGACTGGAGGGTCCAGGTGTCGTTGAGCGGTCTCCCGGTCGAGGAGTTCCCCCCGAAGAGAAGCACGGCGCCGAGGGCCCCATCGTACGCGGCCTGGGCGAACGCACGCGCCGGGGGCGAGCCCACCGTCACCAGCGGCGTCCAGCCGCCTCCGGCGAACGTCCAGGTGTCGTTGAGGGTCCCGTTCGTCCCGATCCCTCCGAACAGGACGACGGCGCCCAGCTGGGCGTCGTACACCATGATCGCCCCGTACCGGGCCGACGGGGCGACCGGGAGGTCGGTGGTGATGTTGACCCAGACCCCATCCTGGTACTTCCAGGTGTCCCCGAGCGGGCAGGCGTGGCGGGCGCAGCCCCCGAACAGGAGCAGGTAGCCGTCGTGGGCATCGTAGGCGACGGCGGGCGCGGTGCGACCCCCCGGGCTCCCGGAGTGACCCGCGACGTACGGGATCCAGTTCTCCGAGGCGTCCGACACCGAGCTCGCGCAGATCCCGCTGCACAGGGGCGACGGGGCGGCCGCCGGCGCACGGGCGGCCGTGACACCGGCCAAACCGGCCGTCGGCAGGACCGGGGCCGCGACGGACGTCGGGGCCCCTCCGAACGGCACGGCCCCGAGAGCCAATCCGACCACGAGGCCGATCACTGCGGAGAGTCCGACCCACCGTCCGCCCCGGTGGAGCTCTCGCACAGCACGCATGTGTGCGTACTCCTCCCGGGCGCGGTTTAAACGTTCCGGATTAAATTGTACCTCGGAACGATACGCACCGCCGGTAACGGCGGGCGGGCGTCCCTAGCCCTTGCCAAGCCGTCGCAACAGGCGGCGCGGGGCCTCCCCAAGCGCCCGCCCCACCCCCTCGGGGGTGAGCCCGCTTCCCGCGGCGATGCGGCGGGCGAACTCGATCGGGACCAGGTCCGAGGGGGCATGGGCATCGGAGTCGACCAGGAGCGCCGCGCGGGCCGCGACCGCGGTCCGGGCGACGTGTCCGTTGGCGAGGGAGTGACCGCGACGGGCGGAGAGCTCGAGGTAGACCTCGTGCTCCCGGGCGAGCTCGGCGTCGTCCGGTTCGAGGAGTCCCGGGTGGGCGAGGACGTCGACCTCCCCGCTGAGGATCGCCGCGCGGTTCGTCCCCTCCGGGACGGACTCGACGGGGCTCTCCCCGTGCACGATGACGATCTCGGCCCCGGCGAGACGCGCGCCGCGGGCGACGCGGGCGAGATGCCGGGTCGGGACCATCGATACCTCGACCCCGAAGACCGGGATGAGGGGGGAGTCCTCGAAGGCCCGGGCCTCCCCGCGAAGCCGCTCGATGAGCGGGGCCGGGTCCTCCATCGACAGATGGTCGGTGATCGCGAGCGCCCGGTGGCCCCGGAGGCCGGCCTCGGTCCACATGTCCGTGGGGGAGGCCGAGCCGTCCGTCAGGAAGGTGTGGGAGTGGAAATCGTAGCGAGGCGCGGGGGTGACGGAGCGGCCTCGGGCGGAGGGCCGACGGCGGACCATCGATCCCGGCGGAGTCGACCCGGCTTAAAGGGCCGTCGGGGCGGCCCGGGAGCGGACGGTGGCCTCTGCGGCGGGATGCAGGCGTTTAAGGACTACCGAAACCCGATGCGGAGTACCGGCGGTGCTCGGCCTTGGTCGGCGACGTACCCCCTCGATCGGCCCGGCGCCGGCTCGTCGGCGGGATCGGCGCCGTCCTGCTCGCCCTGGTGGCCCTCGGCGCGGCCGCGTGGGCCGGCGGCGGGCTCCTCTCGGGCTCGACCGGCCGGATCGGATACACCGCGGCGTTCCTCAACGGCACGGTCACGGTGACCCCGACCAGCGCGATCGCGCAGCTGCCGCCGTCGTTCTGGGGCGGCAACCTGGGCCCGAACACGCCGGTGTCGGGACCCTTGGCGACCCTCCTGGCCCGTAGCCCGATCGGATTCGCCCGCTGGCCGGGAGGCGCCGCCGGCGACGGGATCAACTACACCACGGGGCTCGTCACGAACCTCACCGGCGCGGTGAGCCCGGCCGTGACGAACCTCAGCGCGTTCGTCACCTGGTGTCGGTCGGCCGGCTGCCACGCCCTGCTCGAGCTCCCCGGGGAGATCGACGACCCCGCCACGGCCGCGTACGACGTCGCCTACACCGAGCGCACGCTCGGCTTCCGGCCGGACCTCTGGGCGATCGGCAACGAGCCGGCGCTCTGGAGCCACTTCGGGGCACCCTGGAGCCGATGGTCCGGTGCGCCGACCGGCAACGCCACCCCCGCCACCTACGCCGCGCTCGTCCACGCCTACATCTCCGCGGTCCGCGCGGTGGATCCCACGGCCCGGTTCCTGGGTCTGGACGGCGTGGGGACCGGCGGGTACGGGGACGCGAGCTGGATCCGGGCCACGCTCGCCGAGAACGGACCGAACGTCAGCGCCGTCGGCATCCACGTCTACCCGGCCGGCTCGCCCCCTTTCGGCGGCGCCTCGCTCAACCAGTTCTACCGCAATCTCACCGGGTCCCGATCGCTCCCCGCCCGCATCGCGTCCGCCCGTGCGGCGGTCGAGAGCGGTTGCCCCGGATGCGGCCCCGTCCCGGTGCTCGTCACCGAGCTCAACGTCGGCGTCCTCCAAGGGAGCTACCTCCCGTACGCCACCGGTTTTCCCGAAGTGCCGGCGGTGGCGGCCCTCCTCGCCCAGGGGATGGCCGCGAACCTGACCGGGGCGTACCTCTCCCAGCTCGAGACCCCCTCGGCCGGAGCCTGGCTCTCTGCCGCCGGAACCGTCCATCCCCTGGCCCAGCTCTACACCGAGATCCTCCCCGACTTTCCCGGGAGGATCGTGGGATGCACCGTCGTCGCCGGGGGCGGTGGGCTCGTGGCGGTCGCCGGGACGGATGCGGCCGGTCGGGCGATCGCCCTGCTCGTCGCCAACCTCAACACCACCACCGGCTACGATCTCACCCTCTCCCATCCGCCGACCGCGGGGAGCGGATGGGCGTGGGCGTGGGACGGCCGATCGAGCTCGCCGGTCCTCCGCTCCTTGGCGACCGGGTGGCCCGGACAGCTCACGCTGCCCCCGGTCAGTATCGCGTTCGTGGAGTCCAACCTGACGACCCCGACTGCGATCGCGGGCGTACCGGGAGCCTCGGCCCCCCTCCGAGGGGGCGCGGGGCCGACGTTCGGGCCGGTCGGGGCACGTCCGCTGTCCGGTGGGTGGCCCGGGGAGCGGCGCTCGGCGACCGGGATCGGCTCTTCGACCCCACCGGGGGCCCGTGTCCTCGAAGCGAGCGGGACGGCTTTTGATCGCCGGGCCGATGCGACGGGGGGGCCGGCTCCGCGACGTCCCGGGGATGCGGCCGCGCCCCGTTCTTCGAGCACGATGCGGTCATCGGCCCGTTCGGCTCGGGCGCGGCCGCGGAACCGGGAGGGACCGCACCAGGAGGGGTCGGCCGGTCCTACCGAGTCCGCCGGGCCCGGCCCGGGCGTCGATCGGGTCCGTGGACCCGCGCCGGTCCGCGGCCTCAGGCCCCGGGGGTCCGGTCGATCGCGGTCGCGAACGCCTGCAGCATGTCGATCGCGGAGCCGAGATGCCGCTGGGTGATCTGCTCGACGTTGACCCCGAACGCGAGCTCGAGCCCCTCGCGGGCCGCCCCGTCGACGACCTCGGACCAGACCTTGAGCGCGTGGGCGACCGAGCGGCCGGCGGCCCCCGTCTCGTCCCCGTTCAGGATCGCCCGCTCCGCCGACTCGGGAATGTCGGCCCCGAGCCAGCGGACGAACTCCGCGTCCCCGTCGTCCGCCAGCGGGGCGACGCTAAGGAGGAGCGCGGCCGGCGGGCGGCCGGCCTGGCGGCAGAGCCCCTCGTACTCCCGGGCCAGCTTGAGGACGCTCTCGGCGTCGAAGAGGATCTGCGTGGTGAAGAACGCCGCCCCGGCGCGGGTCTTGCCGAGCATCCGGTGGGCCTCCCCCGTGCGCTGCGGGATCGCGATGTTGCCGAGGAGCCCGCCGACCGGCTCGAGGACCGGCCGCACCACGCGGTTCGCCTCCAGGACGGTCGGGCCCGGGTAGGGGATGTAGCGGCTGGAACCTCCGACGAGGACGAGATGGTGGCAGCCCCGACCGACGGACTCCCGCGCCCAGCCTCCGAGCGCCTCGGCCGACGGCAGGTGGGCGACGACCTTGTTGACCACGACCTCGATCCCCGCCCGCTCCGAGATGGTGCGGGCGAACGCCCGCGTGTCCCCGCTGCGGTAGTACGGGCGCCCGTCGTGGTTCTCGTCCACGAGCTCGGGGATGTCCGCGGCATCGAGCCGGGGGACGGCGGAGAGGCGCTCGGCGAGGTCCGCCACGTACCCCGCGATGCGGGTCGGGCTCGCTCGGGCGCTCGGCGGGACGGGCTCGAAGAACAGCGGTCGCCGTTCCAGCGACTGGGCCAGGGTGCGGCGCATGCCTCACACGCCGCCGAAACGGCGGCGCTGCGCTCGACGCGCGGGCCGTATTGAAGCTTCGGCCGGCGGGTCCCTTGCGGCGCGCGCAAGTGGGCGGCGCGGGGGGCAACCGACGGGGCCGCTAGACGCCGGCCGGCGGGAGGCCGAAGAGGCGGCGTGCGTTGCCGCCGAGGATGAGCTCCTTCTCCTCCGGGGCGAGGTCGAGCGACTCGATCAGGCTCACCGCGGTCGGAAGGGATTCCAGCGGCCAGTCGGAGCCGTAGAGGATCCGGTCGACGTCCCCGATGAACGCGATCGCATCGGCCAGACGGTCGACCGTCCGCGCCACGGCGGCGGCGAAGTGGGGGACCCGGGGCGGCGGGAGGAGGCCGGAGGTATCGACGTAGACGTTCGGGTTCTTGTAGACGACCTCGCTCGCCTCCTCCATCCACGGATTCCCGAAGTGGCAGAGGACGAATCGCACGTCCCGGTAGCGCACCGCGACCTCGTCCAGTTCGATGGGACGGGCGTACTTCACGAGCCCGTGGCGGTCGAGGGTATCGCCCTGGTGGATCATCACCGGCAGGTTCCGCCGGTGCGCGAACTCGTAGACCGGGCCGAGGCGGCTGTCGTGGGGGTAGAAGGGAAAGTAGCCCGGGAAGAGCTTGACGGCCGCGAGGTCGCTCGTCGTCTCCCAGAGCGCGACGGCCCGGGCCACCTCCTCGGCTCCCTGGGTCGGGCTCACGGTCGACGTCCGCAGCAGTCGCCCCTCGCTGGCGACCAGGAGCTCTCGGCCCTCCCGCAGCGTCTCCTCGACGCTCGGCGACTCGTGGATCTGGAGGAGGATCCCCGCCCCGATGTGGGCGAGGTCCATTTCGGCCAGAAGCCCCCGGACCGAGAAGTCCAGCCCGGCGCGATAGGAGTTGGTCGGGAGGTCCGGCCAGTAGCGGCTCAGGTGGAGATGCACGTCGAAGCGTCGGTCCTTCGGAGCGGCCATCTCTCCCGCGCCTCCCGAACGCGGTCGCGGTCATAGTCGTTGCCCGTGGCCGGGGAAGGGGGCGGCACGGCCGCCGCCCTTCGCCGGCGGCAAATACTCAAGAGCGCGAAGTCCCTTCGGCCGTTCCCCGAGGTCGGAACGACCAGGGGGCCCGGACGATGACGGACGCGCCACCCTCGGGGAGCTTCCTCGACGCCCCCCGCATCCGGGTGGCCCCGCCCGGACCGAACTCCCGGCGCCTGCTCGACGCCCAGAAGCGGCTCGAGACCGAGGCCGTCGTCTACTCCCGGCACTTCCCGATCGCGATCGCCGAGGCGCGCGGATCGACGATCGAGGACGTCGACGGCAACCGCTACATCGACTGGGTCGCGGGCGTCTCGGTCCTCAATCTGGGCCATCGCCATCCGCGCCTCGAGGCCGCGCTCGCCGCGCAGTCCCGGAAGGTCTGGCATGCCCTTGAGGTGCCGACCGAGGCGCGCATCGAGTTCCTCGAGACGTTGCGGGGGATGCTCCCCGGGCGCCTGCGCGATCACGCCCGCGTCCTGTTCACCGTGACCGGAGGGGACGCCGTCGAGACCGCGGTCAACGTCGCCGAGTTCGTCACCCGGCGCCACGGCGTCATCGCCTTCTCGGGGGCGTACCACGGGGTGCACGGCGGCGCGGCGAACCTCACGAGCGGCCGCCGCTACCACGAGACCACCGCGTTCCACGGCGCGCAGGTCGTTCGGGTGCCGTTCCCGAACCCCTACCGCCCCGTCCTCGGCGACGGCTCGACGGCGGCGACGATCCGATACCTCGAGAGCCTGCTCGCCGACCCGTACTCCGGGGTCGACGAGGTCGCCGCCGTCCTCGTCGAGCCGATCCTGGGCGAGGGCGGCTACGTCGTCCCCCCGGACGATTTCCTCCCCGCGCTGCGGGAGTTCTGCGACCGTCACGGGCTCCTCCTGATCGTCGACGAGATCCAGACCGGCCTCGGCCGCACGGGCCGCCTCTGGTGCGTCGAGCACACCGGCGTGTCGCCCGACATCCTCTGCATCGCGAAGACGATCGGCGGCGGGATCCCCCTGTCGATGATCGCCTACCGGGACGACCTGGGCCGCGAGCTCCCGGCCGGGTTCCATCTCGGCACCTACCGCGCGAACCCCCTCGCCCTCGCCGTCGGGACGGAGGTGCTCCGCATGCTCCGGGACGAGCCGATCCTCGACCGGGTGCGCCAGCGCGGCGCGACCCTGCTGCGGGAGTTCCGCGACATCGCCGAGCGCCACAGCGCCATCGGCGACGTGCGGGGCAAGGGGTTCATGATCGGCCTCGAGTTCGTCTCGGATCCGGTGCACCGCACCCCGTGGGGCGACCGCGCCCGGGAGATGCGCCGCCAGCTCCTGCACACGGGCGTCCTCATGCACACCTGCGGACCGTACGATCAGGTCCTTCGGTTCATGGCCCCCCTCGTCATCGAAGAGCCGCTCCTCGCACGGGGCCTCGGCCTGTTCGAGCAGGCCCTCACGGTCCTCGAGGGCCAGCCGGCCGCCCCGGCGGCGGTGCGCCACGCCCCGGCGCACCCCGGGCCGGAGCCGGCCGCCTTCCCCGGTATCGCTCCCCCCGTCCACACCCCGCATCCTCCCCCTCCCCCCGGGCGCCACCTTCCGTAGGCGGGCGACCGTTGCCGTCCCGTCGGTCCGCGGCCGGGCTCCCGAGGCGCCGGCCGCCGGTCCGTCCGCGATCGCTCCCCGACGGCGACCCCCACGCGCGCATCCACATCGCCCCGGTCGGCTTCGAGGTCGAGCGGGTGACGGAGCCGATCCTCACCGAGCGGGCCGACCGCGCCTACCTGCTCACCCGCGTCGGGGACGACGCGGCCCGGCCGTTCGTCGACGAGGTCGTCCGCCGTCTCGCCCGGGCGCGCCCGCCCGTGGAGGTGCGCGTGGAACGGACCGAGATCTGGGACGTGTTCGGGGCGCTCGGAGCGCTCCGCCGCATCTTCGAGCGGGAGCGCCGCGCGGACCGCCACGCCGCGGGCGTCGTCCCGATCCGCGTCAACGTCTCGACCGGGACGAAGATCACCGCGATCGCCGGGACCCTCGCCTGCATGCTCTGGCGGGGCGAGGCGTACTACGCGCAGGTGACGCGCGCGTGGTACTCCGGGCTCACGCCCCGGGTCCGCCCCGTCAACGACGTCGTCGGACGGATCGACCCGGTCTCGGTCTATGAGCTGCGGGCGCCGGCCCCCGAGCTCGTCGAGGTGCTCGAGGCCCTCGAACGGCGCGGCGGCGCCCTCCGCAAGCGCGAGCTCATCCGGGAGCTCGGGCTCGACCGGGCCCCCCCGGGAGAGCCCGCCGGCCGGGCACCGACCCCCCAGGCCCAGCACAGCCGCCTGAGGACCCGCCTGCTCCCCCTCGAGAGCCGATGGGGGTTCGTAGCGAGCGATGCCCTGGGGGCGCGCGGACGGGTCCGCCTGACGGACCAGGGCCGGCTCGCCCTGCAGCTGTTCGGACGCCGTCGGGATTAACCCATTTAACCGATTAAGCGTTCAATAGACTAAGTAGGCGAGGGGCTCTCCCGTTCCTTGGGATGTCGGACCGAGCCCGGACGTGGGCGGTTGCAACGGCCGCCGGCGTCCCGGAGCGGACGCAGCGGGTGCACCAGGCGGCCTACGGGCCGCGGCCGATGCGCGTTCGCCCCCCCGTCCCCGGCTCGCCCGGGCCGGGACGGCCGACCGGGCCCCACCGGCCCGGCGCGGCGCCCGCTCACGCCGGGTCGAAGTTGACCGAGATGAGCTTCACCTCGGTCATCTCGAGCATCGCGTAGCGGACCCCTTCGCGGCCCAGCCCGCTCTCCTTGACCCCGCCGAACGGGAGGGCGTCCCAGCGCAGGGTCGTCGGGTCGTTGACGTGGACGCCCCCCGCGCGGATCCGCTTCGCGAGCCGGAACGCGCGCCGGAGGTCGTTCGTGTAGACGGAGGCCTGCAGCCCGAACGGGGTGTTGTTCGCGATGCGGACCGCGTCGTCGTCCTGCTCGAAGCGCAGGATGGGGGCCACGGGCCCGAACGGCTCCTCCCGGGCGATCGCGGCGTCGGCCGGGACCGCGTCGAGGACGGTGGGGCGGTAGAAGTGGCCCGGGCCCTCGGCGCGCCCGCCCCCGGTGAGCACCTTCGCGGAGCGGCCGACGGCGTCCCCGACCAGGCGGTCGAGCCGTTCGATCGCGCCCGCATCGATCACCGGTCCCACCTGGGTCCGCTCGTCCAGGGCCGGGCCGACCCGCAGCTCGCCCGCCCGTCGGGCGAGCTCGCGGGCGAACGCGTCCGCGATCCCCGCGGCGACCAGGATCCGTTTCGAAGCCGTGCAGACCTGGCCGGAGAAGGTGAACGCGCCCCGGACGGCCGCGGCGGCCGTCGGGCCGATCGGGGCGTCCTCGAGGACGATGAACGGGTCGAGGCCTCCCATCTCGAGGATGAGTCGCTTCGCATGGCGGCCGGCCCGCTCGGCGATCCCCTTGCCGACCTCGGTCGAGCCGGTGAACGTGACGAGACGCGTCGCCGGGTGCTCGATGAGCGCGCCCCCGACGCTGCCTCCCGGGCCGAGGACGACGTTGAAGACCCCGGGGGGAAGGCCGGCGGCCCGGGCATGCCCCGCGAGCCTCAGGGCGGTGAACGGGGCCGCGCTCGTGGGCTTCACGACGACCGGGTTGCCGGCGGCGAGGGCGGGGGCGACCTTGTGGGTCAGCAGGTTGAGCGGGAAGTTGAACGGGCTGATCGCGACCACCACCCCCATCGGGTCCCGGACCGAGAACAGGAAGCGCCGTTCGTTGCCGGGGGGCAGGGCATAGGCGTCCGCCGGGAAGCTCTCCCCAGTGAGGTGGCGGATCTCCTCCGCGGCGAAGTCGAAGACCTGGCTCGCCCGGTCGACCTCGACCCGGGCGTCGACGATCGGCTTGCCCACCTCCGAGGCGATCAGGCGGGCCATCGTCTCCCGGTCG
>JAKAOB010000006.1 GCA_021812305.1 Thermoplasmata archaeon
TCGCGCACCGCCGCTTTGACACCCAGAAGTACTACTTCACCATCATCGACGCGCCCGGCCACCGCGACTTCGTCAAGAACATGATCACGGGGACCAGCCAGGCCGACGGGGCCGTCCTGGTCTGCTCGGCGGCGGAGGGGATCCAGGAGCAGACACGCGAGCACGTCTACCTGTCGAAGACCCTCGGCGTCACCCAGCTCATCTGCGCCATCAACAAGATGGACCGGCAGGAAGTCGGGTACAAGGAGTCGAAGTACAACGAGATCAAGGACGAGCTGACCAAGCTGCTCAAGAGCGTCGGCTTCAAGGTCGACACCCAGGTCGTCTTCGTCCCGATCTCGGCGTTCAAGGACGACAACATCAACAAGGCGTCGCCCAACATGCCCTGGTTCAAGGGCCCGACGCTGCTCCAGGCGCTCGACAACCTCAAGGTCCCCGAGAAGCCGACGGACAAGCCGCTGCGGCTGCCCGTGCAGGACGTCTACACGATCACCGGGATCGGCACCGTGCCGGTCGGGCGGGTCGAGACGGGCAAGCTCAAGGTCGGCGACAAGATCGTCTTCATGCCCGGCGGGAAGAGCGGCGAGGTCAAGTCGGTCGAGATGCACCACGAATCCGTCCCCGAGGCGATCCCGGGCGACAACGTCGGATTCAACGTCCGGGGCATCGACAAGAACGACATCCGGCGCGGCGAGGTCGCGGGCCCGGCGTCGAACCCCCCGACGGTCGTCGAGAGCTTTACCGCGCGGATCCAGGTGCTCAACCACCCGTCGGTCATCACCGCGGGCTACACGCCGGTCTTCCACTGCCACACGGCGCAGGTCGCCTGCGAGTTCACCGAGCTCCTCAAGCGCCTCGACCCGAAGACGGGCCAGGTCGCGGAGGAGAACCCTCAGACCCTCAAGACCGGGGACGCGGCCATCGTCCGCATCACGCCCCGCCGCCCCCTGGTCCTCGAGCGGTTCAAGGACTTCCCGCCCCTCGGGCGGTTCGCGGTCCGCGACATGGGTCAGACCGTCGCGGCCGGGATCGTCGACGAGGTCAAGAAGCGCGAGTAAGCGCCGGACCTACGCGCGGTCGGCTTCGGGGAGGGAACGATGGTGCAGAAGGCCCGGATCTCGCTCAGCGGGACGGACCCGAAGAAGGTCGACACCGTCTGCCGCCAGATCCGGGACATCTCGCAGAAGACTGGCGTGGCGATCGCCGGCCCGATCCCCCTCCCCACCAAGCACCTCAAGGTGCCCGTCCGCAAGGGACCGGACGGCGGCGGCTCCAGCACGATCGACCACTGGGAGATGCGCATCCACAAGCGGCTGATCGATATCGACGCCGACGAGCGCGCACTGCGCCAGGTGATGCGCATCCAGGTCCCGGACGGCGTCAACATCGAGATCGTGCTGAAGAGCTAGGGCGACGTGTTCGCGCCCGGCGCGGGCCGCTTCCTGGTTCCCGCGGTCGTCCTCCTCGCGGCGCTCTGGGGCCTGGTCGCCCTCGCGGTGCTCCCGCGCACGGTCCCCCCGATCCTTCTGCTCGCGGCCGCGAGCGTCGTCGTCGCGTTCCTCGCCGTGTTCTTCCGTGACCCGGAGCGGGTCGCCGGTCCGGGGGTCGTCTCCGCGGCGGACGGCCGGGTGCGCGACGTGCGGCAAGAGGGCGATCGCTGGCGGATCTCCGTGTTCATGAACGTGACCGACGTCCACGTCAACCGCTTCCCCCTGACGGCCCGGGTGGCGGGGGTCTCGGAGGGCGGGCACGGGTTCCGGCCCGCCTACCGGCCGGAGGCCGAGCACAACGTCCAGCGCGGCTACCGGCTGGACACGGCCTTCGGACCGGTCGAGGTGGTCCAGATGACGGGGGTCGTCGCCCGCCGCCTGGTGAGCTTCGTGCGGCCCGGGGACACCCGGGCGAAGGGCGACCGCCTCGGGATGATCGTCCTCGGCTCCCGCGTCGACGTGCTCGTCCCCGCGGCGCACTTCGCGCCCACGGTCCCGGTCGGATCGCGGGTGACGGCCGGGGTCACGACGATTGCCGAGGAGCGGTCGTGACGGGCCGCTGGGCGGCGAACCTCGCGACGCTCGCGAACGCGCTCGTCGGCCTCGGCGCGATCGCCTACACGCTCGCGGGCAACCCGCTCTGGGGAATGCTGCTCATCGTCTGCGGGCTCGGCTTCGATGGCCTCGACGGGTACCTCTCCCGGCGCTCCGGCCTCCCCCCGTCGGCCTTTGGCCGCGTCGCGGACTCCGTGGCGGACGCGGTGACCTTCGGGCTTGCGCCCGCGGCGCTGGTGATCGTCCACACCGAGCGGGCCGCGCTCTGGGCCCCGTGGCAGTCGGACGCCGTGATCGTCGGTGTGCTCATCGCCGCGCTCGCGTTCGCCCGACTGGTCTATTTCACCCTGCGAGCGTTCCGCGTCCCGCACTTCGTGGGCGCTCCGACCCCTCAGAACGCGCTGGCGGTCGCGGCGCTCGTGCTCTTCCTGGACGTGCCCGGGTTCCTCGGAACGGACCCGATCGCGTTCCTGCTCGGCAGCGGGCTCGTCGCGCTGACGATGGTCGTCCCGGTGCCCTTCCCGAAGGTCCGACGCGGAAGCCGCGTGCGGCTTCCGGCGACGGTCACCTCCGTCGCGCTCGTGGTCGCGCTCGTGCCGCTCCAGTTCCGTCCGGCGCCCGGATCGTGGCCGTTCCTCGTCGCCGAGGCGGCGGCGGTGGTGGCCGCGGCCGGCATCGCCTTCTATTACCTCGCGGGACCGTTCCTGGTCCCGCGGGGAGGGACGGCGGTCTCCGAATGAGCCCGAGCGCCGCCGCCCGGCTCCATCCGATCCGCCTGACCCCGCGCGAGGCCCTCCTGTTCGAGGCCGGCATCAAGCTCGGCGGGATCTTCCACCAATACCTCGGAACGCCGGTCGCGCCGCGCACGGCCGCGGGCCTGGCCCGAACGATCGAGCGCGCGGTCGGCCTGCAGCCCTTCGTGGCCGAGGTCCGGGTCCGGATCGACCCGACGGTCGGCGGCCCGGCGGGTCGGGGCCGGTTCGCCTACCGCTACCTCACCGCCGAGATGCTGACGGCGCGCGTCTCGCTCGTGGACGGCCCGGTCCGCGTCGAGGCCGGGCTCGCCCTCGACCCGCGCCGCCGCTACCCGCTCATGTCCGTCCGCTCGGTCGCGACCGGCCGCCCGCGGTCCGGTCGGGCCCGCGCCCGCTAGGCCCGCTGGTCGACCGGGGCGTAGCGCAGGTCGACGGGGCCGATGTACTGGGCCGTCGGCCGGATCAGGCGGAGGTCCTGGTACTCCTCGAGCACGTGGGCCGTCCAGCCGACGACGCGGCTCGCCGCGAAGACCGGCGTGAACAGATCGCTCGGGATCCCGAGGAGCGTGTAGACGCTCCCGGAATACAGGTCGACGTTCGGATAGAGCCCCTTTTCGCGGTGGACGACGCGCTCGAGCTCGCGCAGGAGCTCGAAGTAGTGGAGGTCGTGGTGCGCCTCGCCGGCCCGGTAGGACCAGTCGCGCAGGATCGTCGCCCGGGGGTCCTCGACCTTGTAGACCCGGTGCCCGAAGCCCATGATCCGCTCGTGGCGCGCGAGCTTGCCCCGCACGATCGCATCGACCCGATCGACCGTGCCGCACTCGTTGAGCAGCTCCATGACGCGCTCGTTGGCCCCGCCGTGCAGCGGTCCCTTGAGGGTGCCGACGGCGCTCGTGACGGCGGAGTAGAGGTCGCTGAGCGTCGAGGCCGTGACGCGGGCCGCGAAGGTCGAGGCGTTGAGCTCGTGGTCGGCGTGGAGGATGAGGGCGATGTCGAGGGCCCGGCCCTCGAGCTCGCTGCCCTCGCGGTCGCGCAGCGCGTAGAGCAGATACTGCGCGTGGCCGAGCTCGGGACGGGGCGCGAGGGGCGGAAGGCCCTTGCGCCGGCGGTGGAAGTAGCCGAGGATCGAGGGGAGCACGGCGGTCAGCCGCTGGGCGCCGCCGATCGAGCTTGCGCCCGGGCGGGTCTCCGCCGGCTCGAAGTGCGCGAGGGCGCTCACCGCGGTGCGCAGGACGTCCATCGGCGCGCACTCCTTCGGGATGCGGTCGAGGATGCCGGTGAGCTCGGCCGGGATCTCGCGCAGGCGCGCGAGGCGCGTCCGCAATTCGTCCAGCTGGGCGCGCGTCGGCAGGCGGCCGTACCAGAGCAGGTAGGCGACCTCCTCGAACGTCGACTGCTCGGCGAGCTCGCGGATGTCGTAGCCGCGGTAGATGAGCCGCCCGCCGTGTCCGTCGATGAAGCAGATCTGCGACTCGAGGGCGACCACGTCCTCGAGCCCGCGCTGGACCTCTCCCGCCATGGCCTTCCCGGCCCGCCGAGGCGTGGGAGGGTTAATCGGTTTCGATGCGACCGGCCGGCGGCGGCGTCGGCGTGGGGCGGACGGCCGCGGGCGCCTCCTTGCGACGGAGGTAGGCGACCTGGGCCGCCGACCAGAGCGGCAGGGAGGCGAGGAGCGCGCCCGCGGCGATGAGGAAAGTGTACCGGTAGCCGAGGAACGAGAGCACTCCGGAGAGGACGGCGCCCAGCACGGCGGCGACCCCGCCCAAGGCGCTGCTCACCCCGAGCAGGCTGCCGGCGTCCCGCCCGCGGAGGGCGCGGAACAGGATGAGGGACGAGGACGTCGAGTAGAAGGCAATGGCCGCGCCGAGGATCGCGAAGGCGAGCACGTTCGCCCCGTACACGCCGCCGGTGGCGAGGGGAACGAAGGTGAAGCCGGCCACGGCGAGATACCCCAGGCTGCGGACATAGGTCGAGCGCTGGACGAGACGATCGGAACCGAGCCGGGAGGTGAGGTTGCCGCTCGACGGGAAGGCGAGGCCCTGGGCGAGGTTGTTCGAGAAGTTGACGAGGAAGATCGAGGAGGCGGTGAGGCCCGCGGCGTAGAGATACGGTACGTAGGAGATGTTGAACAGGTTCGAGGAGACGTTGAAGAGGAACGACGCCGCGAAGATGAGCGGCAGCTCGTGGCGGAACTCCTCGCGCAGCCAGCGGCGGAAGCGCGCGCGGGACGGCCGCGACAACCCGGGCCGCTTGGGGAAGAACGGGATGGCGATCCGGAGCGCGGCCGAGTGGTAGATCCTCGACGCCAGGCTATCGGCGTGGACGGCGACGTTCGCGGTCGTCCGCACCCGGTCGGGCGGCACGTCGCGGATGCCGACCCAGACCGCGGCGACGGAGACCGCGGCGAGGGCGGCGAGCACGTAGAGGAGCGGCTCGAGCGGCCGGCCGCCCAGAAGCCAAAAGTAGCCGATGAGGAGACCGGCGATCGCCCCGATCATGCTCATCTCCTGGAATGACGCGAACGCGTTCGGCCGCTCGTCCTCGCGGAACTTCTCGAGAATGAGGAGGTTCGACGCGCTCGCCCCCGCCGGGGCGATGAGCCCGACCACCACGTAGAGGACGTAGAGGGCGGGGAGGGAGGGGGCCTGGGCGAGGAGGACGTAGATCACCGCGAAGCCAATGTAGTTGATGAGGAGGAATCGGCGGCGGGTCGGATAGCGGTCGGAGAGATACCCCCACAGCATCGAGGCGAGGATCACGGCGCCGTTGAACAGCGACGCCGCCAGGGCCACATCGACCCAGGCGCCGTGCAGCGTGATCAGGATGAGGAGGGGCAGCGCGACGCCGAATCCGGACGTCGCCGCGTTGATCGGCACGAACGCGAGCAGCCAGGGACGCGCGACCAGGCGGCTCGGGAACGTCTTGAGGTGGGTCTCCATCGGGTACGGACGGCCGGTTCTGGGGCCGGGCTTTATGGGAGTTCGCCCCGATAGGAATCGTCCTCTCGCGGCTGACAACCCTTATTAAGTGGGGCAGGTGTCGCCGGGCCGTCCGAGAGGGAAAAACCCCGTGGCCATCGGATTCGTCCTGATCAGCACCGCGCCTGCGAAGGAGCATGAGGTGTACACCGAGCTCCTTCGGGTGAAGGGGATCGTGGAGCTCCACCCGCTCTTCGGTGAGTACGACCTCATCGCGAAGGTCGAGGCGGAGGACTTCAACGCCCTGGGCCAGCTGGTCGTGGACAAGATCCGTTCGGTCCCCGGCGTCATCGACACCAAGACCCTGACGGGCATCAAGTTCTGAAGGAGGCACACGATCGTGTTTGAGGTGTGGGCGGCCAACAGCGCGAATCTGATCGGCGGTTGGCAGGAGTTCGTCACGATCCTGCTCCTGGTCTTCGGACTGTTCCTGATCCTGGCGGGAGTGTTCACGGCCTACTTCGGCAGCGGCAAGAGCCGGACGATCGGCGTCGTGCTCCTCGTCGTCGGCCTGGTCGTGGGTCTGCTCTCCGGCTATTGGTACCACACGCTGCACGCGTCGCTCTCGACGCTGGTCTGGCAGGCCTTCCTCGTCCTGCTCGCCGCCGTCGTGGGCGCCCTCATCGCGATCGCCATCTTCCTCGTGGCGATCATGAAGTCGTAGGGCCGGTCGCACGGGAGCGGGCGGCGCATGGCGCGCCCCCGCCTCGTCACCCTGACGACGGACATCGGCGGCGTCTACGCCGCCCAGATGAAAGCCGTCCTCTACCGACGCCTTCCCCCGGGCCACGTCATCGACCTCGTCCATGACGTCCCGCCGCACCGCGTCGTCGAGGCGGCGTTCCTCCTGCGACAGATGGGCGCGATGTTCCCGGCGGGCACGGTCCACGTGGCGGTCATCGACCCGGGCGTCGGGTCGACCCGGGCACCGATCGCGGTGAAGTGCGCCGACACCAGCCTGCTCGTCGGCCCGGACAATGGGGTCCTCTTTCCTCTGGCCGAGCGGCTCGGCGGGGGCGACGCCTACCGCCTCGATCCTGCCCGGGTCGCCCCCGGACACCCTCCGAGCCCGACCTTCCAGGGCCGAGACCTCTTTGCCCCGGCGGCCGCCCGGCTGGCCTGCGGAACTCCCCCCGAACGGCTCGGCACGCGCTGCGACTTCCAGCACCGGGCCCTGCCGGTCCCGCGCCGACGCGGCCGCACGGTGCGGGGCGTCGTTCTGCACGTCGACCCCTTCGGCAACCTCATCACGAACGTACCGGGAGAGTGGCTGCCGGCCCCGGGGACGCCGCTCTCCGTGCGCGTCGGGCGGGGCACGCCCCGCCCCGTGATGCGGGCGCGGACGTATGCCGACCTCGCCCCCCGGGCGCTCGGCAGCCTCGTCTCCAGCTTCGGCACCGTCGAGGTGAGCGCGCGCGAATCCTCCGCCGCACGCCGCCTCGGTGGCCGATTTGGGACCGCCGTCGTCCTCCGACGGCCGCGCTCGCGCGGCGGCCCGGGGCCCCGTCCGCCCGTCGGCGGTGCCCGCGCCCGCCGCTCCGCCTCGACGAGACGGTAAATAGACGCGCCTCTAGGTCCGGTCGGTCCGCCACCGGGGCGGTCCGGCCGGACGGAATGCCCAGCAAGCGAGACTACTACGAGGTCCTCGGCGTCGGACGGGGCGCCAGCGCCGACGAGATCAAGTCGGCCTACCGGCGGCTCGCCCGCCAGCACCACCCCGACGTGAACAAGGACAACCCGAAGGCCGCCGAGGAGCGGTTCAAGGAGCTGTCCGAGGCGTACGAGATCCTCGCGGATCCCGAGAAGCGCCGTCGCTACGACGCGATGGGATTTTCCGGCGTCGCGACCGACTTCGGTCCGCAGGGGTTCACCTGGCAGAACTTCACGCACGCCGGCGATCTCGAGGACCTCCTCGGCGGCTCGAACTTCTTCCAGCAGCTGTTCGAGCAGGGCTTCGGCGGGGGGCTCTTCGATGCCGGCCGCCGGAGGGGCAGCGGGCGCGGCAACGATCTCGAGGTCTCCGTGCGTCTCCCGCTCTCGGCCGCGGTCACCGGCGCGGATCGCACGATCGAGGTGCCGCAGGCGACCCGGTGCGAAGACTGCCGGGGGACCGGCGCGCGGGACGGGACCGCGCTCGAGACGTGCCCGGAGTGCGAGGGACGGGGCCAGATCCGCCGCTCGCAGAGCCGCGGCTACAGCCAGCTCATCACGATCACCGACTGTCCGATGTGCCACGGGTCGGGTCGCCGCATCAAGGCGCCGTGCCCGACGTGCGACGGGACCGGCACCCTGCGGCGGGTGAAGAAGCTCGAGGTGACGATCCCGCCCGGCGTGGACGACGGCACGATCCTTCGTCTCCCGCGCCAGGGGGTACCGGGCGGACCCGGCGGCCCTCCCGGCGACCTCTTCGTCCAGGTCATGTTCGAACCGTCGGACCGCTTCGCCCGCCAGGGGATGGACGCCTACAGCGAGGCGACGATCCCGCTCGCCGATGCCCTGTTCGGGGCCGAGGTACGGGTCCCGACGCTCACCGGGGAAGCGCTCCTGACGGTTCCCCCAGGGACCCAGCCCGAGGCGCAGTTCCGTCTGCGGGGCGAGGGGTTCCCGCGCTTCCGGGGACGCGACCGCGGCGATCTCATACTCACGGTCCACGTCGAGCTGCCGCGTTCCCTCGGCGGCCACCAGAAAGAGCTCCTCCGCGAGGCCCTCGGGAGCGGCGGCGCCCGCACGTCGTCGCGCCGCTCGGGGCTCTTCGGCCGACGGAACTGAGCGATGGGGTCGGAAGAGCCGGCCCCGGAGCACTACTTCACCGCGCGCCCGCGCTCGCCCTCGCGACGGCGGAGCTTCCGCTTCCTCTACCGCGGCCAGATCCTGATCTTCGAGTCCGACCGCGGGATCTTCGGCGCCGAGGGGCTCGACCCCGGCACCGCCCTGCTCATCGAGTCGATGACGGTCGGGGCGAGCGACCGTGTCCTCGACCTCGGGTGCGGGTGGGGGGCGGTCGGCGTCGCCGCGGCGAAGGCCGCCCCCGGCGGCCGCGTGGTCCTCACCGACGTGAACCGCCGGGCGGCCCACCTGGCGCGGAGCAACCTGCGCCGCAACGGGGTCGGGAACGCGGAGGTGCGCGTCGGCTCTCTGTTCGAGCCGGTCGCCGGGGAGACCTTCGACCTGATCGCGACGAACCCGCCGTACCACGCCGGTCGACCGCTCGTCCTCGCGCTCCTGGCCGGGGCGCGCACCCACCTAGCGGAAGGGGGCCGGCTCGTGGTCGTCGGAAAGGGGAGCCAGGGGATCCGGTTCTACCAGTCGTGGCTCGAGGAGCACTGGGACGGACCGGTGGAGGTCGTCGGCCGGCGCAGCGGCTACCGGGTGCTCGAGGCGCGCCGCGGGCCGATGATCCGGAACGAATAGAGGCGCCCGAGGTGCCGGAGGTAGTCGCCGATCTGCCCCGACCCGAGCTTGCTCTCCCCGGCCACGCGCGGGCCGAACGTGAACGGCACCTCGAGGACGGGGCGAGGGCGGCACCGCACGAGGACCTCGAGCGCGATCTTGTAGCCGATCGGGGCGAGCTCGGCCCGTGCCAGGATGCGCCGGTCGAGCGCGAAGAAGCCGCTCATCGGGTCGAGGACGTGGACGAGGGGACGGGCGAGGAGGCCGCCGCCGAAGGAGACGGCCCGGCGCCACCCGACGAGCCCCGGCGCGCTCCCGCCCGCGACCTTGCGGCTGGCGAGCACGAACTCGGCGCGACCGTCGAGGATCGGGGTCACGAGCGACGGGATCACCTCGGGCGGATGGCTTCCGTCCGCGTCGAGGACGACGATCACCCGCCCCCGGGCGGCCCGGAAGCCCTCGAGCACGGCCGAGGCGAGACCGAGGCGGCCCGGCCGCTCGATCAGCCGGAACGGCGCTCCGTCGCGGGACCGGACGAACTCCCCCGTGCCGTCCGGAGAGCTGTCGTCGACCACGACGACCTCGCTCGAGAACCGGGCGAGGGATCGGCCGATGCGCGGGTCCAGGAGCTCGAGGGCCTTCCGCTCGTTGAACGTCGGAAGGACGATGGAGACCTCCGGCTCCCCGGGCACACCCGACCGACGCCGCATGGGCTAAAGGCGATGCCTCCCCGGCCCGCCGACCGGCGGGGCGCGGCCGCCGGCCACCGAAGCACTTAAAAGGAGAGGCCAGTTCGGCGGCGCTACCCGCGGCTTCGCGGGCCCCGGCCGGGCCTCCGGTCGTGGGCCGCCCGCCGCAGCATCGAAGGAGAGTGGGACCGCGCCCAAGAACCCGAAGGACCCCGAGGCCGCCCCGGCCACGCCCGCGGCGGCGCCACCGGCGGAGTCCGAGAAGTCCTCCAAGAAGGAGAAGACCGGCAAGCCGAAGGAGGGCAAGGGGAAGGGCGGCAAGGCCGGCGCGCCCGGCGCTCCAACGAAGGGCGGGGCCAAGCCGATCCCGGACAATCCCAACTTCCGTTACATCGTTCGCCTTGCGGGCAGCGACCTCGACGGGCGCCGCCCGTCGGCGCTCGCCCTCACCGGCGTCCGCGGCGTGGGTCTGCGGGTGGCCGAGGTCGCCTGCCGCCTCGCGGCCGTCGACCCGCGCGAGATGATCGGCAACCTTCCCGAGCCTGCCGTCGATGGGCTCGAGTCCGTCCTCACCACGCTACCGGAGAAGCTCCCGCCCTGGATGCTCAACCAGCCGATGGACCTTGGCACCGGCGAGGTGCACCACCTGGTCGGCGCCGACCTCGAGACCGCGCGGCGGGACGACGTGAACCAGATGAAGATGATCCGGTCGTATCGCGGCGTCCGCCACGAGCGCGGGCAGAAGGTCCGCGGTCAGCGGACCCGGTCCAACGGACGCACCGGCATGGCCGCCGGCGTTCTCAAGAAGGCCGCCAAGGAGGCGGCCGCCGCCAAGGGCAAGGAGGGCGGCGCCGCCGCCGCCGCGCCCGCTGCGCCGGCGGCGGCCCCGGCCCCCGCGGCCGCCCCGGCCGCGAAGAAGTAGGTGCTCCATGGGCGATCCGAAGTTCCTCAGGCGGACGTACGACACGCCGAAGCATCCGTGGGAGGCCGGGCGGATGGACGAGGAGCGCAAGCTCCTGCAGCGCTACGGGCTCAAGAACAAGCGCGAGCTCTGGAAGGCCCAGTCGATCCTGCGCGGCTTTCGCCGCCAGGCCCGCGACCTCCAGGCCGACCTCCGGGCCGGGGTCCCCCAGGCGAAGCGGGAGACCGACGGGCTGCTCGGACGACTGACCCGCCTCGGCGTTCTCCCGGTCGGAAGCCCCACGCTCGATGACGTGCTGGCCTTGCGCGTCGAGCAGGTCCTCGAGCGGCGGTTCGAATGGATCGCGTTCACGAAGGGGCTCGCCCCGACGGCGAACGGCGCGCGCCAGCTCATCGTCCACGGCCACCTTTCGATCGGAGATCACCGCGTGACGCGACCGGGCTATCTCGTCCCGTCGGCGGAGGAGATTCAGATCGCCTATGCGCCGACGAGCCCGCTCAACTCCGACGATCACCCCGTCCGGGCCGCGCTGCGCGCCCGCCTCGAGGCGCGGCCGGCCGAGGCGCCCCCGGCGGCCCTGCCGGCCGAGGGAGGTCGGTAGGCATGGCGAAGATCGGCATCGCGCACATCTTCGCGAGCTACAACAACATCCACATCACCGTCACCGATCTCACCGGTGCGGAGACCCTGACGAAGGCGACCGGCGGGATGGTCGTCAAGGCCGCCCGCGACGAGTCGAGCCCCTACGCCGCGATGAAGGCGGCCGACCAGGTCGCCGCGGTCATCAAGGAGAAGGGCTACGACACCCTTCACGTGCGCGTCCGCGCCCCCGGGGGCAACCGCGCGCGCTCGCCCGGGCCCGGCGCCCAGGCCGCGATCCGCGCGCTGTCGCGTGCGGGGATCAAGATCAGCCGGATCGAGGACGTGACCCCGATCCCGCACGACGGGACGAAGGCGAAGGGTGGCCGTCGCGGCCGGCGGGTGTAGCGTGCAGGTCTCGGTCCTCGAGCTCAAGCCGCGCGCGGTCCGCCTCGAGCTCACGGGCACCACGGCGACCCAGGTCAACGCGATCCGCCGCACGCTGCTCTCCGACATCCCCCGGCTCGCCATCGAGGAGGTCGAGTTCCACCTCGGGCCGATCCGCGATGAGGCGACCGGCAAGGACTACGACTCCTCGACGAGCATGTTCGACGAGGCCGTCGCGCTACGGATGGGCCTCCTCCCGATCCCGACGGACCTCGGCCAGTTCCGGCGCAAGTCGGAGTGCACGTGCAACGGCGCCGGCTGCCCGAACTGCCAGGTGATGTACTCCGTCGACAAGAAGGGCCCCTGCACGGTCTACTCCCGCGACCTCGTGCCGCTGGGCGACCCCTCGCTCGCGATCGTCGAGCCGGAGATCCCCATCGTGCGCCTCGGCGCCCGCCAGGCGCTCCTCGCCTACGCCACCGCCGTCGTCGGCAGCGCGCGCGAGCACGCCAAGTACCAGGTGGCGCTCGCCGTCGGCGCCTCCCCCCGCCCCCACGTCAAGATCCACCGGGCCTCGGGCTGCTCCGACGCGTGCCTGAAGCGCGTCGCGGGCACCTGCCCGGTCGACATTCTCGAGTTCGGGGGCGGCAAGCTCTCGGTCACCGACGAGACCGCGTGCATCCTGTGCGAGGCGTGCGAGAAGGCCTGCGAGCACGGCTCGGTCAAGGTCGAGCCGGACGAGGCGGATTACTTCCTGCGCTACGAGACCGACGGATCGCTCACCGCCCGCGAGGCGTTCCGCTTCGCCCTCAAGGACCTCAAGCGCCGCTTCGAGGAGCTGCGCGAGGCGGTCCAGGCCATCCCGTAGGACGGCGCTAGCGCCCCCGCGGCGTCGTGCTCGTCCAGTCGAATCGGAGGATCGCCCCGATCCTGCCGAGCGCCGCGAGGCGCTTACCGGCCCCGCCGTCGGACCGGACGACGAAGAGGCGGGCCCGCTCCTCGCGCGCGCGCTCGAGCAGGGGGGCGATCTCGGCATCGCGCAGGAGCTCCTCGCCGACCAGGAGCGTCTCGACGGCCCCCGCCTCGATCGCCTCGCGGCACTCGCGCGGACCCACGGCCGCCCGCTTGCCCCCGGCGAGGGAGCCGATCAGGCGTTCGACGAGGTCGGCCTCCTCCGCGGCCGCGGTCCCCGCAAGGACCTCGCTCGCCCGGCCCGAGCGCAATAGCTCGTCGATCCCGATGCGACCGGTCTCGGCCGTGGCGAGGACGCGGAGCTTCTTCTTCAGCGTCGGGTGCCGCTCGCTGAGGTCGTGGGCGAGCTCCTCCTTGAGGAATCCCGGGCCGGCGAGGACGAGGGTCGACGCGGCCTCCACCTCCCCCTCGAGCAGCTCGAGGAGCTCCTCGACGTAGGCGCGGCGGTCCCGGTGGCTGCCGGCGAGCGCGTACCGCTTGCCGGGCAGCGAGCGGTTCACGTCCGCCACCGGCTCGATGGCCCGGCCCCGCAGGCGCACGATGGACGACTCCCCCCAGTCGACGCAGGCGAGGACGACCCGGGGCTCCCCCTGGGCGGCCAGGCCCTCCTCGAGGAGGGCGCGGTCGGCCGGGGACAGCCGCTCCTTGTGCAGCGCCACCTCGTCCTCGGGACCGATGTCGAGGGTGTGGTGCCGCCCGAGGTCGAACGGCCCCTCCACGATCGGACCGGCGATCCGTACGTGGTGGGAGAAGCCGTGGAACTCGACCTGGTCGGCCCGGACCTCGAGCCAGACCCGGCGGCGCTCCTTGTGGGCCGCCGAGGTCTCCGCCGGCGCCTCTGGGTCCCGTCGCGTCGTCGAAGCGCCGACGCGCTCCCCCGGGGCGATGAGACGGGCGATGCGCCAGAGGTCGCTCGGGGTCTCGAGGCGGAGCTTGAGGAGACCGAGCCCCGGGTCCTGATGGATGAGCCGCACGAGGCCTCCCCGGTCGAGCGCCATCCGTCGCCGGGTACATAGGCGCTTGGCCGCCGGGCACCGTGCTCCGGGGCACTTTTCGGCGCGGGTCCCCGGGTCGGAAGGTTTTAGGTAGCGCCCTCCCGTCGAGCCAAGGGGATGAGCACCTGAGCCCGTTCCGCGAGCTCCTGGCCCGGGGGCCGTTCCGCACCTTCCTGACCGCGGGGGCGGCCTCCTTCGCCGCCCCGACGTCCTCGCTCGTGGTCCTGCTCTGGACGATCGCGACCGCGTACCCCGACACGGGGGCCGGCCACACCGCGGCGGCGTACGCCCTCGCCTTCCTGGGGCTCTCCTCGACGATCCCGACCCTCGCGGCCGCCGTGTTCTCCGGGACGCTCGCCGACCGGGCCGATCGGCGCCGCCTCATGCAGGAGGTCAACCTCCTCGCACTGTTCGCCACGGCGGCCATCGCGTTCGTGCTCTATCTCCGGCCCGGCGGGGTCGTCGTCGGCGGGGGAGGGTTCTACGCCCCGGTCTGGGTCCTCGCGACCTTCCCGCTCTGGGCCGTCGAAACGACGGCGGTGACCATCTTCCGCCCGACGTTCAACTCCTCGCTCCCGCGCCTCGTCGGCCGCGCCGAGCTCGGTTCGGCGAACGGCCTCGTCTACGCGAGCGCCGTGGGGGTCCTCGTCGCGGGAAGCCTCACGACGAGCGCCGCGCTCGGCTGGGTGGGCCCGGCGCCGGCGCTGCTATTGCCGATCGCCCTCTTCGCCCTCACCACGGTCGCCCTGGCGGTGCTCCGGGCGGATCTCGCTCCCCGCCGGGAGCGTCCCCCCCGACGCTTCCTCTCCGAGGCCGCGGACGGCTATCGCTACCTGTTCCGGCGACGCGAGCTGCTCGAGATCACCCTGAGCGCGCTCGTCGTGAACTTCTTCTCGGCCGTCGCGTTCGTCGAGCTGGCCCTCTACGTCCAGGTCGGACTCGCCCTCTCGAACGCCGTGTTCGTTGGCGCCATGCTCTCCGCCGGGAGCCTCGGATCGGCCGTCGGGACCCTGGTGATCAACCGGTGGCGGTTCGAGGCGCGCGCGGGCCGTTTCCTCGCGGCCTTCACGCTCCTGCAGGGTCTGAGCGTCGTCGGGCTCGGCCTGGTCCACAGCCCCTGGCTGGCCCTCCCGATCATGTTCCTGTTCGGCGTCTTTCCCGGGATGTTCACGACGGTCTTCCTGGCGACGATCCAGGCGACGGTCCCCGAGGACCGGCTGGGCCGGGTCCTTGCGGCGGACGAGGTCGGGAGCTACGGGCTCGTCCCGTTCGGGCAGTACGCGGGCGGCGTGCTGACGGCCGCGACCTCGGTCGACGCCACATACCTGGTCGCCGGGGCCGGGACCGTCGCGATCGGCGGGCTGATGGCCGCCCTCCCGCACCTGCGCCGCCTCGGCTTCACGCCGACCGACGAGGGGGCCAGCGCTCCGTCGGAGGGCCCCGGGGCGACCCCCGTCGCCGACGGGCCGTCACCCTGAAGGCCCCGTCGGCCATCCGCCGCCGTGGGCGCCCTCACCGAGGAGATGCGCCGGCTCGTCGACCGGATGCATCTCGGCTACGTGGCGTCGGAGGGGCCGGACGGTGCGCCGAACCTCTCCCCGAAGGGGACCCTGGCGGTCTGGGACGACGACCATCTCGTCTTCGCCGACCTCGCGTCGCCCCGTACGGTCGAGAACCTGCGTCGGCGGCCCGCGTACGAGGCGAACGTCGTCGACCCGTTCTCGCGCCGGGGGTTCCGGTTCCGGGGGACGGCCCGCGTGATCGATCCCGGACCCGACCTCGAACCGTTCCTCGTGTTCTTCGCCCGGTTCGGGGTCGTCCGGGCGCACGAGAGGGTCCGCACGGCCGTGCTGCTCGCGGTCGAGCGGGCGCGACCGGTCGTCTCCCCGGCCTACGACACGGGGGCGACGGAGGAGTCGCTGCGTCGCCACTGGCTGGACTACTACTCCGGGCGTGGTCGGGAAGCTCCCGAATCGCTGGACCTCGAATAGCGGGTCGGCCGCGACGTTCGGCCTCCGATCGCGGTCCGGCTTCGTTCAGGACCCGGTGGGAAGTGAGACGGCGCGAAAAGTGCTTAAGGGGTCCGCGGAGCTCGAGCGCTCACCGGGTATGGGTGGAGTGGACAGCCTCCCGCCGGCCGGGGCGGTCGGCAGGGACACGGTCGAGGTGCGCGACCGGGACGACCGCCGCTTCGAGCTGCTCCTGCGCATCCACGAGAACGGGATGCGGGCGCTGCTCGGCGTCACCAAGCACGACGACTGGAAATCCCGCCCGCACAACACGAGCTACTTCGACTGCGTCATCGGCGCCCGCCTCGCCCGGATGGCGTACGATCGGTTCACCGATGCGCCGGAGCCGGTGCGGAACTTTCTGCGCCTGCACCATGTCCACGAGCTCTGCCACTGCACGATGGAGCGACGCCCGGTGGCTCAGCCGCTGGCCGATCGCATCTCCGGGTTCCTCGAGAAGGTCCTCACCGAGCACGGGCTGGTCGCCTACCTTGCGTGCGCCCCCCTGACCGCCGAGCGCTCGGCGTTCGGGGTCGCCATGTTCGGTCGGTTCGACGACGACCCCCACACGACGACGAAGGGCGGGCTCGACGAGTTCTACCACACGACGACCCCGCTGCTGCTCTTGGCCTACCTGGCTCCGAGCGAGGCCGAGCTCGAGCAGGCGATCCGGGACCAGGAGGAGTTCCTCGCGCTGATGCGCGTCCCCGTCACCGGCCTCTACGCCCCCTCGCTCGAGGTCCGCTGCACGCTCGCCGGGCGGGACGCCCACAACGTCTAGCGGCCTACCTCGCCGCCACCCGGTGGCGTTCGGCTACCGGCGGGGGCGGGAGGTTAATAGAGGGGGGCGTCTGCGCCCCCGCGCTGCGGTGGACCCATGAGCTCCCCCCTTCCTGTCCAAGAGGTCGCTTCCCGGCTCAAGACCGGCACGACGACGATCGGCCTCGTCCTCAAGGACGGGGTCGTCATGGCCTCCGAGCGCCGTGCGACCGACGGCAGCTTCATCGCCAACAAGAACACGGTCAAGGTCTTCTCCCTCGACCGCCACCTCGCGGCGACCGTCGCCGGGGGCGTCGGCGACGCGCAGGCGCTGGTGCGCTACCTGCGCGCCGAGGTCGCGCTCTACCGGCTGCGGCGCGGCGGCGCGCTCCCGGTCGAGGGGGCGGCGACGCTGCTCGCGAACATCCTCAACGGCAACCGCTACTTCCCCTACTACGCCTGGCTGATCGTCGGAGGCGTCGACGGAAAGGGCGGCCACGTCTACTCCGTCGATCCGGCCGGCGGTTCGATGGAGGACCGATTCGTTTCCGTCGGAAGCGGTTCGACCTTCGCCTACGGGATCCTGGAGGAGGGCTACTCGCGCGACCTCGGCGTCGCCGAGGGTGTCGACCTCGCCCTGCGCGGCCTGACCGCCGCGATGAAGCGGGACAGCGCGAGCGGGGACGGCTACATCATCCACGCCATCACCGCGAAGGAGTACCGCGAGTACTCGGACGACGAGATCCTGCGGCGGCTCAAGGCGCTCAAGATACCGCCCCCGCCGGCGCTTCCCTGAGCGGGCCGCCGCCGATCCCCGGTCCGCCCCCCGCGGGTCCCGCCGGCCGGCCCGCGCTCCTCGGCACTAGATTTATATTCCCGGCACCCATATGCCAATTGTCAGACAAAGGAGCAATCAACGTCTGACGCAGAATGGTCGATACCTCCGAGCGCGTCACAGTACGGATCCCCCAGGACCTCCTCGAAAAGCTACGCCAGATCCAGCTCGCCAAGGGGACCGCCACGATCTCCGACACGATCCGGGAAGGGCTCGAGCGGTACATCGAGGTGAACCTTCCTCCGCCGAACATCCGCAAGGTCGTGGTCGACCTCTCGCGGCAGGACAACCGCCAGCTCGAGGAGTTCGTCCGCGAGGGCAACAGCGTCTCCGTCGACGACGCGGTGCGCTCGGCCGTGCGGGAGTACATCCGGGCCCGGGTCGAGCATCTCGCCGCCACGTCGGCACGCCCCCGCCGGGACTCCGAGACCGTCGCGGCGGCCGAGGGCCCTCCTCCCCCGTAGGGGCCGGGAGGCGGGCATGGACGACTCGATCGAGGCCTGGGCGACCTTGGCCCACCGCAACGCCTTCGCGGTCGTCGGGCTCGGCGGTGCCGGGGGCGATGCGGTCCACGACATGCTGACCCTGGGGATCCCGGGAGTCCAGGCCATCGCGGTCAACACCGACGCGCGCCACCTCAAGGACAAGCCGATCGATGAGCGGATCCTCCTCGGCCACCGCCGGCTGCGCGGGAGCGGCAGCGGAGGGGACCGGTCCGTCGTCCTCGAGGCCGCGGAGGAGAGCCGGGAGGAGCTCGTCCGTCGCCTCGGCCGATACGAGATCGTCTTCCTGTTGGCCGGCCTCGGCGGTGGGACCGGCAGCGCCCTTCTCCCGTTCCTGGCGCGCACGCTGAGGGAGACCGAGCGGACCCTGCCGGTCCCCATCGCGTTCCTCCCGTTCCAGATCGAGCTCGAGACGAACGCGGACCGGCGCGACAACGTCTTTGCGACCCTCGAGGAGCTCGAGGAGATGGGAGGGCTCGTCCTGGCCCTCTCCAACGAGAAGCTGCGGCGCTTCGAGGCGCTGCCGCTGCCCCGGGTCTTCCAGGTGCGCAACACCTACCTGCACAACCTCGTCACCAGCCTCGTCGACATGGTCGAGAACCCCTCCCAGCTCAACGTCGACCTGGCCGGGCTCAAGGGCCACCTGAGGGAGGCGGGCCTCTCCACGCTCCTGCACGGGGAGTACCACGTCACGGAACCGGACCGCCTCGTCCACCAGGCGTTCTCCGAGACCCTGCTCGACTTCTCGCTCCCCGAGCGGGCGAGCGCCCTCGTCCACCTGGACGGCGGGTCGAACATGACCCTGCGCACCCTCGAGCGGGTCCTCTCCTGCTTCCGCCGCCGGCTGGGGGAGCCGCGGCGCCTCCTCTTCGGCACCCGGGTGCACCCCGAGCGGCGCGAGGTCGTCCGCATGACCGCGGTCGTCGGCGGCCTCAAGCCGCGGACGATGCGGGACGCGCTCGACCGGGCGCCCTCGATCGCCGAGCCCGCCTAGGCGCGGCGCGCGGACTCGCGGCGGTCGAACTCGTTGTGGAGGACGTCCACGCACTGCGACGAGCGCATCGACCGGGGGCCGAGGGAAACGGCCGGGATCCCCTCGGCCGTGAGGACGGCCGCCTCGGCGTCCGTCACGTCCGTCGGATCGCTCAGCACCGCCGCGAACCCGCCGGTGGGATCGGCCCAGTCCCCGACGGGGCGGCCGGTCTCCCGAAGCCATATCGCCGAGGGCCGGCGGCAGAACTCCCCGAGCGCGACCAGCGGCTCGACCGGCCCGACGACGATGCCGGGGGAGACCTCCCGGTCGCGGTCGAACGGGATCGCGCGGACGAGGGCGTTCTTGAGGAGCGCCGCCGTGCTCCGCTCGTCCGGGTTGAGATGCCGCAGCCGCTCGCCGCGGAGCCGGATCCGGCGGGCGGCCGGGGGCGGCGGGGCGACGAAGAGGATCTCGAGCTCCGTGTCGCGGCGCAGGTCGTTCGAGAGGGTGAACGCGGTCGATACGACCCGGGCGACCTCGTCCATCCGGCCCGCCCCCCCGGCGAGGTCGTTGAGGGTGAACGCCCCCGAAACGGGCACCCGGTGGGCGATCAGGAGGAACTGACGCATCGCCAACGGTACCGGGCCCGGGTCTTGACTTCGCCCGGTCCCGGCCTCCGCGCGGGAGCGGAGGGACGGACGGCCTACTCGTCCGGGCGCCGCCGCGACGGCCGCGCGGGCGGGGTCGGGCCCGGGGCCGGGGGCGTCGACGTCGTGCGCTCGAGCCAGACCTCGTCGCCGAGCTCGTGGTAGACGGCGTGGGCGGCCAGGCCGGTGCCGCGCTCCCCGTGGGGAAGGAGGAAGGCGCCCGATCGGGCGGCGTTCGAGGAGTAGACGACGTCCGCCTCGCCCGCCTCGGCCATCGCCTGGGTCTCCTCCCGGGCCAGGTCGAAGATGCGGTCCTTGCGGAACATCCAGTAATGGATCCGCCACTCGCGGCCGTCGTAGAGGGTCGTCTCGTCGCGCTCGGTCTCGAGGATGCCGGTGTCCTCGAGCATGTAGAACGTGTCCCGGTCGTCCGGCTCGAGCACGTTGTCGATGATCCGCTCGTTGAACCCGAAGAAGTTGAGCACATGGGCCGCGATCGATCGGGCGTCCTCCGGTCGCATCCCGTCGTGCCCGACGGAACGCCGGATCGCCTTGGCGAGCGAGTCGTGGTCCACGGGCCCCGCGGCGGCGAGCGCCGCATCCTGGGGGAGCCCGGCACGCGTCATCCTGACGTCCTCGGCCGACCTGAGCGGCACGGGGTTGCGCAGCGTGTAGCGGCCCCGTCCCGCCGAGTGACCCGGTGACCCGGTAGGTTCCATGCGCTCTAGATTTCTGAAGGACAATATAAAAAGGTTCGGACCCCGTCTGAGTTATCCGACCCAATCGCAACTGGCCCGAAACGACCCCTACCCAGGGGCCGGCCGGCGGGCCGGACCCTCATCCCGCCCTCCGGGGGCGGCCGATGCGCTGGAGCGCCTCGACCCGCGGACGCCACTCCTCCGCCTCGATGCGGGACTCCAGATCGGCGAGCTCGCCGAGGTCGCGGTCGAGCGGGAGGAGCGACTTGGCCAGGTAGACGTGGGCAAAGCCGCCCGGGGCGGGGCCGTTCCAGCCCCGGGAGGTCCGCTCCTGGGCACGGTACTCGTAGTACTCCGGGGCGGGCAGGAACCACAGCAGGGTGTCGTCCGTCGCCTTCGTGGCGTTCGGGCCGCGCGGGGCCACCTGCAGCCCAAGATGGCGGACCACCGCCCCGGGGATGTTGAACAGCAGCTTGTCGCTGAGCCGGGCGGGGGCGATGTAGCGGTTGCGCACCGTCTCGACGGCCAGGATCTCCCGCGCGGCGTAGGAGGCGACGACCCGGACGAGGCCGGGCCCCCGGGCCAGGAAGGCGATCCCGCGTCCGGGGGAGCGGAGGTCCCTCACCTCGTTCGGGCGGTACTCGAGCAGCTCCGCCACCTCCGTCGGGAGCTGGGCCGCGAGCCAGGTGGGATGGACCGCACGGAGGACCACGTACTCCATCGGCCGGTGGGTACGAGCGCCCCCCGGGTATAAGAACCCTCATCGAAGGGGTGGGGCATCGTTCACCGGCCGGCGCGGCCGCGCCGCCTCGAGCACCGCCAGCAGCGCGGTGAGGTCGGACCCGTCCACGACCGCGTCCGCGGCCCGGCGGACCTCGGGGCGCCCCGAGCGGAAGGCGATGCCGTAGCCGACGTGCGGGAAGACCGCGGCGTCGGCCCATCCGTCGCCGACATGGGCCACCGCCCCCGCCGCGATCTTCGACCGCGCCCGCAGGCGGTCGAGCCCCTCGATCTTGCCGGCATGGGCGGGTCCGTCCGGCACGATACGGCCCGCCCGGACCCGGCGGCCGTTCGTCCCTTCGTAGTCATCGAACCCGTACGTCCGCGCGTACCATGCGCAGACGTAGTCGGGGTTGTGCGTGAGGAGCGCGAGGCGGACCCCGTCCTCGTGCAGCGCCGACAGCGTCGCGGGGATCCCGGCGACCTTCGGGGTGCGGGCGAGGACCTCCTCGATCTCGGTGACGCGAAACCCCTCCGCCAGCGCCAGCAGGTCGTTCAAGTGGGTGTCCTCGTCCACTTCCCGGGCGCGGAACGCGCGCTGGGTCCTCTCAAAGGCGGCCAGGGTGCCGGTCGCCCGTGCGATCTCGAGCCATCCGTGCTCCGTCGTGAGCGTGCCGTCCAGATCGAAGGTGACGAGGCGGAACGGGAACCGCGCCACGGCTACCTCCGGCGCCGACCGGAGGAGGCGCCCATCAGCAGTCCCCCCACCCACACGGCCAGGAGGGCGGCGCCGAGCAACGCGATCCCCTGGGAGAGGGCCGTCCCGGACGTGGGGAGCTCGGCCGCTGCCAAGAACAGCCCCACGAAGGTGAGCGCGAGGCCCAAGAAGACGCGTCCTTGGCGCCGTCGGCGCACCCGGTCCGCGTCCTCGCCGGGCGGTCCGGACGGCCACGATGCGCCCATCGCGGGCCCGAGCCGCCGGGAGAGATAACCTTCCGCGCTGGCCCGCTACGGGTCGGGCGGGACCTCGGCCCCGGTGAGCGGGAGCGGCGGCGCGCCCGCCTTCCAGCCCACGATACCGGACCCCCGCCGATCGAGGCGCGGCCCCCCGAAGTACGCCGCCCCGATGGGCGCCACGATCGTCGTGATCAGGCCGACGGCGGCGACGATCGTGTAGAGTCGGGGGGAGAAGATCCCGCTCTGCAGGAGGATCACGGCCATCGCGAGCTCGACCGCCCCCCGGCTGCTCACGAAGAACCCGATCGCCATCGCCTGCGGCGTCGCCCAGCGCTGGAGCCGGGCGACGAGGGCGCCCACCCCGACCTTCCCGAGGATCGCCAGGGCGACGATCCCGCCGAACAGGGCGAGGTCGGCGGGGGCGCCGGCGAGGAGCCGCAGGTTCATCCCGAGGCCCACGAACGCGAAGAACAGGGGGATGAAGAATCCCCAGGTCATCGCGTCGAACACCTGGCTGATCGAGCGGTGGGAGCGCGGGCCGGCGCTCTCCGGCGTGATGAGGAGCCCGGCGTAGAACGCTCCCACGAGGAACGTGAGCCCGAGGTACTGGGAGTAGAGGGCCGAGCCGAGCGCCATCACCATCAGCACCGCGAACCCGGCTTCCCGGGACCGCCAGGTCCGCCGGAAGTTCCGGCGGAGCCGCTCCCAGGCCCGGGTCGCCCGCAGCGCCCGCAGGGCCATGTGCGCGCTGAGCACCGTCGTGAGGAACACGGCGACGGAGACCACGGCGATGGCGGCGGCGACGAAACCGCTCCCCGTCCCGAGCCGCAGGAGGACCGCGAAGACGGTCACGGCGGCGAGCTCGTTGAGGACGGCCGTGTTCATCAGGACGCGTCCGAGCTTCGAGCGGGACAGCCCGAACTCGCGGAGCATCACTCCCATCACCGGGAGCGCCGTGATCGACAGCGTCAGCGCGACGAACAGGGAGGTGAGCGGGGGCAGCCCCGGCAGGAGGAACGGGAGGGTCAGCGCGGCCAAGAGGAACGGACCGACGAACACCGCCCCGCCCAGCAGACCCGAGGAGAGCCCGGTCGCGTAGATCTCCTCGATCGAGACCTCGAGGCCGGCCATGACGAGGATGAAGAACGTCGCGAGGAACTGGATGCCGCTGAACCCCGGCGTCGATGTCGAAAGGCCGAGGTACGGGCCGAGAAGGGTCGGCCCGAGGACCACGCCCACCAGCAGCTGGCCGACGAGCGCGGTCTGTCCGAGGCGGCTCGTGAGCTCCCCGACCAGGACCGCGGCGGCGAGGAGGAGGAAAAGGTCGATGAGGAAGGCGGTGAGGTCCATACCGGTGGCCGGCCCGAGGGCGGTCCCGCGGTCGACGGGGGACCGTCCGCGGGGCCCCCATAACTAGCTTTGCCTGGAGCGGGTCCGCAGCGCCTAAGTCCCGGAAGAGGCCTCGCCGCGGTGTGCCGTCCCGTCCTCCGGAGGAGCCGCGCCCGGTCCGACCCGCCCGGGAGCTGGCCGGAGAACGGCGGACCCGCGCCCTCGAAGAGCGCCTCGACGTGCGACCGAGGCGAGATTCGCCGTACCTGCGGGCCGAGGTGCGCAACCCGGCCCACCGTACCCGCTACGAGGTCCTCGTTCCCGCGTATCCGTCGCGCGAGGGCGCCTTCTGCTCCTGCGAGGACTTCGCGCGACGCGGGATCGGGACGTGCAAGCACGTCGAGGCCGCCGCCCTCTACTTCGATGAGCACCCGGAAGCGGCCGGCCGGCGCGCTCCGGTGGCCCCACCCGCGGGGCTGTGGGGCGAGATCGACCGGCGCCTGGAGGGCGGCGGACCCATCGAGGCGACCCGGCGCCTGCGCTGGCCCGGAGCCGCGCTCGTCGAAGAGGAGACGGCGCCGTGATCTCACGCCGCCCGGGCCGGTCCCAGCGTGGATCGACCCCCGGCGGGGGCACCGAAAGGGTTGGTCGGGGGAACGGTCTCGGACCGCCCTAGCTCGACATGCCCGGCGCGCGCTTCATCGCCCGGATCTTGTAGTACTCCGGGTCGACGATCACCTCGCCGTTGACGCCCATCGTCTCGATGGTCTTGAGCATGGGTCCGGCGGAGCCCTTCGCCCGCTGCCAGTCGGGGATCGGGATCGAGAACTTCTTCTCGACCTCGGTCCGGTAGATCGGACCGGAGTTGTACGAGCAGAACGGGATGATCCGCCCGTCGGGGACCGAGTAGTGGATATCGCAGCGCATCAGGCGCTGGATATCGTAGTCGTAGGCGTCCTGGAAGTGCATGTTCCCGATGTAGAGGGTCCGCCAGGTGAACTTGGCGAGGGCTTCCTTGTTCCCCTCGGTGAAGATCGCGGCGATGACCTTCACGACATTGCGCTCGTTGAGCCCTTCGGGGGCCTTCGAGAAGTCGAAGTACTTCGCCACGTCGAGCAGGAGCCGGGCCCCCGCGACCTTCGAGCGGATCTTCGCGAACCGCGCATCGCGGTAGCGCTCGATCATGCTCTCGACGTTCTCGAAGAAGCCGTCGACGTCCATGAAGCGCGGCAGCGGCGTGATCTTCTGCCCGTCCTGGGAGACGAAGGCGAAGGTGGCGCAGCCGCAGCCCGGGTGCGTCGTGAGGGTCATCTTCTCCTCGCCGTGGATGATCGACACGAGCTCCGAGATCGGGGCGACCGACGGGACCGGGAAGAAGTCCGACTTCTCGAACGGTCCGTCCGTGCAGAGGATGCGGACGAGGTCGCTCTGGGTAAAGCGCATCTGGAAGCGGTCCCGGTCGGGGATCCGCGCCGTCAGCGCGACCGGCTGGAAGTTGACGCCGCGGACGACATCGATGTTGTCGATCGCGAACTTGACCGTCGGCCAGATCTCCTTCTCGTTGAACCCACCGACCAGGGTGGGGACGAGGACCACGCTGAGCGGTTTGTCCGGCTTGCCGGCGGCGAGCTCGGCCTGGGACGAGTGGGTCTCCCGCGCCGCCTGGATCGCCTTCTGCTTGACCTTGAGCAGCGGGACCCCGCGGACCTTGCGGTAGATCTCGTCGTCGAGCCCGTCGAACTGGAGGTAGAGCGTGTGGAGCCCGTTGTCGCGGCACGCCTGGGCGAAGCCGGGCTCGTTCGCGACCCGGATGCCGTTCGTGGCGACCTGGACCTGCTTGAACCCGAGGTCACGGGCCATCGAGCAGGCGTCCAGGAACAGCGGCGAGAGCGTCGGCTCCCCACCGGAGAACTGCACCGCGACCGCACCGACCGGCTTCTGCTCGCGCAGGGTCTTGAGCATGAAGTGGATCTGCTCGCGGGTCGGCTCGTAGACGTAGCCGGCGGCGTTGGCGTTCGCGAAGCAGACCGGGCACTTCAGGTTGCACCGGTTCGTCAGGTCCATCAGGGCGAGACCCGTGTGCGACTTGTGGTGGCTGCACATCCCGCAGGTCGTCGGGCAGCCCTTGAACTTCTCGTAGTAGGGGTTCTCGTAGCCGACCCCGTCGTGGGCGTAGACCTCCATCCGCAGGTAGAGGTCGACGTCGTTCGAGATGATGTCCCAGAAGTAGCCGTGCACCCGGCACGTCTTCTCCATGATCACGCGGCCGTCCTTCTCTCGGACGACGGCGGGGATCACCTTGATGCATTCGGGACACACGGAGGCGGTCTTGCGCGGCAGGCCCCGCGGGGCCTGGAACTCCTTCATCACCCTCGCCGGCATCTCGTGTACCTCTATCCACGGCCCGCGTCCACCGCTGGGCCTTGAACCGTCCCACCCTCTCTCCCTTACATATACAATCTGTAGTCCACGGGGCGACAGATCGGGCCATCCATGACGGGGGTTCGCACGCCTTTTCGAGCGACAGGCACCGGCGCGGAGGCGCTTCCCGTCGCCCCTACAGATTAATTCCCGGAGAGATTCCCCGCACCGGAGCGCGGACATGTCCCCCCGGAGCCGGCGGCGGAGAGCCCCCCCTGCACGAACGAAGTCCACGGCACGCCGCGCCCGCGGGTCCCCGCGGGCCCGCGCGGCCCGCAAGGGGTTCGTGGGTCGCGACGGCTCTCCGGTGCTGGATCGCTATCCCCCCCGCGACGCGGCGGGCGGCCCGCCGGGGCCGATCCGACCCCCTCCCCCTGCGCTAGCGACATCGTCGTCGTTCGCGTCGGCCCCGCCTCCTCCCGTCGGCACGAAGGCGGCCGACCGGGCCTCCCCCCTGCCCGCGGCGCAGGCGCCGGCGGCCACCCCCCCGGTCGGCGGGCTCCTGTCGCTCGATGCCCCGTTCGATATCGACGGCTTCTCCCAGCTGCTGGGCGAGCCGAACCTGAGGGTCACCGTGCCCCGAGAGGACCTGCCCGAGGTGCTGCGGCGGGTGACCGACTTCATGGGTTTCGGCATCTACGTCTACGCGATCCGCGTGGAGCCGGCGCCGGAGGAACGGCTCCGTCAGTTCGTCGTGACCCTGGAGCGGGTCGATTATTCGGCCGCCCGGGGCGCGTGGGCGCCGTTCGAGGAGAAGGGGCGCAGCGAGAGCCCGTTCGGGCCCGGCGACGTCCGCCCATGACCGGCGCTGCCGCTATCTAGGGGCCGTACTTCGGGCGGTGAGGTCGGAGGATGTCGACGGATTCCGGTCACGCGACCCTCGAGGCCGAGGTGCGGACCCTGCGTCGTGAGGTCGCCGAGCTCCGGGCCGAGCAGCGCGAGCTGGCCCGTTCGATCGAGGAGCTCACGCGGACGTTCCGGGCCCTGGCGACCCATCTCGGGATCGCCGCCGAGCCGTACCGCCGCTCGGAGGACCCGGGCCGGCAGCCGCCGGGATTCGCCTGAGCGACGTGGGGCCGTAACGCGGGGGACCCCTCGGAAGACCACGGAGCGCGTACCATGGCGATCCTCTACCGGGTAGGATTCGAGCGTGCGTCGGACCCACGGCTCGATGTCACCGGCGAGTTCGGGGCCGTTGCGGGCCCCAGCGTGGACCTCGTCCTCCCGTCCTGGGTCCCCGGTTCGTACCACATCCTCGACTATGCGAAGAACCTGCTCGCCCTGCGGGCGACGGATGCGCCGGGAGGCGCTCCGCTCCCGGTCGAGCGGGTCGCGAAGGACCGGTGGAGGATCACGACCGGTTCGTCTCCGACGCTCGCCGTGCGCTATACGGTCTACGCCCACGGGCTCATCACGGAGGGCGTCGACCTCTCCCCGGAGCACCTCTTCCTCAACCCCGCGCTTTCGCTGCCGTACGTCGACGGGCGCGTCCAGGAGCCGTACGAGGTCGAGCTCCATCTTCCCGCCGGATGGAAGGCGTATGCCGAGCTGCCCGAGGTCCAGCGCGCCCCGCCCCGGTTCCGGGCCAAGGACTACGATGAGCTCGTCGACTCGCCGATCGACTGCGGCACGCCCGTCGAGCTCGGCTTCCACGCGGCCGGCGTCCCCCACCGCGTTCTCCTCTGCGGCAGCGGCGGCAACTACGAGGCGCACCGGCTCGAGACCGACCTCGCCCGTATCGTCGAGGCGACCGCGCGGCTGTTCGGTGAGATCCCGCTCGACCGTTACACGTTCTTCTACCACCTGACGGACGAGCCGGACGGCGGGCTCGAGCATGCCCGCTCCAACTCCTCCGTCCTCCACCGCTTGACGTTCCGCCCCGAGAGCTCGTACCAGCGCTTCCTCGACATCTCCAGCCACGAGTACTTCCACCTCTTCAACGTCAAGCGGATCCTCCCCGCCCGTCTCCTGCCGTTCGACTACACCCGCGAGGTCTACACCCGCCTTCTCTGGGAGATGGAAGGGACGACGGACTACTACGGTCTCCTGCTCCTGCGGCGGGCCGGGCTCCTGACCCCCGCGCGGTACCTGGAGGAACTGGCGAAGCTCGGCCGTACCTACCTCAACACCCCCGGCCGACGGGCCCGCTCGCTCGAGGAGGCCTCGTTCCTCGCGTGGATCGACCTGTACCAGCCGCACGAGGACCTCTCCAACCGCACCGTCTCGTACTACCTCAAGGGCCACCTCGTCTCCTGGGCCCTGGACATGGAGATCCGCCACCGGAGCGAGAACCGCACCTCGTTGGACGATGTGATGCGGATGCTCTGGAGGGAGTACGGCCGACCCCGGCGCGGCCTCCGGGAGGGGGAGGTCGCGGAGGTCGCGGGGCGGGCGACCGGGGTCGACCTGACCGATCTCTTCGCCCGGTACGTGGCCGGCGTGGACGAGCTCGACCTCGCGGCCGGTGCCCGCCGCGCGGGGCTCGAGTTCGCCGCGAAGCGGCGGACCCCCGAGCCCGGCGAGGACGCCGAGGCGGGGGACCTCGGGATCGACTACGACCCTGCCCGGGGCCCGGTCCGCATCACCCGGGTCCTCGACGGCGGGCCGGGGCGCCGGGCGGGATTGCTGCCGGGGGACGAGATCGTGGCGATCGACCGCGTCCGGGTCCCGCCCGCCGACTTCCCGAAGGCCCTCGCCCGCGCGCCCGCCGGGACCAACCTGACGCTCTCCCTGTTCCGACGGGGCTTTCTCATGGACGTGGAGGTCGAGACCGGCCCCGCGCTCGCCGAGAAGTTCGCCTTCACCCCCGTCGCCGCCCCGACCGATCTCGAGAAGGCGATCTTCGTCGGGTGGCTCGAGACCCCGTGGGAAGCTCGCAAACCGACCGGCGCGACGGACTAGGGCGTGGGGGCCGGCCCCCCGGGCAGCGCCTTTCGGCCGTAGCGCCACTCGCCGTCCATCGGGTAGAGCCGGCGCAATCCGGTCCGGACCGTGTCGCCGATGCGCAGCCGGCCGGCGGGGAGGTCGGCGACCTGGAGCGTGAGCCGCGCGCCGGGGGCGAAGGCGACGAGCGCCACATCGTAGGCCCCGACGGACGCGACGAGGGCATCGAACTCCGTCGGCTGCGCCCCGGGCGCGACGGTGGTGACCGCCTCCACGAGCCCCGCCTCCGGCAGGCGTTCTCGGGTCAGCGCGTCGGAGCGGCCGCAGGCGCGACAGGACGCGCGCGGCGGGAACGTCAGGTTCCCGCACGCCCCGCACCGGTCGGCGGCGAGCCGCCAACGGGCGCCGAGGTTCTCCAGGTACCGCGGGCGAGGGACGTAGGCCCCCTCGGAGAGCGCGCGCCGAAGGTCCGGTTCCTCCGCGGGCGCGAGGGCGCCGCGGCGCGGCAGCGGGGCCGTCTCGTCCCAGCGGCCCGTCCATTTCACCGGGGCCGTGCTCTCGAAGCCGGCGAAGACCGTCGCGTCCGGCGCGATGCGCGCCAGCGCGACGGACGCCGGCGCGGCCGCGGGGGCCGCCAGATCGTGCAGGGAACGGGCCTCCGCGATCATCGGACCGGGCGCGAGCGGGCCGATGGCATCGGGACCCGTCTCCACCGCCGCGTGCGGCCATCGCTTTCCGATCGCAACGAGGAGGGCCGGCGGGGGCGTTCGTGCGCGGACCAGGAGCCGGACGGGCCCGCCTTCGGCGATCCCGCTGCCCTTCTCCAGCGCATCGGTCCACGCGCTCGCATCGGGAAGGTCGCCCCGGGGATGCCGTCGGCCGCCGTGGGCCCGCGGCCGTAGCCCGTGGCCCTCCTCCAAGAGGAACGCCGCGGCGGCGGCGCCGTAGGTCCGCGTCCCCCCCGTGGGGGCCGACCCTTCCGGAACGACGAGGATCGAGGCGCCGGGGCCCGGGGCGTTGGCCGCCGCGTCGAGGGCCTGGAAGAGCGAACCCGGCTCGCCGACGTGCCTGCGCAGGGTGAGGTGGCCGAGATCCAGCGCCTCGGCGAGCGCCCAGTCGGAGCCCGGGAGCGACGGGCCGACCCAGTCAAGCCGGTCGACCGGACCGGATCGGTGCGGGAGGAGCTCCGTCGCCGCGACCGCGAGCGTGAGGGCGTCCTCGTCCGGCCCCTCGGCGGGCCGACCCTCGAACTCCCACGACGGGCGGTAGAGCGCCGCGGCGACGATCGCGCGCGTCACGGTCCCCCCACGTCGAACAGCGTCACCGTGGCGCTGGCCCCCGAGCCGCCGACGTTGTGGGCGAGCGCCCGCTCCGCGCCCGCGACCTGACGTCGCCCCGCGCTGCCGCGCAGTTGCTGGAAGATCTCGTACGCCTGGCTGGCTCCGGTCGCGCCGATGGGGTGGCCCTTCGCCTTGAGGCCGCCGTCGGGGTTCACCGGGAGCCGTCCCCCGAGACGGGTCGCGCCGGACAGCGTCAGTTCCGCGGCCTGGCCCGGCGGGGCAAGCCCCAGGTCCTCGAGCGCGACGAGCTCGGCGATCGTGAAACAGTCGTGCACCTCGGCGAAGGAGACCCGGTCCGGTCCCCAGCCCGCCCGACGCGACGCCTCCGACGCCGCCCGCCGGGTCGCCGCGAGGCTCGTCAGGCTCGACCGTTCCTGGAGGGCCAGATAGTCGGAGCCGGCGCCCGTCCCGGCGATGCGGACGGGCGTGTCGGTGAGGGTGCGGGCGATCTCCTCCCCCGCCAGGAGCACCGCGGCCGCGCCGTCGCTCACCGGGCAGCAGTCGAGGAGGCCCAAGGGGGCGGCGACGCGGGGGGCGGCGAGGACGTCCGCGCGCGTGATCGCCTTGTGGAACTGGGCGTTCGGATTGGACCGCGCGTGATCGTGGTTCTTCACCGCGACCTCCGCGAGCGCCTCGGCGGGCGTCCCGTGCTCGGCCATGTGCCGGGCGGCGATCAGGGCGTAGACCCCGGCGAAGGTGAGGCCCGCGAGCCGCTCCCACTCCGTGTCGCCCGAGACCCCGAGCCAGTAGCGCCGTCGTGCCGAGCCCACGTCCGTCATCTTCTCGAGCCCCGCGACGAGGACGAGGTCCGCGGCCCCGCTCTCGATTGCCCGGGCCCCGGAGCGCAGGGCGAAGCCGGCCGAGGCGCAGGCGTTCTCGACGTGGGTCACCGGCGCCCCGACGACCCGGGCCTCCTCGGCGAGGATCGCCGAGGCGTTGCCGAGCTGCCAGCCGGAGAACCCGAGGCTGCCGAGGTACGCCTCGTCCACGCGGGACCGTTCGAGACCCCGGTCGACGCTCGCGAACGCGGCGTCGCACGCGGCGCGGAGGAGCTCGCGCGGACCTTCGGGGAGGACGCCGAAGCGGGTGTGCCCCGCCCCGACCATCGCTGCCCTCCGACCGGCCACCCCTCCCCCCGAACGCTCTTATCACGCCAGCCGTTGGAACCCATAAAGGGGAAGGGAGCGAAACTGTCCGACGAGCCGCCGATCGTGGTGGGGGTGACGGGGGCCAGCGGCGCCCCGATCGCCGTCCGCCTTCTCAAAGCCCTCCACGAGGCCGGCCGGCCGGTCGCGCTCGTCGTATCCGACGGCGCGGTCCCGGTCCTCTTCGAAGAGTGCGGGATGCGGCCCGCGGAGCTCGCAGCGTTCGCCGGCCAGGTCTACTCGGATCACGACCTCGCGGCCCCGATCGCGAGCGGGTCGAACCCCACCCGCGCCATGGTGATCGTCCCCTGCTCGGGCAACACGGTGGCGAAGGTCGCGTTGGGCCTCGGCGACACCCTGCTCACGCGGTGCGCCCAGGTCCACCTCAAGGAGCGGCGGCCGCTCGTCGTCGTGCCGCGCGAGACCCCGATGTCGACGACCCTCCTGCGCCACCTCGTGAGCCTGAGCCAGGACGGGGCCCTCGTCCTTCCCGTCGCCCCGCCGTACTACCTCCACCCGCGGAGCGTCGACGACCTCACGGACTACATCGCGGGCAAGGTGCTCGACCACCTGAAGGTCCCCCACCAGCTCTACCGCGGGTGGCGACCGGCCGGGGGCTGACGGTGGCCCGCCCGGCGTGGACCGAGCTGTTCCCCTGGCCGTTCGTCGGGGTCGTCGCCCTCCTCGTCGCCTTGATCTTCCTCACTCCGAACCTCATCACCACCAACGAGCCGGCCGCCGGCAGCCTGATCACCCAGGCGGAGCTCGTCGTGGACCGCGGACCGGGCGCCAACGCGACCGACTTCTACCTGGAAGGACTCGGCAACGTCCGCTACGCGGAGATCCGCTGGGCGATCGCCGCCCCCGGGGCCTGGCCGGTCACGACCCCGGTCGGGAACTTGACGTGGAACGTCTCGGGCAACGTGACCGCCCGGCTCGTGGCGGTCTTCTCCTCCCCGGCGAACCCCGTCGCGGTCAACGTCTCGATGGTCTACGTGGACGCGGCCGGGGTCCGGGTGACCTACGTGGGCGCCTTCGCCTTCGATGTCGCGGGCGGCATGCTCAATACCCTCCCTCTCCTCGGGGGCCTGGGCGGAGTGCCGCCGACCTCCGTCGCGGACCTCCCGATCGTGCTCGTGCTCGAGACCGCGCCACCGGGGGCCGGATGAGGCCGGCGCGGCTCATCCCGTTCTGGGCGGCCATCATCGCCGTCCTCCTGTTCGTCGAGGTCGCCGAGCTCACCCACCTGTTCACCCTCCCCGTCCAGTCGGCGGTCGGGAACCTCCTGTCGTTCATCTTCGCGCTCGTCTTCACGACGATCCTGGCGCTCGTCGGGGCGATCTTCATCGGCATCTACATCTCCCACCGCCTCCAGTCCCCCACGGGCTTCACCCCCTTCGAGGAGGAGATGCTCAAGATGCGGGCCGACGTGAGCCGGCTGCGCGAGGACGTGGCGGAGCTCAAGGCGGCGCGGGACCCGGCGGGACCGGAGTCGCTGCGGACCGGCGATCGGGAGGCCGGTCGATGAGGATCCCGGTCGTGGACAACGGCGGCCAGTGGACCCATCGGGAATGGCGCGTCCTGCGCGACCTCGGGGTCGATACCCGCATCGTGCCGAACACCGAGCTGCTTCGCCCGGGCGACGTGGACGGAGTCCTGCTCTCGGGGGGCGCGCTGAGCCTGGAGGACTCGGAGGCCCCGTTGGGCCGCATCGGCGACTGGGTCGACACGATCGGCGTGCCGGTCCTCGGCATCTGCGTCGGGCACCACTTCCTCGCCCGGCACTTCGGCGGGACCGTGGGCCGGGCCCCGGCCCCGGAGTTCGGCCGCGTCGAGGTCACCGTCGACCGTCCCGACCACCCGCTGCTGAGCGGGTTCGGTCCGACCCTCCGCGTCTGGGAGAGCCACAACGACCACGTCACCCGGCTTCCGCCCGGCTGGCGCTCGCTGGCCCACTCCGCCTCGTGCCCCGTCCAGGTGATGGTGCACCCGGAGCGGCCCATCTTCGGGGTGCAGTTCCACCCCGAGGTCGAGCATACCGAGCACGGCCGCGACCTGCTGGAGCGGTTCGTCGGCCGCTGCCGCACCGCGCCCCACCCAACCCCTAAGTAGCCCGGCCGGCTCGGCGGCGCGGCGGCGATGCGCGCGCGAAAGGCCTCGGGCGGACGGGAGGGGGACCTCACCCAACGGGCCGCGAAGCTCCGGAAGAGCGTCGAGCCGCTGTTGCCGCGTCTGACCGACGACTGCCCGCCGGAACGCTTCGACAAGCTCCGGGCGGGACTCGAGCGGGTCCGCGAGGCGAAGGACGACGAGCGCGCGCTCGGCCGGGTGAGCCGCTGGGAGGACCCGATCGTCCGGGCCTACGCCGGCCTGCTCCGCTTCTATCTCGAACCGGAGCTGCCGGGGATCCTCGTCGCCCAGTTCCCCGCGGGCGCGATCTCCTTCGCCCCCCTTGGCCCGGCGCCGAAGGAGGCCCACATCGCCGTCCAGCAGTTCGACGATCCGCGTCGCCTCCTCATCGGCTACCTCGATTGGGCCCGCAAGGGCTTCCACTTCTTCGCGACGAAGGACGCCCTCTACTGCACCGGCCGGTCGCCCGAACCCCCGCGCGAGTTCCTTCGCGCCCAGCTGGACGCCCTGCCCTATCGCCTCCAGAGCGTCGACGGCGGTCGGGGCCACGACTGCGCCCACCTGGTGGCGGGCGAACCGCGCCCGTTCGTCCGGGTCGACTGGCCCGGAGCGGCGACGGCCTTCCGCGTCTGCCGCGCCTGCGCCAAGGCCGACCGCCAGCTTCTCGCGAGCCTCTCGGCCGGTCTGGCCGTCCCGCACCCGGAGCGGGCGCTCCCGTTCGAGGTCGCCCTCAACGTCGATTGCCGCGGGGGGGACGCCTGCGTCCACCACCGCCTACCGGACCCGTCCCGGGGCCTAAGGCGGGCCTACCTGTTCGGCCGGGTCTCCGATGCGGAGCTGCTCGACCAGTACGCGAAGGAGGTCCGCCCGATCCTGGACGCGGTCCGCACTCCCACCTACGTCGCCGCCGGCCGCTGCTTCGGCTCCGACCGGAGGGCGTTCCTCGACGCCCTCTCCCCCACGGACGAGGAGCGGACCGCGCTCGAGGAGGCCCTCCCCGAGGTCGAAGGACCGTTCGAGGTGGAGGAGGCGAGCGCGAGCCAGGCGCTCGAACGGCTCTGGCCCCGGCACGCCGAACGGATCGTCCGGGCGATCGTCCCCGACCCCGAACGCGCCGACCGGCTCGTGAGGGACGCCCGCGCCGCGCCCGGCCGGGTCTCGGACCTGCTGCGCCGCGCCGCCCAGGAGACCCGGGAGCGGTCCGCCCTCGCGGCCCTCCCACGCTACCGCTCGCTCGTGCCCGAGGCGGCGTACGCCGATCGGGTCGCCCGCAGCTTCCGCACCGGCGGGGCCGGCGCCGCCGCGAAGGTGCTTCAGCAGCACCTTCCGAGGGAGGGGAAGGAACGCGGGATCGGGTTCGCGCTGCTCCTCGCGCTCGACCAGGCCGCGGCGCACCGCTGGCAGTTCAGCGACACCGAGCAGCAGTTCGGCTCCGCGCTCGAGGGCAGCGCCCGCTCGCTGCTGACGGCTTCCCCGGACGGCTATGACGCGGCCCTGGGGCAGTTCCTCGCCGCCGCAGGGGTCACCGCGTGGGGAACTCGCGAGTCCGGTGACTGAAGGCGCAAAGGAACTGCGAAATATCGGAAGGTTCCTGCTCCCGCGTACGGGATACGTTCCCGGGAAAGTGCAAATGGCCACCCCGACGGCCTCGAACGCCGTGTCGACCGAGCGTTCGGCGGTCCTCCTCGCGGCGGAGGGCGAGATGCGCGTTCTCCTGCGGGGCCTCCTGCGGCTGAACCGCTTCCGGGTGCTCGGGGAAGCGGCGGGCTGGGACGAGGCCCGGGGACTTTTGAGGTCGGGGCGGCCGACGCTCCTGCTGGTGGACGAGCCCCGGGACGATGGGGCGCTGCTCGCCCGCATCGCCCAGGAGCGCGAGGGGCTGGCGCCGCTGCGCGTCGTCCTCATCAGCGCCGCGAGACCGGCCCCCGACCAACCGGCGGGCGGGGTGGTGGACGCGGTGCTGCCCCGACCGTTCCGGCTGCGCGATTTCGCCGGGGCGGTCGATCCCGACGGACGGCCGGCCGGGACCGCCCCCGGGCCCTGACCCTCGGTCGCCGGGACGCGGTCTACCCGGGCCCGTCGTTCCGGGCCGGCGGCGACGGCCGGCGCGGAGGGGAGCCGGGGACCGCCGGACGTTCCGGGCTCGACCGGAAGCGCTCGAGCGCGGCCGCTTCCTCGAAGTGGAGCTCGGGCGCCGGGACCACGAGGGCATGGAGGGGCGGTCCGAACTCCGTGTCCGCGAGGCGCTCCCGGGGCCCGTACCAGGCGCGGGCCTCGTCCGTTCCCACCCGGGCCACGACCGCCACCTCGATCCCCGGAGGGAACCGTCCGAGGTCCGCGTCCCGCTCCGCGAGGACGCGGATCGCCTCCCCGGCCCCGAGGTACCGCCCCTCCGCCGGCCGCAGGTCGAGCAGGACGAGGGTGTGGAGCCCCGAGCGCCGGTTCGCGTCGATCATCTCCAGCGGGGAGGTCGGTGCGAAGTGCGCCTCGGGGAACGGCAGGGAGACCACGCGGCCGAAGCGGTAGTGCTGGAGCCCGAGGTAGCTCGCGGCGGAAGTGAGGACGCTCGCGTTCGGCAGATAGCTCCAGGAGTGCCCGGCGCGCTCGGCGGCCAGGCGCAGCGCGACGTGGGTGGTGGCGGCGAACGGGTCGCCCGGAACCACGAAGGCGACCCGCCGCGGACCGGCGAGGGCCGCGAGGATCTCCTCCGGCTCCTCGACCTGGGCGCGGTCGAGGCACCGGATCGGACGCGCGACCTCCTTCGCGAGGCGGTCGAGGGCCCCCGGGTCGAATCGCGCCGTGTACGCCTCGCAGAAGATCGTATCGCACGAGCGCAGCCGCTCGAGCGCCCGGCGCGACAGGTCCCGCTCGTCGCCGAGACCGGCGCCGATGAAGACGAGCTCGCCCATGGCCCCTAGCTGCGGACGGCCACCACCGGGCACGGGGCGGCACGGAACAGCTCTTCGAGGAAGCGGCGGGTGATCTGGAGGCCGCCGCCCTCGGCCTCCTCGGCGACGAGGAGCAGGCCGTAGCGTTCCCGCGCCGCGGCGGTCAGGACGAGCTCCGCGAGGCGGTTGCCCGCGCCGAGGCCCAGTCCCCGCAGAAAGACCGGCCGGTGCTGGATGGGGACCCCCCGCGGGGAGCGCTTGGGCCCCCGCGCGGCGAGCGCCGCCGCCTCACCGGCGAGGTGAAGCGAGACGATCGGGACCCCCTTCTGCCGGACGGAGATCTCTTCCGCGAGCCGAAGGGCCATCGGCTCGGGCTGGGCGCCGAGCCAGGGGACCAGGATCCGCGGGACCTTCTCCTCCGCGAGGGCGAGCCGGTTGACGACGACGACGTCGCAGCGGCTGTGGTGGAGGATGCTCGAGGCGGTGTGGCCGACGAACGGGTTGCGGCTGCGGCGGTCGCCCCGCA
>JAKAOB010000081.1 GCA_021812305.1 Thermoplasmata archaeon
AACGGCACCTGGAGCTACTACGTCCCCGCGGGGACGACGACGGCGGCCGGTCGCTTCTTCGCCTTCATCAACGCGACCGATGACGCGCTCCAACCGAACTCGATCGCGTTCACGATCCCGATCGCCTCGGTCGCGAGCCCGCTCACCGTGTCGCTCTCGGCCAACCCGGCCGCGCCGGTCAATGACACGGCGGTCTCGCTCGTGGCGTACGTGCAGAACATGGGGGCCGGCACCGCCACGGTGACGGTCCAGTACGTCGTCGCCGGCGCGGCGGTCGGCAACCTGACGGGCCCGGTCGGCGCCGGTTCGACCGGCTCCTTCGTCAAGTCCTGGACCCCCACGCACCCGGGCGTCTACCTCGTCTCGGTCTTCGCCAACACGAGCGGGGCCGGGGCCACCGGTGCCTCCCTCAACCTGACCGTCTACCCCTCCATCCTCCTCCTCGCCCACGACGTCCCCGCGGGGACCCGGACGTCGTTCAACGAGAGCAGCTACCTTGCCCAGGAGCTCACGGCCGCCGGATTCCCGTTCTCGACGATGTTCGTCGCCTGCAACAGCGCGATCCCGACCTCGATCCGCTCCTACAACGTCGTGGTCATCGACTTCGGGAGCACCTGGGGCTACTCGAGCTGCCCGAAGGCCCCGAGCACGACCGACCAGGGCACGATCACCGGCAGTACCGCGACCCGGTTCTTCGTCACCGGATCGAACGCCTTCGGTCTCACGTCGTGCAGCTCGTACACCTCCGCCTACTTCGCCGAGTTCGGCATCTCGTGGACCAGCGGCAGCACCTGCGTGACGGTGCCGAACGCGACGGCGTCGGCGAGCTGGGTCGCGGCCCCCACGGTCGGCCTGCGATCGGACGGGGTCCCTTCGACCCTGACGATCAACGCCACCCTCGCCGGATCGAACCACCACATTCCGTACACGTACTTCGCGCTCGGTACGACGAACACGGCCTACCTCAAGGGCGGCACCCATCCCGTCGGGGCCTACGCCGCGAGCGGGGGCCAAGTGACCGGCATCGCGCTCGCGACGAGCCTGCCCCTTCTCACCACGCCCCTTCCGAGCGGCAACAGCTGGGGCACGGGCGCCGCGGGGGCCGCGGCGGTCTACAACATCCTGAACGCCCTGTGCGGCCTGTCCACGAGCGGCGAGACGGGCCGGGCGCTGACCGACTTCGGGGTGGCCCAGGCCACGCTCGTCGGCCAGTCGCACTCCTTGGTCTCGACGGTCTATGTGGGGCTGCGCTCGAACGGCCCCGTCGGAGCGGCGGTGACCGCGCTCCTCTACGTGAACGGGACCCCGGCGACGTACAACGGGGCTCCGGTCTCGGCCGTCGGGTCGCTCGGTGCCGGCGGACAGATCGCGTTCGTGACCCTTTACTGGCAGGCACCGGGCGGCGGCGCCTACTCCCTCTCGGTCGTGATCATGGTCTCGGGGAACGACTACTACGCCCCGAACGACCAGATGCCGCTGTCGATCCTCAATCAGCCGACGACGTTCACGTAGGCGCGGGCCCGCGCGGCCCGGGGATCACGGCTTCGAAGGCGGGCCGCCGGACGGGAGCGCCGGGCCGGCGGCGGCCGCGACGGGAGGCAGGGCGGCCCCGCACTTCCAGCAGTTCGCTTCGTTGGCGTAGACGACGGCCTGGCAGTTCGGGCAGGCCCGCTCGTTCGGACCGGACGGACCCGTTTCGGGCCGGCCGGGGGCCGTGCCCGCCAGGATCGGGGTCTCGGGCGGCGTTGCGCGGCCGGCCGCGCGCCGCGACTGGCGGCGCTTGAGGTAGACGTAGACGATCAGGCCGAGGAAGAAGACGATGCCCGGGTAGATGAGCATGTCAATGTAGACCGGCAGCAGGACGATGGACACCGTGCTCAGGAAATCGCCGCTGATGGGGCCCTGGATGCCCGAGTAGCCGCTCGAGGGTGCGAGGAAGATCCAGACGATCGAGCCGTTGCCGTGGGCGACGTACGCGGTCGCCATCTGCCACCACCATACGTTGGGTGCGGGGAGGTGGATGGAGAAGGAGCGGACCGTCGCCTGGCTCACGTTCGTCAGCGACTGGTTGAACGAGTAGAACGGGTAGCCGGACTGGCAGTAGGGAGAAGAATTGCCCGTCGCGCCGGGACAGGTGCTGACGAACAGGTCCAGCCAGAGCAGGCCGCTCGCGTTCGCGGGAAGGTACTGTGGATTGACCGTGACCGAGAAGTTGAACGGGCCGTTGCCGTCACTGGTGAACGGGGCGACCTGGGCGCCCTGAAGGACCGGTCCCCCGTTGCCGTAGGGAGCCACGCTCGACGAGTCGGCGGAGGCCGAGGGGACCCGGACCACGGTCCCAACGTAGAGGACCGAGGTCAGCGGGCCGGCGATGAGCAGCGCGGTGAGGCCCAGCACGGCGAGGAGGCGGGGGCGCTTCCAGCCCGCATAGATCGGTACGGCCAGACCGAAGAGCAGGAACGCGACGATCGCGAGGAACGGGCCCAGGTAGAGGAAGCTCCCGGTCAGCGTGAGGATCGCCACCGCGACCAGGACCAGCAGGCCCTCCCGGGTCGCGAAGAATCGCCGGAGACCGGCGAAAAGGCTCTTATCGCCCGCCGATTGACTCACAGCGGAGAGAGGCGAGCAGGCCACCCCATATAACGAATCAGGGGCCCCCGTGACCGAAGCACCGCCGCCTCACGCAGCGCTCATCGTCCTGGACGGACTCGGCGACCGGCCCCACCCCGACACGGGCGGGCAGAGCCCGGTCGAGGCCGCGCGGACGCCCCACCTGGACCGGCTCGCGGCGGCCGGGCGGATGGGGCAGGTGACCCTGATCGGCGCGGGCGTCGCTCCCGAGTCCGACGCGGGCGTCCTGGCGCTGCTCGGCTACGACCCCGTCCGCGACTCCCCCGGCCGCGGCGTGCTCGAGGCGGTGGGCGTCGGGCTGGACCTTGCGCCGGGCGACGTCGCGCTTCGCCTCAATTTCGCCACCGGCGACGGGGCCGGCGCGATCCTGGATTCCCGCGTCGGGCGCTCGCTCGGGACCGAGGAGGCGAAGGAGCTCGCCCGCTCGCTGACCGAGGCGGACCTCCTCGCCCCGGAGGGGATCGAGGCCGAGGTCCGCGCCACGGTCGGCCACCGCGGGGTGCTCTTCCTGCATCCGACCCGCGACGGGAGGCTGTCCCCCGAGATCTCCAACGCCGACCCGTTCTACGAGCGGGTCGGGGGGATGGGTCGGGCGCGCTCGGTCGCGGATCCGCGGGTGCTGGCGGTCGAGGCGCTCGACCCGACCCCCGAGGCCGCGCGCACCGCCGCGGCCGTCAACGCCTTCCTGGCCCGCGCGGGCGATCTGCTGGCCGGTCACCCGGTCAATGCGCGGCGGGCGATGCGGGGCCGCCGCATCGCGAACGCGCTCCTCGTCCGCAACGCCGGCACGGTACCGGCCGTCCCGCTCCCGCCCCTGCCCGCCCGGCTCGGACTGGCCGCCGTGGCGGCGGTCACGGAGATGCCGGTCGAACGCGGCATCGCCCGACTGCTCGGGCTCGTCGACCTCTTCGTCGGCCCGATGGGCCCCGACCGGGACGCTTCGCTGAGGGAGCGCGCCGAGGCGACCCGGCAGGCGCTCGATCGGTTCCCGCTCGTCTACGTTCACCTCAAGGGGCCCGACGAACCCGGGCACGACGGGAAGGCCCTCCTCAAGCGCGAGGTCGTCGAGGCGCTCGACCGGGCGTTCTTCGGCCCGTTCCTCGACGGCCTCGACCTGTCCCGGGTCCGGATCGCCGTCACGGCCGACCACGCGACGCCCTGCGTCCTGCGGGGCCATTCCGACGACCCGGTGCCGTTGCTCCTCGCCGGCGCCGGGGTGCCGGCGGCCTCCCCTCCGTCCGGCAAGTTCGGGGAGACGGCCGCCGCCCGCGGACCGCTGGGGGCGCTTCGGGGAGCGGACGTACTGGGGCTCCTGGTCCCGCGCACGCCCGGCCCGGCGGCATGAGCGACCTCGCCTGGCGAGCGCCGCTGTCGGAGGCCGAGACCGTCCGACGGCAGCTCTCCCGGGCGGGGTGCCTCGCCTCGGGGGTGCGGGCGGAGCGGACGGGCGGGTTCGTCGTCTTCCCGTTGACCCGCGCCCCGCCGGCGCCCCCGTCCGCGGGACAGCTGATCTCGCACGCCTTCCCGCCTTCCCGAACCCCCCTTCCTCGCCGGTACTCGGACCTCCTGGAATGGCCGGATGCGGACCGACGGGAGCTCCCCCGCTCGTTCGACGTCGTCGGCGACGTGGTCCTGGTCCGCGTTCCGGAGTCGCTGACCGGCCGCTCGGAGGAGATCGGACGGGCCCTCCTCGCCTTCGTGCCGGGCGCCCGCATCGTGGGGAGGGATGAGGGGGTCCAGGGCATCGAACGGCGCCGCCGCCTCGTCCGCATCGCGGGCGAGGGCAGCTGGCGTACCCGCCACCGCGAGAACGGCCTCGAGCTCGCCGTGGACCTGGAGAGCGCCTACTTCTCCCCCCGGCTGGGACACGAGCACGCGCGGGTCGCGGCGGCGGTGCGTCCGGGCGAGCGGGTCTACGACCTGTGCTGCGGGGTCGGGCCGTTCGCCCTCGCGATCGCGGCGGGGGGACGCGCCCGGGAGGTCGTGGGGGTCGACCTCAACCCGGCGGCGATCGACCTCCTGCGGGAGAACGCCGTCCGCCTCGGGCTCGCCGACCGGGTCCGTACGGTCCTCGCCCCGGTCGAGACGTTCCTGCGCGAGGCGGGCCCCGTCGAGCGCGCCGTCCTCAATCTGCCCCACGAAGGGATTAAGTATCTCGCCTCGGTGGGAGCGGTGGTGGCGCGTGCCGGTGCGCTCCACTATTACGAAGTGACCGCTCGGTCGGAGGTCGGCGCACCCGCCCGGCTGCTCGCGACGCTGGGTCCCCCCGGCGCCTGGCGGCTTTCGGAGCGCCACGTCGTGCATCCCTACTCCCCGCGTTCGGACCTCGTCGCCTACGAGCTCGTGCGCGAGGAGGGGTAGGTCGCATGCCGTACATCGTGAACCTCGCGGACGTATCCGATTCCGACCTTCCGCTCGTCGGCGGCAAGGCCGGCAAGCTCGGCGAGCTTGTCCGGCAGGGGCTGCCGGTCCCGCCGGGGTTCGTCGTCACCACCGAGACCTACCAGGCGTTCATCGACGCGACGACCCTCCAGGCCGAGATCCCCGAGGCCCTGGCGACCCTCGCCCTCGACCGGCCCGAGAGCGTCGACGCGGTCTCCCGCCGCATCCGGGACGCCTTCGAGGCGACGGCCTTCCCCCCGGACCTCGAGGCGGCCCTCCGGGCCGCGTACGACAGCTTCGCGAACGAGCACGACGTGCGGTTCTCCGCCGTGCGCTCGAGCGCGACGGCGGAGGACCTCGAGGGCGCGTCGTTCGCCGGGTTGCAGGAGACCTACCTCAACGTCACCGGGACCGACGAGGTGCTGAGCGCGATCCGCCGTTGCTGGGGCTCGCTGTTCACCCCCCGGGTCCTCGTCTACCGCTCCCGCAAGGGCTTCGACCATCGCTCGGTCCGGCTCGCCGTCCTGGTCCAGAAGATGGTCGACTCGGTCGTGAGCGGCATCCTCTTCACCCGGGACCCCAACACCGGGGAGAACCACATGATCGTCGAGGCCGGCTGGGGGCTCGGTGAGGCGATCGTCGGCGGGGAGGTGACCCCCGACCATTACGTCCTGGACGGGGCCTCCCACCGGATCATCCAGAAGCAGATCTCGGAGCAGTCCGTCCGTCTACGGCGCAACGACTCCGGGGGAAACCGGCGCGAGCCCGTCCCCGAGGCCGAGCGACGGATGCAGAAGCTCCCGGACGAGCGGATCGAGAAGCTCGCCTCGCTCGCCCACCTGATCGAGTCGCACTACCGGCGGCCGATGGACGTCGAATGGTGCGCCGACGACGGCGCCGTCTACGTCGTCCAGGCGCGCCCGGTCACGACGATCCCCCCGCCGAAGCCGGCCGCGTTGCCCACCGGCCACGCGCCGGCCTCCCCGGCACCGGTCGCGCCGACGGGCGCGGGCGGACCGTCGGACGCCCCGATCCTCCGCGGCTTCGGTGCCAGCCCGGGGATCGCCGGGGGCGTCGCCCGGCTGCTCGCCGGCCCGGCCGAGATGGACCGGCTCGCGCAGGGCGAGGTCCTCGTGACCTCGATGACGACCCCGGACATGGTCCCGGCGATGACCCGCGCCGCGGCCATCGTCACCGACGAGGGGGGGATGACCTGCCACGCCGCGATCGTGTCGCGCGAGCTCGGGGTCCCCTGCGTCGTCGGCACGCGCGCCGCGACCCGGACGATCGCCGACGGGGCCGAGGTGACGGTCGACGGGAAGACGGGCGCGGTCTACCTCGGCCTGGAGCGGTCGCGCCGCGCGGCCCCGATCGCCGCGGCGGGCGCGCCCGCGGCCACCGGGAGCGATCCGCACCACGGCTCGGTGCCGGTGACGGCGACCAAGATCTACGTCAACGTCGGGGTGCCGGAAAAGGCGGTGGAGTACGCCCGCCTGCCGGTCTCGGGGGTCGGCCTGCTGCGCATCGAGTTCATCTTCACGGCCCACGTGCGCGAGCACCCGCTCGCCCTGATCCAGCAGGGCCGGGGCAAAGAGCTGGTCGACCGGCTCGCCACGGGGCTCGCCGAGGTCTGCCAGGCGTTCTACCCGCGTCCCGTCATCATCCGAACCTCCGACTTCAAGACGAACGAGTACCGCGGGATGCCCGGCGGCCAGCCGTTCGAGCCCGAGGAGGAGAACCCGATGATCGGCTGGCGCGGCTGCTCCCGGTACATCTCCCCCGTCTACCGGCCCGCGTTCCTCCTCGAGCTCGAGGCGATCCACCGCATCCGGACCGAGGGGGGGCTGCGCAACGCCCACGTGATGCTCCCGTTCGTCCGCAACACCTGGGAGCTCGAGCAGATCGAGGAGATGCTGCGGGAGAAGGGGCTCCGGCGCTCGCGCGACTTCCAGCTCTACCTCATGGCCGAGGTCCCGTCGACGGTCCTCCTCGCCCGGGAGTTCTCCCAGCACTGCGACGGCTTCTCCATCGGGTCGAACGACCTCACCCAGCTCGTCCTCGGGGCGGACCGGGACTCCGAGACGCTGGGGCGCATGGGGTACTTCGACGAGCGGGACCCGGCGGTCCTGCGGGCCGTCGAGCTCCTGCTCGAAGGGGCCCACGCCGCCGGCCGGACCGTGGGCATCTGCGGCCAGGGGCCGAGCGTCTACCCCGAGTTCGCCGAGTTCCTCGTGCGCCGGGGGATCGACTCGATCTCGCTCAACGCCGACACCGTCCTTCCGACGATCCGCACGATCGCCTCCCTCGAGCAGCGCATGAAGCTCGAGGGGTTCCGGCGCGCGGCGCCGCCCTAACCGGTCCTCGGCCGGCGGGGGGGCCGCCAGCGGGGAGGGCCGGGGGGACCCGGCGGCGGGATCGCGAGCTCGGCGTCCGGGGCCAGCTCGTAGACGCGCCAGCGGGCGATGGTCGTGAAGCCCAGCGGGGCGAGCCGCCGGGAAAGACGCCCGGACTCGTCCCAGATCGCCCAGCCTTCCGGTGGGGGCGCTCCCACCGTGCGCAGCGCCCCGACGACGAGCGCGGTGGCGTGCCCGCGTCCGCGGGCCGCCGGCTGGGTCGCGACCCCGTGGAGCCCGGCCGTCGGCCCCCGCCGGTAGAGCAACGCCGCCGCGACGGGTCGTCCGTCCTCGGTCGCGAGGAGCGGGACCAGGCTCTCGTCGGGGTCCGGGTGGTTCCAGACGACGTCGATCGCGCGCCGAAGCTCGTCCCGCTCCGGTTCCCCGGCCCAGAAGGCGACGAGCAGGTCGAGCTCCTCGGGCCGGGCGGCCCGGGTCGTGCCGGGGGAGGCCGCCGCCGCGAGCGGCCCGGTCGCCGCCAACAGCGCGAGCGGCTCGGGGCGGGGGCGGAAGCCGAGCCGCGTCAGCGTCTCGGCAAGGTAGGGGGCGACGGGCTCGGCGAGGCGGAACGTCGGGCGGATCGCCCGCTGGAAGTAATGGTCGAGCGTCTTCTCGAAGAAGGCGGTCTGTCGCTCCCGGCCCGCGCGGACCTCCTGGACGAAATTGAACCGGGGGACCGGGATCCGCTCGTTCGTGACGAGCGTGCCGCCGGCGAGCTCGAGGGCGAACCCGCCCATCGCGAGGACGTACGCCCGCTCCTCGGCCAGGGACTCGGCGACGACGCGGCGCGAAGTTCCGCCCGCCATCGGTCGGGGTACCGGCGCGGGTTAAGGACGATTTCCCTACCGGTACGTGTTTAGCCCCTGACGGAGCGAGCGATCAGGTGAGGGCGGCGTAGAGTCGATCCGCCGGGTTCTCGCCCCGCGCCCGCCAGCTTCCCATCACG
>JAKAOB010000082.1 GCA_021812305.1 Thermoplasmata archaeon
TGCCTACACCATCGGGGTGCTGATCCACGAGATCTTCGAGCACCACATCGACCCGGGGGTGCCGGGTCTCTCGGCGAGTCCTCCCGCGAACACCCCGCCCGCAATCGCCACGGGGGGCACTCCGCCGCAAGAGGCCGCTCTCCGAGCGAGCGAGGAGGCCGCGACGGCTCCGAACGTCGCTCCTTGACCCCTGACTCAAAACTGCGGAGGCTGGGACAAAATCTCCCTCCGGCGGTGGGATCGATCTTGGTAGAATCCAAAAGCCAAAGCCGGGAGAACCTTTAAGAATGCCCTCACCATTTGAGGGCTAGTGACGGGATCTGGGCCGAGCCGGCCTCCGTTCCTCGCCCCGCTGATCGTCGTCGGCGTGGCCGCGCTACTGGTGTTGGGCGGCCCCGTTGTCTCGAGCCTTCCTAGGAGCCATCTGGCCGCTTCCCCGCAACCCTCGGAGGGGGCGAAGTACGTCCCGTCGGTCGCCCCCGAGACCCCCGCGGTCGACCACGTCCGAGGAGGCTCGCGCCCCCTTGACGGAGCGTCGGGTTCCCCGATTTCTGGACTCAGGTATCAGGTGATCTTTGCGGAGAACGGCCTGTTCCCCAACAAGAGATGGTCGGTCACCTTCGCGGGCACGAACCAGAGCAACACGACGGCCTACGTCTCCGGACTCAACGGCGGCTTCGGGCAGATCAACGGCACGACGATCACGTTCGACGCGACGAACGGCACCTACGACTTCTCGGTCGCTACCGTTCCGGGGTACGCGACCCCGAGCCCCTCGAGCGACACGCTCGTGGTCGACGGAGCCTCGTCGACCGTCCCGGTGGCGTTCTACAACGTGAGCTACTGGGCGGTCGGAACGACCGTGGACTCGTACGGCCTGACTACGAAGCTCACGGCGGACCCGGTGGGCGGGACGCCGTTCGCGAACGGGGCGTTCGACTTTTCGTGGTCCTTGCACGTCGACACGATCGGCTGCACCCAGATTCCGGCCGGCGGGATGCTCAACCTGACCGGGGCGACGATCCAGTTGAATTGCCCCACCATCCCGAGCTTCTCTTGGTACCTCCAAGCCGACGAGGCGACCCCGCTCCTCGGATGGAACCCGTTATCGCTCTATGCCCTGACGAACGGGTTCGCCAACAACGGCACGTACGGCGGGACCGCCGGGGTCTCCTTCGCCAACGTAAGGATCGTCCAAGCGCTTGGCTCGCCGGACGTCAGGCTCGCGGTAACGGTCTCGATCCCCGGGGGGGGATCGCCCTACCCCTCCTTGCTCAACCTGACCGGCTATGATCTGCTGCCTCCGGCGTACCAGATGTACTCGAACTCGCTCAAGAACACGCTGACGTTCTCCAAGACCCTCGACCCCGGGGGATACGTCGGCTCGTTCGAGTCGGGACTCCTGTACAGCCTGTTCGACTTCACCGTCGCCGACTTCAGCGCCGGACCTCAAGGCCCGGCGACGTACAACGTGACGTTCGAGCAGTCCCCGACGAGCGAGCTCCCGGAGGATCAAAGCTGGGGCGTCGTCCTGAACGGGACCGAGGGGACCGCGTCGAACGCCTCGGAGGACCTCGTCTTTTCGGTCGAGAACGGCACGTACGCGTTCTCGATTCGCCCGGAAACGGGGTACGTCGCGACGACGAACTGGTCGAGCCCGGTCGACGTGAACGGGGCCGATGTCGTCATCGGGGTGACGTTCACGCAGGTCACCTACGGGGTCCAGTTCACCGAGGTCGGGTTGCCGAACGGTACGACGTGGACGGTCACCGTGAACGGCTCGACGATCGTACGGAACCAGGCCCGCATCCTCTTCTCCGAGCCGAGCGGGAGCTACCCCTACGAGGTGGGGGCGATCCCGGGATACGGGACCTCCCCAGCTGCCGGGACGGTAGTCGTCCCGGGAGCGAACATCTCGGTCACGGTCCGCTTCACGCTGCGGACCTACCCGGTGACGTTCAACGAATCGGGGCTGCCCGCGGGGGTGACCTGGAACGTGACCCTTCCCGCGAACGGCTCGACGCTCCCGAACGAGACCAGTCCGACCGGCCCGGGCGCTCCCGCGAGCGGGAGGATCCTCGTCGCCCTGCCGAACGGGACGTACCCCTTCATCGTGGCCCCCCAACAGAGCTGGTTGCCCGACCCCGCGTCGGGGAACGTGACCGTCGCTGGGAGGGGGGTGGAGGTCGAGATTGCGTTCACCTTCACGTACTTGATCACCTTCCAGATCCAGGGCGGGGGCGCCCAAGGCTCGGCGTGGTCGGCCTCGCTCTCCGGGAGCTCCATCCTCCCCCAGTTCGGGACCGCGCTCGCATCCGTCGATCGGTCGAGCTCGGGAACGTCCCTTGGATTCCGCGAGCCGAACGGGACGTACTCCTACTCCATCTCGCCCCCGAAGGGGTACGTCGCGGACCCGGCCTCGGGGACCGTCAGCGTGAATGGGGACGCTGAGACGGTCTCCGTAGCGTGGCACGCTTCGCCGAGTTCCATCGTCGCTTCCCCGCCATGGTACTCCGCGGCCGGGGGCTGGATCCTCGTCCTCGGGATCGTCGGGGCGGCCCTCGCGGGTGGGGTCCTCGCGATCATCGCGCGCTCCCGCCGCGGGTCCCGGGGCCGGTCCTGACGAACGGGACGCGAACGCCGAGAACCGGCCACGTTCCGGCGCGGACCCCGGTCGGCCCGCCAGAGGGGGCCGCGCGCTGGGGAGGGGGAGAGAGGTGCGACGCTCGTTCGACTCCGCGGACCGACCGGCCGAGGGCGCGCTTGCGGCGCCAGGCGCGCTCTCGTCCCGACGGAGAGGAGATTCACGACCTGAGTAGCGAGCTTGGATACCCACTCCGCGGAAGGTCCGTCCTACTACGAGTTCCCGGAGCCCGATCTTCTATCGGTGGAGCCCGTACCGAGATTCGCCCATTCCCCCGATCGGTGCATCGCCGGATATAGTGTGGATGCACTCCACGTGAGCTTCGTCGCGCGCCGCAAGGCCGGTGACCGAGTCTATCTCGAAGAACGGGAATCCTATCGGGAGAACGGGGAGGTCAAGGTCCGCTCCCTTCGCGACTGGGCGTGGAAGGAGAGGTGAAGGGCCAGCCCGAGAAGGCACGACACTTCTTGGACCGAATCCACCAGCCCACCGGTTCCTCCCGGGCCGGGGATGTCGCCCTCCTCTGGGCCCCCGCTCCGGATCGGAAGATCCCCGCCACGATCGACGGAATCTGCGGCCGGCATTCCGACCCACAAGGTCCCACGCCGGGTACCCTGCGGACCGTCCGGGCCAACCGCCGAGCCCTCCATCCGGAGAGCGCGACCCGGCTCGAGCGCTGGGTCCCGACCACCGATCTCCCGCGACTCGCCGGGATATCCCCGGACGCGTTCACGAAGGACACCTTCCTCACCGGCCTCGATCGCGACTGCGGGGAGGATCTGGACCTCGGAGGTCTCGTCGACCGCACGGGGCGGTTGGACGAGGAACTGTTTCGGGCGTGGCGGGAGCGCCCCCCGCTCCCGCTCGAGGAGAGCGAGGTGTTCGCCTACGACCGGACGAGCGTGCTCTGCTTCGAGGTGACCGACCCGTTCGCGGAGCTCGGCTACAACGCCCCGGACGTGGGGGACCTGCTCCGGGTGAACCTGGGCCTGCGGATGAGCCGGAGCGACACCATGCCGGTGCGCCACGCGCCCTTCGAGGGGAGCCGACACGGGGTGGCCGCGGTTCGCAACGTGCTCGCTCGCCTCTCCCGTCGGCCCCTTGCCCCGGGAGAGGAGGGCTCACGGGGGACGTTGATCGGGGACTGCAGGATGGTCTCGGGCGACCACGTCAAGGCGGTCGAGGAGATGGGGTGGCCGCTCGTCTGCGGGCTGCCGAAGAGGTTGGACGCCGTCCGGGAGGTGCAGGACGCCACCGATGTCCCGGCATGGCCGGAGACTCCGGGGCGACAGTCGGACATCACCACGGTCTACGCGGTGGAGGCCGGGACGAAGCTCTTCGGGAAGGACCGGCGGGCGGTGGTCGCCTTCCACGGGGCCCGGAGAGCGCGAGAGGCCGACCAAAGGAACGGGGAGCTCGCGAAGATCCCCGCGGCCCTGGGGAAGCTCTCGGAGGAGGGAACCCCGTGGAAGGAGGCGAAGTGGTGCTAGGCCGTCCGGGGAGATCGTGGGGCGGTGGGCTCCTGATCTTCGGGTGCGCGTGAGTCGGGAAGGCAAGGGGATGGAGGAGAAGGGGCCACGGGTGACGTGGAGCTACCACCCGCACGCCCTACGAGTGGCGGAGCGCCGGGACGGGAAGTTCGCGCGGCGGGTGACCGCCCCGAAAGTGTCGGTGAAGGAGGCGGGGAACGCGCATCTGGAGAAGGACTGCATCGAGAAGGGATTCCGGACGATGCAGACGGACGAGGAGATGGAGCCCGTGCGCCACTATCGACCGCGGCGGGATCGGGCCTACGAATTCGTGCGGGGGCTGGCGTTTCGGTTGAGGGCAGCGCGGAGGGGGTCGCTGCGGGAGGAGGCGGGGAAGGTCGGGGGGACCCGTGGGAGCACGAGGAAGACCTGCCGAGGACCCGGGGGCGCGTCGAGCGGGTCGAGGTGGCGTTGGGGAAGCAACGGCGTGTGTGGCACCGGAATCGGCGGAAGGGGACCAAGGAGGATCGGAAAAGGATCGGCTACGACCAGCTATTCCACGAAGAGGCAATCTCGGGAACGGAAGCGAAGTAGGTAATCGACCACGCTATCCGGGGCTCGAGCGACCGCTCACCTTCGATCGAACATGTAGGAAGCGGGGCGAATCGTTCCGCGACCGGCGGCTCACGCCGCGGACGGGAGCCGGCCCGCGGCTCCCGTCAGTCCGCCCGCAAGCCGAAGCCCATACCCCAAATGTATAAGTAGGATGCCGCAAACTTGGGAACTTGCGGGACGGGGCGGAGGGGTGGTGTCGCATGGCTCGGTCCGGCATCGGTCGGGGCTCGGCACGGTTCGGGGGGCCCCTCGGTAGGTCGGCTCCCTTCATCGGGTCGGTCGGGATGCTGATCGCGATCGTGCTGGTCGGGGGGCTCGTGCTCCCGGGCCTCCCGGCCAGACGGGCGTCGGTCGCGGTGCCGGCTCCGATCGCGGGGCTTCCCTCCGGGGCGATGGCGACCGCGGTACGCCCGGCACCGTCCGTCGGGTCCAATGGATCGGCGCTCGCCGGCGTTCGGTGGACCAACCTGACCTCCAGCGAGTCCTTCGAACCGTGCATCAGCCCGTTGTTATGCCTCGCCGCATGGGATCCCACGCTGCAGGGGATCGTGGTGTTGTCGGACAACGCCCAGGGCGCGAGCACGATGACGCTCTACCAGAACGGCAGCTACCGGTCCCTCTCGGCCTCGAATCTTCCCCCGGTGACCAATGGCGCGGGGCTCGCCTTCGATGCCGCGACCGGGGAGCTCGTGTACTTCGGGGGATTCGGCTCCACCGGCTCCTACACCAATGCGACATGGGTCGGCACGGGCACCATGTGGGCGGAGTTGTCGCCCGCGACCGCGCCCTCGCCCCGGGTCGACTTCGCGATGGCGTACGACCCGAGCCTTTCCGCCGTCGTCGTGGTCGGAGGGCTCGTGGCCGGCGTCCCGGACAACACGACCTGGCTCTTCGAGGCGGGGGACTGGATTGAGGGCCCGTCGCTGCCCTCCGGCGGTATCGACGCGGAGGGTCTCGCCTACGATGCCGCCACCGGGGCGATGATCCTGGCGGGAGGATACGTCGCCGGCCAGGGGTACACGAGCGCCACCTGGCAGCTCACGGCGTACGGCTGGTCTTCCGTGCCCATGGCGTCCGGATCCGACCTGCCCGCCACCACGTTTACCCTCGTGCCCTCGCCCGCCGGTACCGGGATCGTGGCCTGGTCCACCGGCGAACCCCAGGTCGGGACCTGGCTCTACCAGAACAGCACCTGGACGAACATCACCTCGGAGGTAGGCCCGTCGACCAGCGAGAATGACGGAGTTTTGGCCCCCGACCCGATCCACGGTGCGATCCTGTTGCTCGGGGGAATCATCCTCGTCCAGGCGCCGCCGTTCCGTATGACCGACTACCCGGTAACGTGGGTCCTGCACGCGGCCCTCCACTTGGCCGGACGGACCGATCCGTCGGGGGCGGTCGTATCGGTGGATCAATCGATCGACCTCCTCGCCCAGACATCGGGCGGGGTCGGCGGGTACCAGTACAACTGGACGAGCGTCCCCGCAGGGTGCGCCCTCGCCACCCCGTCGGGGAACCGTTCGAACCCCTCCGAGCTTGTCTGCGACGAAGGGAAGGTGGGCAACTACACCGCGACGGTGAGCGTCTCGGACCTGGCGGACGGTCCGGTGGAGACCAATCTCACGTTCACGGTGGTGTCGGCGCTCACGGTGCAGACCCCGGTGGCGTCGCACGTGGGCGCGGACGTGGGGGAGGCGGTGACGTTCACGGTGCCGATCGCGGGCGGGGTCGCGCCGTGGACGGTTGCGTGGGCGGGGCTACCGTCGGGCTGCCTCGGGTCGACCGGTGCGACGGTCGAGTGCCTACCGGAGACGACGGGGACGAGCACGGTGACGGCGACGGTGACGGACGCGACGGGGGCGGTGGCGACGAGCGGGTCGCTGACGTTCACGGTGTCGGGGGACCTTCAGGTGGGGGTGCCGGTGGTGGGCGCTCCGGGAGCGGTGACGGAGACGGACGTGGGGCGGTGGGCGAACGTGACGGTGGCGCTGCTCGCGCCGGGCGGTGGCGGGCCGTACACGTATGCGTGGACGGGGCTGCCGGCGGGATGCGCGGGGTCGGACGCGGCGATGGTGGCGTGTCGTCCGACGGCGCCCGGGCTCACGTCGATCGCGGTGACGGTGACCGACGCGAACGGGGTTGCGGCGACCTCGGGGGCGACGGCGCTCCTGGTGAGCGGCCCCCTCACGGCCCAAGCGGAGATGACGGGCGGGACCACCTCGGTCGGGGCGACCACGTACTGGACAGCGGAGATCACGGGCGGCACGGCCCCGTACAACGTGAGTTGGTACATTGCCGGATCGGAGGTGGGATCGGGTCTCTCGCTGAGCTACGGGTTCCGCACCCCGGGCGTGGTGGCGGTGACGGTGGTGGTCGAGGACTCGGCCGGGTCGACCGCGATGTCGAACCGCACGGTGACGGTGGTGGCGGGCGCCCCGATACCGACGGCGCCGACGGGGTCCGGTCGTCCCGCGCTCACGAGCGCGGAGATGGCGGCGTTGGTCGCTTCGGTGGCGCTCGCCCTGGTGGCGATCGGGCTGGGCGCGTTCGTGCTGGTCCGTCGGCCCCGGCCGCCGAGCGTCGGTGCTCCGCCGGCGGCGGAGCCGCCGAAGGGTCCGGCCTGAGCGGGGCGGATCCGCCGCTGGGCGGGGGTTCCGAACTTACCCCGCCGCCCGGCCGGCTCGGGGGTCGGCGGGCCTCCCCGACGAGGCTCAGGGGCGACCACCGGTCGGTCGATCCCGATCTCCCGCTCGAGAGCGAGGACGAGCTTCCGCTCCCCTCCCCAGGAAATCGGTCGCTGAGCCCTGGGATGTTGGACGGGACCGGCGCCGTTTCATGGGGGCGCCCCCAAGAGTTCTTATCGCGATCATCCCTTCTCGATTGGGGTGGCCCGGGTCACCGGCTCAATCTGCGCCTCGGCCCGCTCCTTCCGTCGCTCCCGCTTGCGATCGAAGGAGTCGGGGGTTCCCTCGTCGTAGGCCTTTCCCGACTTCCAGATCCCGTAGATTACGAACGCGAACCGGTGCGGCACCGCCATCAATGCCTTCGGTACCCCCCTCGGGCCTTCGGTGGAAGGCGCCGGTCGAGGGGAGGAACGTGCATCCCCACGCGGAGGACGTCCGGGTCCTCGAGAGAAGCCCTCCGGCTCCGGGTAGGGGTCGATCATTCGGGGGTTCCTCGCTTTCACGATGCGGGAAATCGGAACGGGGCCGTGGAAGGGAACCGTAGGTCCGTGTTCGCGGAGCCGGACCGGGATCGGGTCACGGGGGAGATGGAGAGGGTCGGACGCGAGGGGCTACGGGGGCGGGGGCCGGTGGGTCGAACGAGGGCCCAGGCGGCCCGGGAGGAGGCGAGGAAGTCCTGACCGAAGGGGGCTCGAAGATGGAAAGCCAGCTCAAGCGATGGGCCGAGCCGGAGGGCTCACTGGAAACCCCCCAAGGCGCCATCCTCGCGTGAGTCGTCGATTGGAATCGAGGGACTCCCCAGCGAGCGGCCAACCGACCGACCGTCGTGAGAGGGCGAGCCCGCCCCTGCGCCTGGCGGACCCGCCGCTCGATCCGACGGTCGGTCCATCTCGTCACGAGAGG
>JAKAOB010000083.1 GCA_021812305.1 Thermoplasmata archaeon
TTGTTGATCCCCTTGCCGCTCGTGACGAAGAAGCGGGTGGGCACCGGCACGAGGGTCGCCGAGGTGGGCTCGCCGCGACGAGGCACGGGGCCGGGCGACGGCGTGCCGGGCTTAAGGTTTCCCTCGTTCGGCGCGGGCGGGCCGCCGTCGGGCGCTACACCATGATCGCGTGGCGGCGGCGCATCGACTCCTCGCTCTCGCCGCGCACGCGCATCAGCTCGGCGATGAGGGCGTCGGTGAACCGGAGGCTCGCCGACTCGAACAGCGTGCCGAGCGGCGCGAGGGCGGGCCGGTCCGGCTCCTCGGGCAGGTCGAACGGCAGGAGGATCGTCGCCGCGTGCGCGAGCTTCGAGGTCGAGCGGGCCGTCAGCACGATGAGGTCCGCCCCCTCGCGGCGCACGATGTTCGCCGTCTGGATCGACGAGTAGCTCTCTCCGCGGTTGGACAGGATGAACACCGCGTCGCCCTTGCGGACGATCGGCGTGACGCTCTCGCCGATGACGTAGGCGGTGAGCCCCGCCTGGACGAGGCGCATGGCGAAGGCCCGGCCGATGATGCCGGAGCGGCCCGCGCCGTAGACGAAGATCGCCGGGGCGCGGAGGAGGACCTCGACCGCCCGGGCGATCGCCCCGGGGTCGATGTCCTCGATGCTCCGCGTCACCCGCTCGCCGATGAAGCGGGCGGCGGCGGTGAACACCGAGCGCTCAGTGGGGACGCCGGGCATGGGACCTCGCGGGCCGGGCCGTCGCGCGTGCCGCCGAGTGGGGCTTGCCCGGCGCGGGCCGGCTCGGCTTGGGTGTGGGCTTGGCCGCCTTCCCGGGGGCCTTCACCTCGCCCTTCGGGGGCGGGGCGTGGCGCTTGGCCCACCGGCGGCCGAGGGCTCGTTCGTAGAGGAGCTTCATGTACATCGCGTCGTGCTCGAGGAGCGGCGAGCTCGAGATGACGGTGACGTTGTAGTCCCGGTCGGCCAGGATCTCCGCGAGCGGGTCGAAGCGGACCTGCCCGCGCTTGATCGGCGTCAGGCGGAACTCGCCGGGACCGTAGAACTCGACGCCGGAGAAGTTGAGGTAGAGTTCGCCGCCGCTCGCCCGCACGAACTCGTCGACGACCGGGAGGAGCTGGGCCGCCTCCTCGAAATTCGTGCGCTCGCGGGCGGCGAGGTGCGGCAGGTTGAGGACCGGGACGACCCCCTTGACCCGGTGGGCGAGCTCGAGGACCTCCTCCCGCGAGCCGAAGACGTCGGGATGGCCGCTCGGCTCGACCGCGAGACGGACACCGCCCCGGCTGAACTCCTTCATCCAGACGCTCATGTCCTGGGCGATGTTGGTCAGGTCCTGGATGCTGTCGGCACGGGCGCCGCCTCCGTAGAACCCCAGGTGGGTCACGGTGAGCGGGGCCCCCAGCCCGTGGGCCAGGACCGTCGACCACTGGATCTGGCGGAGCGAGCGCGCCCGCGCCTCCTGGCTCCCGAAGAAGTCGACGTAGTACGGCGCGTGGAGCGTGAGGTTGACGTCGAGCGCCCGCGCGAGCGCGCGGGTCTGGCCGAGGTCCGCCGCGTCCTTCGCGAGGCTCCAGGTGAGGGTCGTCACCGAGTCGCGGCGGCGCAGCGGCGCGTCCAGCGCGGCGCGATCCGGCGCGACGGGCTGGTCGTCCTTCGCCCCGACGCTGACGATCAGCTGCTGGGGGATCTCGTGCGGGGACTTACCGACCTCTTCGTCGAGGACGATGCGGGTGAGCGGATTGACCTTGATGAACTGCACCTCCATCGCCGTGAGACCTAGGTGATGCACGTCCGAGATGCCGTCCCGGAGGGTGCGTCCCTTGCAGGAAAGCGGGATTCCTGCGGGTCCGAACCGTATCACGTCCGATCGACCCTCAAAAAGCGCCGGGGCCGGCGGTATTCTGCGGTCCTATATATGGGATGGGACACGGGGCGGCGCTGCCCCCGTGGGGGGGGTCGGGCGCTCGGCCGCGGGCCGGCGACGCCGGAAGCCGGCCCCGACGAGGTAGATCTCGCTCGAACCGGCCCGGGAGGCGGGCGGTTTGGTGCGCACGAGCCGCTCGAACGACGGGCGGAGGTCGTCCATGAGCTCGTCGACCAGGTCCCCGGCGAAGACCTTGGCCACGAAGACGCCACCGGGCCGCAGCACCTGCTCGGCGAGGGTGAACGCCGAGCGGACGAGGTCGACGCTCCGCGCGTGGTCCGTGGCGTACGCGCCGCTGATCGACGGGGACATGTCGGAGAGGACGGCATCGAACGGCTCGGGGCCGAGCCGGGCCGAAAGTTCCGGGTCGCCCACCCGTGCGTGGACGACGTGGACCCCCTCAGCCGGCTCGATCCGCCGCGGGTCGACCGCGACCACCCGCCCGCGGGGTCCGACGCGGTCGCGCGCGACCAGCGACCAGCCGCCCGGGGCGGCCCCGAGGTCGAGGACGCGATCGCCCGCCGAGAGGAGGGAAAGACGCTCGGCGAGGTGGGCGAGCTTGAACGCCGCCCGGGAGCGCAGGCCCTCGCGCTGGGCCGCCCGGTAGAAACGATCCCGCCGCCGCTGGTCGACGAACCGCCGTCCCATCGTCCGTTCAGGGCAGACCGGCCCTAAATCTCCGCCCGTGCCGTCGCGGCGATCCGGGGCCGGGAATGGGGCCGTCCGAATTTGAATCGGAGTCTCTTGCACCCCAAGCAAGAAGGATGGTCCAAGCTACCCCACGGCCCCACCGGGCGATGCGCTTCGCGCGGGACCCGGGCGGGGAAGATAACCGTTGTCCCCGGGGCGCCCCGGTCAGTGGACGAACCACCAGACGGAGATCCCGACGACGGCGATGATCGCCGTGTTGACCAGGGCGAGCCAGAAGAACGCCCAGAGGTCTCCGATCCCCTCGGCCGGAGTGACCTCGGGACCGGGGGTCGAAGAGCCGGGGGTCGGCGTGTACGGGGTGCGGAAGGGCTCCGCCGTCTCGCTCATCGTCCTAGGGCCACCCGCCGTCGACCTTCTTATCCGTTCGGTTCGACGTTCACGCCGCGAACCAGGGAAGGCGGGCCGCCGGTCCGGCGGGCTTCACGACGAGCAGGTGAAGGTTCGCGCCCGGGTCTCCGGGAGCGTAGGCGTCCCGCACCGCGAGCTGGTAGAGCAGGAACAGGGCGTCCTCGTCCGACGCGACGCCGAGCGAGCGGTGGACGTCCACGCCGAAGCGCTGGCGGAGCATCCCCAGCAGCTCGGTGAAGTCGATCTGCGACGAGCCGTCGGCCTGCGCCTGGCGGAACAGGCCGACCACGATCCCCGTGGCGAGGCGCAGGATGTCGCGCGGCGGGAGGGTCCCGGCGTGCCAGTGCGCGGCGCGGTCCGCCTCGGCGCGGGGCGGGACGACCAGGATCGCGAGCTCGGGGTCGACCCCGGTGTCGCGGCGCAACGTGCGCCAGGCCTCGTCGGCGGCGCCGTCGCTCGGCACGACGACGATGGCGCGCGGCGGCACGGTCCGCGCCGTCGCCGTCCCCGCGGCCCAGGCCGTGAGCCGCGCGAGCGACCCCGCCGCGCCCCGCTCCTCGACGAAGACGGGGAACGTCCTCCGCGGGACCCCGGACTCCTGGACCCAGAACTCCGGCGCGCCGGGCAGGTCCCGTGAGACCGGGGGGATGCGCGCGTAGCCGAGCCGCTTGAGCGCGGCCTCGGCCGTGCGCGACAGGTCGGCCGTGCTCACCTCGACGGGCCCGGGGGTGGTCATCGCGGGCTCACCGGGCCCCGCCGCTTAACTCCATCGCTCGTTCCCGCCCCCTCCGGCCCGTTACGTGAGCCCGGGGATCCCCCAACCGAGGAGAACGCCGTTGACGATCACGGCGCCGATGATCGCGAGGAGATAGGGGCCCGAGAAGAGGAATCCCCGGAGCGCCCGGGGACGGGTCGGCTCGGACCAGAGGGGGGCCGTGACCGCGACGAACAGCGCGCCGAGGGCGACGAGGACCAGGGCGACGGGCCAGCTCACCGGCCCGATCCCGGCGACGAGGAGGGCGGCCGGCACGAGCAGGGCCGCCGAGACCACGACGACGCGCCCGGAGTAGCGGACATCGTCCATCCGGGGCAGCATCGGCAGGCCGGCGGCCCGGTAGTCCTCGCGCAGCAGGAGGGCGAGGCTCCAGAAGTGCGGCGGGGTCCACAGGAAGACCAGGAGGGCGAAGGCGAGGACCCCCGGCGTCCAGGTACCCACGGCGGCGGCGCTCCCCGCGAGCGCCGGCGCGCTGCCCGCGAAGCCCCCGATGACGATGTTCCAGCTGGATCGGCGCTTGAGCCAGGCGGTGTAGACGACCACGTAGGTGAGCCCGCCCAGAAGGATCGACAACCCCGTGAGCGGATTGAGGAGCCACGAGGCGAGGCCGACGGAGAGCCCGGAGAGGATCAGGCCCGCGGCCGCCACGCGACCGCCGGAGGCGATGCGGGCCCCGGGGAGCGGCCGCTCCCGGGTCCGACGCATCCGCGCGTCGAGGTCCCGGTCGAGGTAGTGGTTGAGCATCGCCGCGCCGGCGCTCGCCCCGGCGCCCAGGACGACCAGGAGCGCGAGCCGTCCCCAGGCCGGGTGGAGGGGGTCGGCCAGGAAGAACCCGGCGACCGCCACGCCGACGATCAGCGCGGTGATCCCCGGCTTGGCCAGCGTGAGGGCATCCCGGCCGCGGGACGGCCGCGGGTGGGTCGAGGGCGGGGCCACGCCGGGACCCGCGGTCATGGCTCCTTAAATCGCCGCCGGAGCGCTAGCCCCCGGTGCGCGAGGGGCCGGCGCGGGGGGACGGATGCGGGGCGGGCCCGGGCGGCGCGGGGCCGTCCGACGGTCCCCCGAACGGTCCGGGGGCGGCCACGGGCGTCTCCTCGCTCGCCCGCCGGGCCCAGTCGACCCACCGGCGGGGGATCTCGTGGAAGTTGGCGATGAGGGCGAGGAGGACGAGGAGGCCGAAGAGGGCCGTGGCCAGGCCGAGGTGCAGGAGGACGACCCCGACGGTGAGGCCGCTCTCGACGACGAGGCCGCCGAGGAGCGCCTGGGCGACGACGGTGCCGAGCGAGGCGAGCGAGAGCCGGACGAGGACCGGCCGCTGCCGCTCGTAGGCGACGGCGACGAGCGTCAGGGCCACGATGATCACCGAAAGGACGAACGCCCCCAGCCGGTGGGTCCATTCGATCCCCATCCCGCCCGCGAGCGGCGGGGTGAACGTCCCGTGGCACGAGGGCCAGTCGGGGCAGGCGAGGCCGGAGTCGCTCGCCATCACGTTCCCTCCGAGGAGGATGGTGATGTAGCAGGCGACCGCGGCGAGGACGCTGAGGAGGCGGAAGCCGCGGTGGACGTCCGTCGCCATCCCTAGGCCCCCTTCGGTTCGGCGGAGACCGGGCCGGGAAGCGGCGCCGGGACGGGGGTCGGAGTGCCGATCATCGTCGTCGGGGCCGGCTCGCCCCACGGGTCGCCGACGACGTGGGCCCCGGTGTAGTAGCTGTAGATCATGTTGAACGCGAAGAACAGCTGTCCGATGCCGAGGATGATCGCTCCGACCGACGACAGGAAGTTCAGGAACTGGAAGCTCTCCGTCGGGAGGTAGGTGTAGACGCGGCGGGGCATGCCCTCCACCCCGAGCAGGAACATCGGGAAGAGCAGCAGGTTCACCCCGACGTAGGTCAGCAGGAAGTGGATGTGGGCGAGCGACTGGTTGTACCAGCGCTTGGTCCAGATCGGGTAGTAGAAGTAGATGCCGGCGAAGAGCGCCATCATCGTCCCGCCCAGGATGACGTAGTGGAAGTGGGCCACGACGAAGTAGGTCGCGTGGTAGAGGTAGTCGACGGGGATCGACGCGAGGAAGACCCCCGAGAGGCCCCCGATGACGAAGCCGGTGATGAACGCGACGCAGAACCACATGGGCACGGCCATCCAGATCTTGCCGCCCCAGAGCGTCGCGACCCAGTTGAACGTCTTGATCGCCGACGGGACGGCGATCGCCATCGTCGAGAGCATGAAGACGAATCGGATGTTCGTGTTGATCCCCGTCACGAACATGTGGTGCTCCCAGACGGCGAACGAGAGCACCGCGAAGACGCCGAGCGCCACGGCCATGGCGCCGTAGCCGAAGATGTCCTTGCGCGCGAGCTTCGGGAGGATGGTGGAGATGAGTCCGAAGGCCGGCAGGACGAGGATGTAGACCTCGGGGTGCGCGAAGAACCAGAACATGTTCTGGTACAGCAGCGCCCCGCCGAGCGGGGTGCCGTTCGCCGCCGCGAGGATGTGGGTGCCGAAGTTGCGGTCGGCGAGCACCATCGTCAGGGCGATCGAGAGCGACGGGAGGGCGAACAGGAGCAGGACCGAGTTGATCAGGATCGACCAGACGAACAGGGGCATGTTCCAGTAGCGGACCCCCGGCGCCCGGTGCTTGAGGATGGTGACCAGGAAGTTGATCGCGCCGAGCATCGACGAGATCGACAGGATGTGGATGCCGAGGATCCACAGGTCGATGCCGTGGGGGTTCGGGCCGAACGACTCGATGGAGAGCGGGACGTACCCGGTCCATCCCGCGTAGGCGTTCGAGAGGATCAGCAGGACGGCCGCGGGCGGGATCATCCAGAAGGCGATGGCGTTGATCTTCGGCAGCGCCATCTCCTTCGCGCCGATCATCGACGGCACGAGGTAGTTGCCGAACCCGGCGAGGGTCGGCATGACGAACAGGAAGATCATCATGACGCCGTGCATCGTGAACAGCGTCGAGTACACGTCCGGGGTGATCCCCAGCGTCGTCTGCGGGTCGAGGCCGAGCCCCTGGACGAACCCGAGGTCGGTCCGGATGAGGACGGCGTAGATCCCGCCGATGAAGAAGAAGACGATCCCGGCGGTGATGTACATCAGGCCGATGCGCTGGTGGTCCGTCGTGAACAGCCAGCGCTTGATCACCCGGACGGCCCACGGTCCGCGGTAGCTGAACACCCCGAGGAGGAACGCGGCGATCCCGGCGATGAGGACGATCTCGACGATCGGTTGGGTCAGGTCCGTCATGGCTTCGTTCTCCTCAGCTCAGCAGCGTTGCGACGACGTAGGCGATCGACCCGCCCGCGATGACGAGCACCAGCACCTCGAGCGCGACCACGAACCCCGCGTCCGTGACGGGGCCCGGCGCGCTCGGGCGGAAGCGCCGGCCCAGCGGCCAGCTGCGATAGGCCCGGTCGACGAGATGGGCCAGCATCGCGCCCATCAGGAACATCATCGCGACCGCGAGCCCGAAGGACTCCTCGACCCCCGGCCCGACGAGGGGGCCCAGGCGGTAGATGTAGAGCCCCAGCACGGCGATCCCGAGCAGCATGAGGACCGTCGCCGCGAACGAGAGCGACAGCGAGCGCGCGCGGACGCGCTCGAACTCCGCGGCCGTCGCGCCCTCAGTCAAAGAGCTCGATCCTCCGGTGCGGGACCCCGCGCACGCGATCGACGCGGTAGAGGATCCCGGTGATCAGGAGCAGGAAGAACGTCGCGCCGAACCCGCCGGCGGCGACGATCGCGAGGTCGGGCCAGATCCGCCGGGTCGCGTAGAGGTCCGTCAGGCCGTAGACGAACGTCGCGGCCGCGACGGTGCCGAACACGAGCAGGACGGCCAGGAGGATCCAGAGCACGCCGGTCCGGTAGCGGACGACCGGGGCGGTCTCAGTCACGGCCGGCCACCTCCGGAGCGGGGGCCGCCGCGGCGACGGGGGCCCGGGGACCCGGAACCGGGTAGGCGCCCTCGAGCCGATCGCCCTTCCCGGCCGCCGTGAGCCGTTCCGTGTAGGTCTGACGATAGCGGCGGTAGAACAGCCAGACCACGAGCGCATTGACGACGAAGATCGGCGCGAGGCGTTCGATGACGGTGTTCACGGGGATCTGGACCCCGGGCGTGAGGCCGCCCCAGACCGTCATGAAGATGAAGAAGCCCAGGAGGGAGTTCCCCAGGAAGAGGAACAGCGGCCGGTCCCGCGGGTGGGTCCGGGGGGAGCGGTCCAGGAACGGCAGGAACAGGATGAACAGCATGATCACGGTCGTCGCCCCGACGGCGATGACCGGGGTGACCCCCACGAAATCGACAAGCTTGAACTCCCAGAGGAAGTACCAGTCGGGCTCGGTGACCGTCTGGACCGCGGCCAGGTTCCCGACGTAGGTAGGCAGCTGCCACGGCCAGAGCGCGGCGATCCCGAGGATGAGGCCGATGTAGAGGAGCGCCCACTTGGTGATGTAGAAGAAGATGTGGGGCATGAACGGCACGTGCTTTTTGTCCTCCTCGTGGGTG
>JAKAOB010000084.1 GCA_021812305.1 Thermoplasmata archaeon
AGCTCGGGAGCGTTCGGGCGGTGCTGCGTCATCGCGAGGCCGCCGCCCCCCGGCCCTCGCCGCCGAAGGGGGAGTGAGCGTGGGCGACGGGACCAAGGGAGCGGCGAGCGGCGGGATCGCCGGCCTGTTCCTGGTCTTCCTCGGCCAGCAGGCGGGGGCCCTTTCGCTGAGCAGTCTCGGTTCGTCGCTCGAATACCTGATCATCGGGATCGGGATCGGCGCCGTCCTCGGCGGGATCCTCGGCCGCGCGCTCGGCCGCCGGGCCCGGCGCAAGGCCGATGAGCGGCGGCCGGCCCCGAAGGACGACCCGTCCTCCGCGGCCCCACCGGACTAGAACGGCGGCGGGGCGGCCGCCGGGGCCCCGACGTCGGTCTCAAGGTGGATCCCCAGCGAACGGACCCGTCGGGAGAGCTCGCGCGCGAAGGCCGCGGGGTCGCGCGGGGAGAGGAACAGGGGGGCCGTGCCGGCGGTGACGAGCAGCCCGCGGGAGACGGTGTAGACGGAGTCGAACGGGCCGATGATCGGGCTCCACATCCGCCCGCGCCAGCCCCAGGAGCCGAAGAAGCTCACCGGGCCGAGGTCCCGGAGGTTCGAGAACTCGATCTTGCGGACCTCGTCGTAGTCGATGCGGCGGGAGCCGAAGAGCCGCCAGGCGGTGAGGGCGTCCGAATCCATGCGGTAGCGCGTCGAGAGGTTGCGGGCCAGGAAGGCCAGCAGCACGGCCGCCAGGAACAGGGCCAGGAGCGGGGAGGGGAGGATCGAGGTCGGGAGGTAGGCGACGTACAGCAGCAGGAGGATCAAGACGGCGTAGAAGCCGATCGTCCCGACGGAACGGGGGGCGACGTCGGTGTACTCCCCCGAGGCGCTCGTGCGGGCGCCGGCCGCGGTCGAGGTGCGACCGACCTCCGCCTCCGTTCCTGCCGCCATCGTCCTCGGATGCGGGCCCGATCGCCCGGCCCTCCCCCGTCGGCGCTCCACCCGCCCGACCGTAATATAGGCCCCGCCGTCGGCCCCCCCGTCCGCGACGGCCCGGTACAGGGGGGCTCCGGCCACCCTACGCGGCGTCGTAGTAGAACTCGCCCTTCGCCCGCTGCTCGCGGTCGAGGACCGAGCCTTCCTGGTTGATGCGCGGGCGCAGCGTCTCGGCGTCGCGCCGGAACGTGATGCGCACCTCGGCGAGGAGCCGGTTCATCCCCTCGCGCATCGGGTACGGCCCGTCGCCCGACCCGGCCGAGCCGTCCGGCCGCGTCGGCCGGAACACCATCAGCCCGTCGCAGGCGAGGTCGAGGAAGTAGACGTCGTGGTCCACGAGGAACGCCGTCGCCCCGGAACGCTCGACCTGCCGGCGGACGAGGCGCGCCATCGCCATCCGCTCGTCGCTGTCGAGGTACGCCGAGGGCTCGTCGAGGAGGTACAGGGTCGCGGGACGGGCGAGGGCGAGCGCGACGGCCGCGCGCTGCAGCTCCCCGCCGGAGAGGTCCGGCATCGCGACGTCGAGGATCCCGTCCAGGTGCAGACCCGGGACCAGCTCCCGCTCGAACAGCTTCGCGTCGAACTGCGGGTCGGCCCGCAGCGCCTCGAGCCGCTCGCGCAGGCTCGCGGGCTGCGTCGCCTTGAGGTACTGCGGCTTGTAGCTGACCGTGACCCCGGGCGGCGGGGTCCCCGACGTCGGCGGCTCGACCCCGGCGAGCATCCGGACGAACGTCGTCTTCCCCGTGGCGTTCGGGCCGACGATGCCGACCGTCTCGCCGCGGGCGAGCGCCCCGCCCCCGACGCGCAGGGAGAAGCGCGGGAAGCGCTTCTCCAGCGGCGGGAACACGACGGCGTCGTGGCGGTGCGCCGGCGGCTTCGGGGGGTGGGAGGTGAAGCGGACCGGCTCGGTGCGGAAGCGGACGTTCTCGTCCTTGAGGTAGCCGGTGAGGTAGGTGTTGATCGCCGTGCGCATCGCGAGCGGATGGGAGATGACGCCGAACGCCGCCTCGGTCCCGTAGACGAGGTGCGCCTGGTCCGCCAGATAGTCGAGCAGCGCGAGGTCGTGCTCGACCACGAGGACGCTCTTGTCCTCCCCGAGGCGGCGCAGGACCCGCGCGATCTCCAGCCGGTGGACGATGTCGAGGTAGCTCGACGGCTCGTCGATCAGGTACAGGTCGGCGTCGGTCGCGAGAAGGCGGGCGATCGCCGTGAGCTGCAGCTCCCCGCCGGAGAGCTCCGCGAGCGGCCGCGACGATCGCGACGCCAGACCGACCGCGTCGAGGGCCGGGCCGGCGCGCCCGCCGCCGCGGGCGACGTACTCCTCGACGGTCCCCGGCTCGTCGGCGATCCGGTCGACGTACTGGGGCTTGACCACCGCGCGCAGCTCGCCGCGCGCGATGCGGCGGAAGTGCGCGTAGAGCGCGGTCCCCCGGTAGCGCTCGAGGACCCGCTCGTCGGAGACGGGTCCCTGCCAGTCCCCGAGGTTCGGGCGCTCCGCGCCGGCGAGGATGCGCAGCGCGGTCGACTTGCCCGTGCCGTTCGGCCCGAGCAGGCCCGTGATCCCGCGGGGGGGGGGCAGCGGGAGGCGGTAGAGGCGGAAGCCGTTGTAGCCGTAGCGGTGGACGATCTCGCTCTCCGGCGCCTCGGGCGTGTTGAGGATCTTGATCGCGTCGAAGGGGCACTTGTGGACGCAGATGCCGCAGCCGATGCAGAGCGGCTCGGAGATGATCGGGCGCCCCGTCTCGGGCGACTTCACGATGCACTCCTGCCCCATGCGCACGATCGGGCAGTAGGCCTCGCACTCCCACTGGCACTCCTTCGGATGGCAGCGGTCCTCGAGGAGGATGGCGATGCGGCCCACGGCCCTACGCCTCCGGCCCGTCGCCCACGATCCGCCCGTCCTCCATGCGGAGGTGGCGACGCGCCCGCGCCGCGACGCGCGGATTGTGCGTCACGAGCAGGAGCGTCGAGCCGCTCTCCGCCTGCACCCGGAGCAGGAGGTCGAGGATCTGGTCGGTGTTCGCCCGGTCGAGCTCCCCCGTGGGCTCGTCGGCGAGGAGCAACCCCGGCGCGTTGGCGAGCGCCCGCGCCACGGCCACGCGCTGCTCCTCGCCCCCGCTGAGCTCGTGCGGGAACGCCTCGGCCCGCGGGGAGAGGCCGACGTCGGCGAGCAGCCGATCGGCCCGGGCGCGGCGCTCCCCGGCCGGGCGCCCGAGCGCCCGCATCGGCAGCTCGACGTTCTCCCGGGCCGTCATCGTCGGGAGAAGGTAGAAGCGCTGGAAGATGAAGCCGACGCCCGTGAGGCGCAGCCGGGCGCGCTCGCGCTCGGAGCGCACGGCGACATTGCGCCCGTCCCAGAGGACCTGCCCCTGGGACGGGACGTCGAGCAGGCCGAGGAGGTTGAGGAGGGTCGTCTTGCCGCAGCCCGACGGCCCTTCCACGCTCACGACATCGCCCGGCGGCAGGACGACCGAGACCCCGCGCAGGGCGCGCACCTCCTCCGGGCGGCCGGCGGAGTAGCTCTTGCTGACGGCGCGGACCGCGATCTCGGGGACCGGGCTCATCGGAGCGCCTCCGGTATCGATCCGCGCAGCGCCGAGCGCGCGGCGACGGCGCTGGCCCCGAGCGACAGGAGCAGCACCCCGGCCAAAAGGAGGCCGAGGGTCAGGGGGTCGAACAGCGCGAGCCCCGCGGCGGTGGCGACGCTCCCGGAACCGAACCGGGCCAGCCCCGTGACGACGGCGATCCCTCCGACGGTCCCCGCGGCCCCCCCGGCGGCGGCCAGCACGAGGCCGTCCCGCGCGAGGCCGAGCGCGATCTGCCGGCCGGGCAGCCCGAGCGCCCGGCGGATCCCGATCGTCCGGCGCTCCGCTTCGACCCGGCGCAGGAGCACGAGCGCGAGGAACAGCAGCCCGATCGTGAGCGACACGGACGACAGGGCGAGGTAGAAGCCGTTGAGGACGCCGATCGACGCCCGCAGTTCGCTCGCCTGGTCGGTGAGCGCGCTCACCCCGTAGAACGGCGCGAGCCCCTGGACCTCCTGCTGGACCTGGGAGATCGCGGCGACCGAGGTCGCGGCCGATCCGGCGAGGGCGACCTCGATGGTGTCGGCCTGGTCGAGCAACGCCCCGCTCCCGGCCCCCGCCCGTGCGTAGCCGGTCAGCTGCTGGAGGTCGGAGAGCGGGAGCACGATCGCGAAGACGGCGGCGGGCCCGAGGGTCTGGGCGGGGACCCCGAAGGTGCCGGTGACCGTGAACGGGGTCGCGGCCGAACGGTTCGTGGTCGCGCCGAGCCCGAGCGTCGCCCCGACCCCGAAGCCGAAGTCCTGGGCGAACGGGCTGGCGACGAGCACGTCGAGCGCGGGCGGTCCGGCGTAGGTGCCGTTCGCGTAGTGCGCGAGGTCGCTGGGGTCGCCGAGCGGGAGCGGATGCGGGAACAGGCCGGCGGTCGTCGGACCCTGGGTCGCGAGGAAGGCGCCCGGCATCACGCCTTCGGCGAGCGCGGGGGTCACGCCGCCCGTCGGGAGAAAGAGGTCCACCGCCACGCTGAGGACCGCGGACGCCGACGCGACGTGCGGAAGCGCGTCGATCTGCGCGACCAGCGCGTGGGCGCCGGAGATGCCGTGCAGGCCTCCGGCCGAGATCGACAGCTGGTAGCCGGAGTTCTCCAGCTGGGCGAGCTCGTGCTGCGAGACCCCGCCGCCGACGGAGAGCAGCACGACGGGGAGCGCCACGGCCGTGCCGATGGAGGCGACGGCGAGGATCGCCTGCAGGCGGTGGTGGCGCAGCGACCAGCGGGAGGCGGTCACGGGGCCCGGAGCTCCTCGGCGACCGGCAGCTGCATCGCACGGGCCGCCGGCAGGATCGCCGCCGCGAGCCCGATCGCGAGCACCTCGAGGACGCCGTTCGCCAGCACCCCCGCGTCGAACTCGACGAACGAGAAGCCGCTCGGAAGGAACCCGACGAGCCGGATCAGGAACGCGTTGAGCCCGTAGGCCCCGACGATCCCCAGCGGCGCGCCGACGGCCAGCCCGAGGAGGCTCAGCAGCACCGCCTCCTCGAGGACGAAGGCGCCCACGCGGGCGCGGGTGAAGCCGATCGCCCGCAGCAGGGCGAGCTCGCGGCTGCGGTCGTCGACGCTCATGAGCAGCACGGTCGTCGTGAACAGGACGGCGACCACCACGCCGATGACGCCGATGAGCGTGCCGAAGGTGCGGTAGAGGTCGACGACGGACTGGACCGCGCCGAGGATGTTGCCGAGCGTGAAGACGGTGAGCGCCGGGAAGGCGTGCTCGAGGGTGGTCTGGTCGGCCGCCGGGTTGCCCGGATCGGACAGGTGGAGGAGGACGAGGCTCGCGTAGTCGGTCCCCGGGCTGCCGTCCCCGAGGAGGCTCTGCATCTCGGACAGATAGAAGAACCCGAGGAGCGCCGAAGGGATCAGCCAGAACGGCTCGGAGATCCCGACCACCCGGAAGGCCGTCGCGTTGGCGAACCAGCCGGGGAGCTCGGAGGGCCCGGCCGGCGACTGGGGGCTGACCCAGAGGAGGTCGCCCGGCCCCACGCCGAGCACGCCGGCGAGCCCCTGGTCGACGACCACCTCCCGCGTCGGGGGTCCGGCGTAGGTGCCGTTCGCATAGTGCGGATCGCCGGGCGCCGAGAAGCCCGGACCGATGATGACGGACGGCGTCTTGAGCCCGACGTTGAGCGACGGGATCCACCCCACCGAGCTCGAGCCGGTCGGCGACCAGCCCGCCGGCAGCGCGGCCCCGTGCTGCGACGCGTTGGCCGCCGCGTAGAGGGAGGCGTTCGCGTAGTCCAGCGATCCGACGAGCCACGGGCTCGCCGAGGCGACGTTGGGGTCCGCGCGCTCGAGCGCCGCGGGAAGGTCGTGGGCCGAGGCGACCGGTGGGAACGAGCCGCCGGAGAGGCTCGTGTTGGCGCTCGTCACGAGCAGGTCGATGCCGCTCGACGCCGCGAGGCGACCGGCGCTCGTCTCGACGCCGGCGGAGATCGTGAGGAGCACGAGGACCAAGGCCGTCGCGAGACCGATGCCGAAGGCCGTGGCCGCCGTGCGGCCGGGCCGCCGACGCAAGGCATCGGCCGCGTAGCGCATCGCCCCGAACCCCCTAGCCGCCCGGGTTCGCCCGGAGCTCGCCGAGCGTCGCCTCGTGCGCCGCCACCACGTTGTACTTGTGGATCGACTCCTCGCTCACCGTCTCGGCCCGCACCCGGACCGAGTCGGGCAGGTCGGAGAACCGCGCGCCGAGCGACGCGAGCAGGGCCCGCAGCACGTCCTCGACGAACCGGGGGTGGCGGTGGGCGTCGACCACGACCCGGGCCTCGTCCCCGCGCTTGAGGATCGCATAGGTCGGCGACGACTGGGCCGCCTCGATCGCCTCGATCATGCGGTCCGCCTCGACGTCGACGCCCTCCTCGAGCTCCAGGGTGAGGCGCGTGCGGTTGCGTTGGTTGTGCGTGACCAGCGGCAGGTCCGCCAGCGAGGGATCCTTCAGGAGCGGGTAGTCCGCCGTGAGCTGGTCGCGGACGTTCTCCATCGCGCACGGGCAGGCCGTGAGGCCGACGGCCTCCGTGCCGACCTCCCGGACGACGCGGACGGCCCCCGCCGCGCCGCGTTCGGCCCGCGCCGTCGCGAGCAGCACGAAGTCCTCGAGGCTTTCCCGGTCGGGCGAGACGCCCCTCGGCAGGAAGTACTCGGCCCGCGCGCGGACGCGCGAGGCGGTCGCGTAGCGGTGACGGGCGAGCAGCGACCGCGCGATCTCCGAGCACGCCGACTCGAGCGAAGCGACCGGACGGGTGACCGTGGCGTCGACGACCTCGGCGAGGAGCTCCGCGTTGCGCGACAGGTCCGAACCCTTGCGGCTCGCGGGAAGGTCGACGCTGACGGCGAAGGTCACCGTCAAGGTCACGACGCGGTCGCGCCGTTGGACCGTGAGGGGCTTGCGGACGTCGGCGATCCCGACCTCGAGGAGTCGGAAGCCGCCCTCGGCGGGGGGCAGGGCGTGGACGTCCTTCATGCCCGCGGCGAGTGAGCCCGTCGGCTATGAGCCTTGTCGGCCGCCCCGCGCCCCGAGCCCCTATAAGGAACGCCGGCCATCGTCCGGCCATGACCGAGGAGGCCGCGGGCGCAACGGCCGCCGCGCGGCCCCCCGTTACCGGGGCGAGCCCGACCGGCCCGTACGCCGAGCGCGAGGCGCTCATCACGCAGAACCTGAAGAAGATCTACGACCCCGAGATCCCGATGAACATCGTCGACCTCGGGCTGGTCTACGGGATGGACTGGACGGGGGACGCGGTCACCGTCCGCATGACGCTGACGGCCCCGGGCTGTCCGGTCGCCGGGATCCTCGCCGAGGAGGTCAAGGCCGGTGTCGAGAAGGTGCCCGGGGTCACCGCGGCGACGGTGGACATGGTCTGGGAGCCGCCGTGGACCCCCGAGCGGATGAGCGACTTCGCGAAACGCCAGTTCGGCTACCTCTGAGCCTGCGCCGGTCCCGGCCGGCCCGGGGGTGGGACGGCGGGCCCGGTCAGGCCGGAGGCCGGCGCCGGCGGAGCACCACGACGACGAGCGCCGACCCGACGGCCGCCAGCGCGATCACCGCGAGTATAAGGAGCGGGCCGGCCCGGGCGGAGCTCGACGAGGGGGGCGCAACGGGGGCCGAGACCGTGATCGTGGCGTGGGCGACGGCGGTACCGCCCGCCCCGTCCGTCACGGTCAGGGTCACGTTGTAGACCCCGGTGTCCGCGGGGACGCAGAGCAGCCGCGGCCCGGCCGGTGCGCCGCACCCGGGCGGAAGGCCGAGCCAGGCGTAGTGGGCCCCCGGGGTGCCGCCCGTCAGCGTCGCGTTGAGATACACGGTCCCGCCGGGACCCCCCTGCACGGTCGGGGTGACGAAGGCGAGCGAAGGGCCGGCAACGACGTGCACGACGATCGGGGGGGAGACCGCCTGTCCTCCGACCGCATCGACGGCCAGGACCGAGACCGAGTAGTTCCCGGGGGAGCCGAACGCGCAGTCGACCAGCGACCGGTTGCCCGCCGGGCACCCGGTCGGCAACCCCGACCAGCTCAGCCCGTACCCGCCCGCCCCGAGCGACACCGGCCCGGGCCGGCGGA
>JAKAOB010000085.1 GCA_021812305.1 Thermoplasmata archaeon
TCCAGGCCCAGGCCATGAGCCCCGAGAGGATCGCGAAGGCGCCGGAGACGAAGAGCAGGAAGGTCATGACGGTCACCTCGGTCTGGTTGAGCCCGAGGACGAACAGCCAGACGAATCCGAGCGCCAGACCGAGCGTGGTTCCGATCCCCGAGATGAGACCGAAGAGCCCGATGTCCTCCGGCCACCAGCGTTTGTGCCGGGTCTCCAGGAGCAGCATCGTCCCGATCGGCGCGCTGGCCGCCGAGGCGAGCCCCTCGCAGACGTTGAAGAAGAAGAACGACTCGAGGTTGGTCGAGAGGCCGATCAGCACGACGGCGGCGCCGGTCGCGAGGAAGGAGCCGACCAGGAAGTACTTCCGGTGGGCGACCCGGTCCGAGAGGTTCCCCCAGACGATCGTGAACGGGACCTGGCTCACCCCGCTCGCGGCGATCACCAGCGTCACGACCAGGGCCGAGGCGCCGAAATGCTGGAGCGCGAGGAGCGGGATGAGCGGGGTCGCGATCCCGTCGGAGATCGCGAGGGGGAGGTACGCGAGGAACCAGAGGTCGCTGGTCGAGGGCCGGATGGGGGTCCGGGTCTTGATGTCCATCTCCCGACCTCCGAGAGCCCTCGGTAGACGGAAACGAGCCGGGCACGGTCCATAAAGGCTCGGCTGCTCTGGCAACGAGCGCCCGCCCCGGGAGGACCGTCGGCGCCCCCGGGCGCCCCGTCACCGCCGGGAACGGCCCGCGCTACCGGCGGGCAACGCCGACGGCGTCGAGCAGGGCCCGGTGCTCGTCGTCGTCGATCCACTCCACGCGCAGGTAGTCGCGGAGGACGTCGTCGGCGACCCCGAACCGGTGGGCCTCGTCGACCACGAACTTGTACGCCTCGACCTCCGTCGGACGCTCGACGTAGCCCAGGTTCTCCGGCCAGAGGTCCCGGCCGGCCGCTCGCTGGCGGATGTGGCAGAGCTCGTGGAAGATATCGAGGAAGAGGGTCAGCTCGGGACTGTCCCTCAGATGCTCCTGGCCGATGACGATGCAGTCGGCGTCCGGAGAGACGACCGGCCGCCAGCCGCGCCGGACCCCTTTCGGGAGGGCGCGCGGCGCCACGTACATCCACACGTCCTGGGCGACGATCTCGACAAAGGTCTCGTGGTGGAGCCGCTCCCGGGCCGCGGCGTCCGGCTCGTGCCGGCGGGCCGTGTCGAGCGTGTCCAGCCCGGGGAAGGCGGCGAGCAGCGGGTGACGGCCGACCGGCAGGTCGCGCGCGATCCGGAAGCGGGGCGGCACCCCTCCGGCCGGCGACGGCCGGGTGGCACGCGGGGGGGGCATCGGTCGGGGGAGCCCCCCTCGCTCATAAGTCTGCCCGGCCGCAACGCCAAATCCCCTCGGGCGTTCGCGGTCGCGTGGCACGGTCGGCCCGCGATCTCACCATCACCGACGTGCGGGGCGTACGCGCCGGTCACGCCGAGGACCCCCGGCATCGGACCGGCGTGACGGTCCTGCGCTTTGACTCCGCGACCGCGACCGCCATCGACGTCCGCGGCGGCGCCTCGGCCACGTACGACACCGCGTCGCTCGGCCTCGAGGCGACCTACGGCCGACGCTGGGGGCTCTTCTTCGCCGGAGGCAGCGTCTTCGGGCTCGATGCGGCCCGTGGACTGCGCGAACGCATCCTCGAGGAGGGCGGGGGCCACCCTGCCTTCGAGCGCGGTCGCCGGATCGCCCCGGTCTCGGGGGCCGCCCTCTTCGACCTGCCCCCGGACGGCACGGCGATCCCGGATTACGCCGAGCTCGGCTACGCGGCGGCCCGTTCGGCGTCGGACCGGCCCCTCGGGAGCGGGCGCGTGGGCGCCGGCGCGGGGGCCACGGTGGCGAAGTACCGGGGGCGGCGGTCGGCCCGTCCCGGGGGGATCGGGTCGGTCGCGGCCGCGATCGACGGGGGCCACGTCGGGGTCGTGGCCGTGGCGAACTCGGTCGGGGCGATCCGCGACCCGTTCGCGGGCCGGTGGGTCGCGACGGCGCGGGGTCGCCACGGTCGCGGGGTTCCTCCGGAGCCACCATCGGGGTCCGTCCGCTCCCGCGCGGCGCCGGGCCCCGGGACCAACCTGGTGGCCGTCGTCACCGACGTTCCCCTGCAACGGTCCGAGCTGTATCGGGTGGCGGTGCTGGCCCACACCGGGCTCTCCCGCGCGGTGATCCCGGTGCACACCGCGACCGACGGCGACGTGGTCTTCTCCTGCTCGACGCGCGCGCCGGACCGGCGCGTTCCGTCCGGCCCGCCGGGCGCCCGCGCGGACCGGGTCGGCTCCGTCGCGGCCCGGCTCGTGGCGGAGGCGCTCCTCGTCGCCGTCCGGGACGCTTAGGGCCCCTCGCGGGGGGCGGGCCGTCGCAGCGGGGTCCCGCGAAGTCCGCGGATGAGGTCCGTCTTCGTGACGATCCCCTCGAGATCGCCGCGCTGCGCGACGAGCACGGCCGGGTAGCGGGTCAGGAGCGACGCGAGCAGATCGGCCGGGAAGTTCCGGTCGACCTGCGGATAGGCGGCCTCCTGGACCTCGCGCACGCGCATCCGTCGTCCCGAGGGCAGGGCCAGGGCCCGCAACAACGCCGTCTCGGAGACCGCGCCGGTCACCCGTCCGGAGTCGACGACGGGCAGCTGGGAGAATGCCCCCCGCTCCATCGCCTGCGCCGCCGCGGCGAGCGACGCCCCCGCGTCGACCGTCACCGGGCTTTGGTTCATCACGTCGGCGGCCGTGAGGCGCGGGGAGGCGACCCCCTCGCGCTCCTCGAGGTAGCCGAGGAGGCGCTGGACCAGATCGTAGCTCGGGCGGATCTGGCCGCGCTCGATGCGGGAGAGGGTGGCGTTGCTGCGTCCGACGGCGCGGGCGACCTCGCCGAGCGATAGGCCGAGCGACAGGCGTCGCTTGCGGATCTCCGGGAGGGCGTCCATGGCCGGGGGACCGGACCCGGCGGGGGGGTTATCTGGCTTTGCGTGGCGGCGGGCCGAACGAAAGGTAGATGGGTGGCCCGACCGTGCGGGTGCCCGGGTCTACGGACCGAGCATGACCGCCCCGCCGCGACGCATCGCTTGGATCAGTCCCCCGCCCGAGGTCTGCACCCTGTGCAAGGAGCCGCTGACCCAGCCGAGCGAGATCAGCAGCTGGAACGGGCGACCGGCCCACCGGGACTGCGTCCGCGTCCACCTCATCCAGCGCGACCCGGCCTTCCGGGAGGGCGAGCCGGAGGAGATCCCGGAGGACTCCTCCGAGGCGATGGACGGGGTCCTGCCCCGCGACGACGACGACCCCGACCTCGGATGAGGGGCCGGGGACGGCCGCCCTTGTCGCCCGCTCCGCTTCGCAACCAATAAGAACGTGCTTCCCGTCGGAGCACCTGCCCGCCCCTGCGCGGAGGTTTCGATGCCCGAGGTCGTCATCACCTGCGACTGGACGATGATGAGCAACCACCACGGGAAGGAGTTCCTGGGGTTCGGAACGACCACCCCGGCCTATCTCCTGCCGGAGTCGGTCTACCAGCGGCTGTTCTTCCCGACGATGGAGGTCGACGAGAACGGCTACCCGTCCCAGGCCCCGTACGGGATGCGCAAGGTGGAGGCGTCGCTCCTCGACGCCGGGATCGACGCCCGCATCGTCCACCCGAGCTACCTCGACCGCTACATGCCCGGCCCGGCCAAGGTGATGCTGATCTCGGGGCACGACTACTTCGGCCTCAACCCGCCGAGCTCGACGTTCGGCGGCGTGATGGCGAAGGAGCCGCTCAACTGCGTCAACTTCAAGCGGATGCTCTCGCAGCCGCACGTCCTCAAGGCGCGCCGGGAGGGGATGAAGCTCATCGCCGGCGGCCCGTGCGCCTGGCAGCTGTCTCCCGCGACGCGGCAGAAGGTCCCCTGGATCGGCGAGTTCGTCGACTCGATCGGCGGGGTCGACAGCGTGGTCGAGGGCGAGGCCGACGTCTTCGTCCGGGAGATCGTCACCAAGGCGCTGCGCGACGAGTTCCTCCCACCCCACGTGGTCCTCACCCCGAAGGACGCCCCGAAGGTCGAGCAGATCTCCTCGATCCACTACCCGAGCGTCAACGGGCTCATCGAGATCGGCCGCGGCTGCTGCCGCGGCTGCTCGTTCTGCTCCGTCACGACCCGGCCGACCCGGTGGTACCCCCTCGAGAAGATCGAGGAGGAGCTCAAGGTCAACGCGGCGATCGGCGTCCGCAAGGGGCTGCTGCACTCCGACGACGTCTACTTCTACGGCAGCCCGAACATCATGCCCCGCGAGGACAAGCTCATCCCCCTGCTCAAGCTCGCGAAGCGCTACTACCAGCAGGTCGGCTGGAGCCACGTCGCCGTGGCCTCCCTCATGACCCGGCCCCACCTGCTCGCGCGCTGCGGCGAGGCCCTCCTGGACGAACAGCAGGACTGGTGGGGGGTCGAGGTCGGCGTCGAGACCGGGAGCCCCCGGCTCATCACGGCGGCGATGCCGGGGAAGGTCGCCCCGTTCAAGGCCTCCCAGTGGCCCGAGCTCGTCGTGCAGGCGGCCGGCCTCATGAACGACAACCACGTCTTCCCGGCGTGCACGTTCATCGTCGGGCTCCCCCAGGAGACCGAGGACGACGTCCTTCGGACGATCGAGCTCATCGACAACCTCTGGGACTTCAAGGCGATCCTCGTCCCGATGTTCTTCGTGCCCCTCGGGCACCTCAAGTCGAAGGACTGGTTCTCCCGGGACCGGCTGAGCGACGTCCAGGAAGAGCTGTTCAAGCGCGCGCTCAGCCACGGCCTCCGCCAGTCGAAACGCCTCCTCCGCGACTTCTTCGACTGGGAGGGCGCCCACACCCGCGCCTACCGGGCGACGTTCCGGGGGTTCATCGGGTTCCTGGACGTCATCGCGAGGATGCACGGGCTCTACAGCGAGCCGAAGCGGGCGATCCCCACGATCGAGAACCCGCTGCGGCACCCCGAGCGCATCCCGTCGCCGACGATCCCGGTCCGGGAGTGACCTAGGCCTCGTCGGGCAGGTCGGGCGCCGCGGCGCTCGGCAGCGGTCGGTGGACGGCGCGCGGGCGGTAGACGGGAAGCCCCGGCCCCCCTTCGTCGGTTCCCCCGGCCCCGAGGACGGCGAGCGTGACCTCGCGGCCGTTCCCGTCGTAGGCACGCCACGCGCCCTCCGAGAAGGGGGTGCCGAGGATGAGGTGGCGCTGGCCCCAGTGGCGGAAGAGCGTGATGTCCGCCTGGGAGGGATAGAGCGCTCCCGACGGGTGCGAGTGGACCGTCCCGGTGACCGCGAGGTCCACGTGCAGCATGTGGAGCTGGAAGTTCGCGTGCCGCCGACCGGCCGTCGTGCCGGGGAGCAAGAGCAGCTCGCTGATCGTCCCCGGGACGTCGGCCCGCAGGATCCCGCCGAACTCGTTCGGATAGGCGGAGCGCGCGCACGCGAGTGCGCTGTCCAGGCAGCGGCGGGTGATCGCCGTCGGGGCCGACCCCAACCGGGGGGTCCCCTCGGCGCGCCTACGTCGCGGGCGGAATATCGGCATCGTCGTTCGGCTCGCTCTCGCCGAGCTCCTCGCTCCAGGGGAGGATCTTCTTGCCTTGAAGCCGGCGGAAAAAGCCGCTGCCGAACCGGACGAACCGGGCCCGGCGCGGGCTGCGGTAGGCGACGACCGTGGAGCCGCCGGGAAGGCGGTGCTCGGTCTGGCCGTCGACGACCACCACCCCCTCCTTCTCGGGATGCACGAGGCGGACGCTCACCGTCCGAAGCGGGTCGACCAGGACCGCGCGCTGGGTCGCCTGGAACGGCGCGAGCGCGCTGACCACGATCCCCTCGATCGCCGGGTCGACGATCGGGCCGAGCGCGGAGAGGGAGTACGAGGTCGAGCCCGTCGGGGTGGCGAGGATGACCCCGTCGGCCCGCAGGCGCCCCACGGCCCGGCCGTCGACGCCGATCTCGAACAGGCGCATCTTGGCGACCTGGGAGGTATGGACCACGACCTCGTTGGTCGCGTCGGGCAGGCTCGCGCCGGAGAGCTGGCTCGCGAGCCGCATGCGCGCTTCAACGAAGAAGCGGCCCGCGAGGAGCCGATCGACGGCCCCGTCGAACGCGGCGGTCTGGCTCCCGTCGACCTCGGCCAGGAACCCCACGGTCCCGGCGTTGATCGGGAGCAGCGGGATCGCCGTCCGCTGCAGGGTCCAGAGAAAGGTCCCGTCCCCGCCGATCGAGATGAGGGCGTCGGCCTCGATCGCCTCGAGGGGGGCGTGGGGGAGGTCCGCGCCCACGGCCAGCGCGAGGTCGCTCGCCACGACCGCCTCGGCCCGGTCGCCGATGCGCTCGAGCGCCCGCCGGGCCAGTTCGACGGCGAGCGGCTTTCCCGGGTTGCCGGCGATCGCGATCTTCATGGGGACCCCGCGCCCCCCGCCGTGGCGACGAACGCCGGGTCGCCCCAGGCGAGGATGCTCGTGTGGCGCCCGAGCTCGAGCGGAAAGCCGCCGAGCGGTCGCCGGCGCGCGTCGAGGGTTCCGCCCCCCGCCTCGGCCAGGATGCGGTAGGCGGCGGCGATGTCCGTGACCCGAAGGTTGCGGTTCTCGGTGTCGTTCTCGAAGAAGTAGAGGTCCGCGCCCCCCTCGGCGACCATCACCATCTCGTACGACGCGCAGCCCAGCGAGCGGATCCGCCGCCCGCGGCCCGCCAGCTCGACCGCCTGCGGCGTGGAGTGGCGCCCGAGGTTGACGAAGAAGATCTCCCGGCGGGGGTCCCAGGCCCGCGTGCGGATCCGCCGGCCGTCGCGGTACGCCCCCCCGCCCCGAACGGCCCAGTACGTCGTCCCGCCGAAGAGGTCGTGGACGACACCGATGTCGATCCCGTCGAGGTCCGTCCGGCCGAGGGCGAGCGAGATCGTGGCGAACGGGAGGGCGCGCAGCACGTTGTGGCTCCCGTCGACCGGGTCGACGACCAGGGTCCGGTCGCCCCCCCGGCGCACGACGCCGATCTCCTCGCTGAGCACGTCCCAGCCGATCCCCTCGGCCTCGAGGATCGACAGGATCTGCCCCTCGGCGATCCGGTCGATCTGCTCCGTCGGCGAGCCGTCGGCGCCCATCGCGACGATGTCCCCGCGGTGCGGCGAGGTCACCTCCCGGCGGACGACCCCCTGGACGGCCGCGCAGATGCGGAAGAGGACCTCGAGCTCGGGGGCGCCGCCGGCCGGCATCGGCGCCGGGACCCGGGACCGGGTATTAGACGATGGGGGCCCCTGCGAGGACCCCGGGGCCGCGGGTCGGCGACGCGGGCCGGCACGAGCCGTTAAATCGGGCCCCCGATAGCCGCGCCCGATGGAGCTGCAGTTCCTGGGGGGGGCGTCGGAGGTCGGATCCCTGGGCCTCCTCGTGCGCGACCAGGGGCGGACGCTCCTGTTCGACTACGGTCTGACCCCCACGGACCCGCCGACCTACCCCCGACCGGCCCCGACGAACGTCGATGTCGCGTTCCTCTCCCACGCGCACCTTGACCACTCGGGGATGACCCCGATCCTGAGCCGGCTGCCGAAAGCCCGGCTCGTGGCGACGCCCGTGACGCTGGCCGTCGCCGACCTGCTGACCCGCGACTCGCTCAAGGTCGCCAAGCTCGAGGGCTACCTGCCCCCGTACCACCCGGACGACATCCGCTCGCTGCACGCGCGCGCCCACGCGGTGGAGCGCAAGGGAACGTTCCGCCACCACGGGATCGAGGTCGACCTCACGCCGGCCGGCCACATCCCCGGAGCGTCCATGTTCCTCTACCGCGGCGACAAGGACGTCCTGTTCACCGGCGACATCCAGACGATCCCGACCCACCTCGTCGGCGGGGCCGAACCGGTCCGCTGCGACGTCCTCGTGATGGAGTCGACCTACGCCGGGCGCGAGCACCCCGACCGGAAGGAGACCGAGCGCCGCTTCCGCGACAAGGTCGCCGAGACCGTCGAGCGGGGCGGCAAGGCGATCGTCCCCGCCTTCGCCGTGGGGCGCGCCCAGGAGGTCCTGATGACCCTGGCGTCGAGCGGCTACTCGATCTGGCTCGACGGGATGGCGCGGGCGGTCAACGAGATCTACCGGAGCGCGAGATCG
>JAKAOB010000086.1 GCA_021812305.1 Thermoplasmata archaeon
CGGCCGCCGTCGTCGTCCCCGCGGGGACGTAGTAGCTCCAGGTGCCGTTCGCCGCGGAGTAGGTCATCGCGAACCGACCGGTTCCGGCGACGCCGGGCAGCTGGGAGAGGTTCACGTAGACCGAGTGCGGGTTGAGGTCATCGTCGAGGATCTCGGCGTAGACCGTGAACGGCTGGCCCACGCTCGGGCTCGCCGGCAGCACGCCCACGTTCACGAACGTCGGGGGGATGTTCGGGTTGGTCCCGGGGAGCGTGACCCGGAACAGCAGCTGGGAGTTGGTGACGACGGAGATGGTGATGTTGTCGGGGGCGGTCAGCGCGTAGGAGGTGACGTTGATGAACCAGGTCTGGCCGAGGTTCCAGACCGAACTGCCGCCGATCCCCTGCGACACGCTGTACGGGGTCGTGAAGGCGCCGGGATGACGGGAGGAGTACAGGTAGACCAGGGCGTTCCCCGGGACCGTCGGGCCCGCGAGATGAAGGATGCTCACGCCGACGATCGAGTTGCCTCCCGTGCCGTAGGCCAGCTTCGCGGAGAACTGGTTCGCGGGGCTCGCCTGCGGGCGGGGGAAGGTGTTGACGAAGAAGAAGATGGACGAGAACAGCGTGACGGTCAGGCCGAGGAGCAGGATCGTCGCGACCACATCGGAGACGGCGCGGGTGTTCGAGCGGCGGGCGCGGCCGTGCAACGAGAACGAGCGACGAGCTGCGGTGGCGAGAATAGGCCCCCCTGCGCCCCGCGAACGGGACACCGATGCGTACAAGGGCGGCGGCCCCTATTTGAACGTTCTCGCGCGGCGACGCGCGGGAGGCCGGCCCACGGAACGGCCGCGGGGATCGGCACGCACGCATGCGCACTGTGCCGGCGCGGCTCCGGGCCAAGTTCCCAGGGCGGTTATACGCCCCCCGACGCGCGACGCGCACTGTGTGCCGCCTGCCTCCGATTTGTTCGACACGTCAGGAAACCGCGACGCATCGAGCCGAGACGTTCCCTCGCCGCGCGCGCGGGCATCAGTTTAAGTAATAGGATTTTGCATAGCTCGGCCCAGTCGTGTTCGACAAAGTGCCCCGCTCCGCGGTCGAGCGCTCCGGTGCAGCGCCCGACGGTCGGATCGGTCCCGAGGATGAGCGGATCGCGCTTCGGTGCAACCGCAAAGAGCTCGCGCTCGTGGACTCGTTCGTTGCGAACGGCGAGTTCCGGAGCCGCTCGGAGCTCATGCGGGCCGCGCTCCACGAATTCCTCCGGACCCGGGCCCTGTCGGCCGTCCCGACCCCCGCGGCGGCGCAGCTGCCCGGGCTCGTCGAGATCCCCGTCCGGCTTCGGCCGGAGGAGGCCGAGGCTTATGCGACCTACGCCGAGCTCGTCGGGAACGGCCGCCCCCGGGCGGACGTCCTGGCCGAAGTGCTCCGGCGCGGGGAGCTCGAGCTGAAGGTCTCCGAGCTCGTCGCGCGCTCCCGTGCCTCGGTCCACGAGGCGACGGCCCAGCGCGCGCGGCTGCGCGGGCTCGAGGAGAGCGGACGGGACCTGGAGCGGCAGGGGGTCGTCGGCCGGTAGGCGGGCGAGGCGCGTCGAACGACGGGGAAGCGGGTGGTGGCGACGTACGAGAACGAGCCGAGGGGACCTGAGTTCGACCGACCTCCGAGCAGTCGGGGGGATGAGATCTTTGACGATGGGTTCTACGAGAACCTCCGCCTCGGCCACGACCTGCGGTTCATGCTGGTCTGCGTCGGCGGCGGCGCGGTGCGCGTCGGGCGGGAGATCGCCCGCCGGCACCTCCGCTACCTCGAGACCGTGGCGATCAATTGCGACCCGCACGTCCAGGAGGTCGAAGAGTTCGACCGGCGGGTCTATCTCGGCCCCGAGAGCGGCACCGACTCCGACACCGGCGGGAGCGTCCCGTTCGGCGCGAGCCTGGCGCGGGCGGCGGCCCCGGCGCTCGAGCGCATCTTCGACGGGGCGACGTTCGTCACGGTGATCGGCAGCCTCGGCGGCGGCAGCGGGACCGGAGCGCTTCCCTTCGTCCTGGACGCCGCGGCGCGGGGCGCCGAAGTGCTGAGCGTCTTCGTCCTCAAGCCGTTCGCGTGCGAGGGGGAACGCCGCGCCGTCGCCGAGCGGGCGCTCGGCCGCCTCCACTTCGTCGAGTCGTTCGTGGAAAAGCGCCAGCGCGGCGTGGCGACCCTCACGGTCCTCGACAACGAGAGCCTCGTCCACCAGCGGCCGTCGATCCCGTTCAATCGGCTCAACAGCCACTGGGGGAGGGAGATCGCGGGGCACATCGAACGGGCGTTCATCGCCCCGGCCGAGACCTTTCTCGGCCCCGGGCGCTCCGCCGGCCCCGTCTCCGAGCTCGAGGTCGTAGCCCGTCCCCTGCCCCCGGACCCTCACCGCCTCGAGCCGATCGATGGTCCGGGCGCCCCGCCCATCGCCCCCAGCTTCGCCCCCGGGTTCGGGGGCGAGGCCGAGGTCACGTTCGAGGTCGAGCTCCCGTTCCCCGGGCCGCCCGCGGCCTAGGGACGGAGGGCGACCGGCCGGTGGGACGAACCGTTAAGAGGAGAGCGCCCTCCCCACCGTCCGATGGACGGACGCGTCCTGACCGGCCTGCTCACCCTGGCCCTTCCGGCGGGCCTCATCGGGGTGACGATCTGGCAGTTCGCCGCGAACCCGCTGGCGATCCTCGCCCTGCTGATCGTCATGATCGTGGGGAGCTTCTACCTCCTGAGCTACACCGAGACGTTCTGAGGGAGGCCGGCGCGGGCCCGACCGCGCGAAGGTCCGTTCGCGCGGCCCCTTACTGATACATCGTCGGTTCGGGCTCGGAGGGGGTCTCCGTCTCCGCGGACTTCGGGCGTCGCCGCATCGCCTCCCGCAGGGCCTTTTCGATCGTCTCGGCCTGACTGCGCAGCGGGCGGGTGTCGATCGCGAGCTCGGGAAGGACCCGGTCCAGCGCCTCGATGAGGGCCGCCGCGGCCCGGTGATCGGGGTAGCCTTCCGTGGCGCGGGCGCTCACGAGGCTCACGGCCACGGGAACCGTCCGCCGGATACCGGCGACCAAGAGCGCCCCGGAGAGGCCGCCGATGACGCCGTCCTCGAGCGCCCGCGTCCCGGCCGCCTGGAACGTCCGCATCAGGGCCGGGTCTCGCCGGGCGAGCACGGCCCACACGCTCTCCTCCGCCTCGCCCTCCTCCGAGCCGATCGGCTGGGGGACCACGCCCTCGAGCGCGAGGACGAGCCGGACCCGGCGGCTCTCCGCCCCGTCCAGGATCGCCCGCGACAGCGCCCCCACCGCCGGGAGCGGCGGAGGGAACTCCGAGACGATCACCGCGAGGTCCTTGCGACCGTAGACGCGGATCGGGGGATGCACCTGGCCGGACTGCACGATGGCGACCGGCGGCGTCTCCGGCAGCTCGAACAGTCCGATGCGCGGAAGCCCGAGGGCCTGGACGATGTAGTGGGCGGCCACGGTGGCGGCGAGGCCGGCGCTCGGGAAGCAGGAGAGGAGGACCCCTCCCGGCTCGAGCAGCGGGGCTCCGGTTTCGTCGACCCAGCGCGGTTCGGCGGACGACTGCATGGTCCTCCCGAGGCCGTGCGCGCTACAAGAGGGTTCGGTCCACCGGGGCGCACAAAGCGCCAAGTACTCACCTCCGTTCCCTTCGCCGTGGGCTTGCCGTTCCGCGACCTCGTGAGCCCCCAGGAGCTCGATTGGCCGGCGCTGGCCGGACGACGCCTCGCCGTCGACGCGTACAACGCAATCTACCAGTTCCTCGCCACGATCCGGCAGCGCGACGGCCAGCCGTTTACCGATCCGTCGGGGCGCCCGACGAGCCACCTCATCGGCGTCTTCTACCGCACGACGGCGCTCCTCGGGCAGGGCGTCCTTCCGGTCTGGGTCTTCGACGGAAAGCCCCCGGACCTGAAGGCCGGGACCCTGCGGGCCCGCTTCGTCGCCAAGGAACGGGCGGAGTCCGAGTGGAAAGAGGCGCTCGCGGCCGGCGATCTCGAAACGGCGAAGCGCAAGGCCGCGGCCACGTCGCGGCTCACCCGGGGGATGGCCGAGGAGTGCCAGGAGCTGCTGACCGCGCTCGGCGTCCCCGTCGTCCGCGCCCCGTCGGAGGGCGAGGCGCAGGCGGCGGCGATGGCCGCCGCGGACCAGGTCTGGGCCGCGGCCAGCGAGGACTACGACTGTCTGCTGTTCGGAGCGCCCCGGCTCGTCCGGGGCCTCGCCGCCCGCGGGCAACGCAACGGGGCCCCCGGCGCCCAGGTCATCGACCGGGCGGAGCTGCTCTCCTCGCTCGGGGTCTCCTCCGAGGAGCTGCTCCTCATCGGGCTGATCGTCGGGACCGACTTCAACGACGGCGCCCCCGGATTCGGGCCGAAGAAGGCGCTCAAGCTCGCGCGCCAGCACCTCGGGTGGGAGGCGACGCTCGCGGCCGCGGGGCTGAACGCGAGCGAGCTCGCGCCGGTCGCGGAGGTGTTCCGTCACCCCGAGGTCACGGCCGTCCCGGCTCCGGTCTTCGGACCGATCGACGACGCGGCGGTCGAACGCCTGCTCGTCGACGGCCACGGCTTCTCCCCCGAGCGGGTGCGCTCGGCCGTCGGGCGGGCCCGGCGCCGGCCGCCGGTCGCGGCCTCGCCGGCGGAGAACCACGGCCGCCAGACGCTCATCGAGGCGTTCGGCGGGGAAGGTCCATGAAGCTGTTCGAGGCGGTGCCCAACTTCTCCGAGGGGCGGGACGCGGCGAAGGTCGACCGGATCGTCGCCGAGGCGCGCAAGGTCGCCGGCGTCGAGGTGCTCGATGTCGAGATGGACGCGAGCCACCACCGCAGCGTCGTGAGCCTCGCCGGCGAGGGCGCCGCGCTCTCCGAGGCCGTCTTCGGGATGATGCGGGAGGCGGTCCGCTCGATCGACCTCAACCACCACAAGGGCGAGCATCCGCGCATGGGGGCGGTCGACGTCGTCCCGTTCGTCCCGTTCGGCTCCGCGACGATGGAGGAGGCCGTGGCCCTGGCGGAGGCGCTCGCGGCGCGGGTCTGGAAGGAGCTCGCGCTCCCCGTCTACCTCTACGCCAGCGCGGCCCGCCGGCCCGAGCACGCGGACCTCGCGGTCGTCCGCCGGGGGGAGTTCGAAGGGATCCGCGATACGATCGCGACGGACCCCGCGCGCCGCCCGGATGTCGGCGAGCCGAGGGTCCACCCGACGGCGGGCATCGTCGCGATCGGCGCCCGCCCCGTGCTCATCGCGTACAACGCCTACCTCACGACCGCCGACGTCGCCGTCGCGAAGAAGATCGCCCACGCCGTCCGCGGCCGCGACGGGGGGCTCGTCGAGGTCAAGGCGAAAGGCTTCGAGATCGCCGAGCGCGCCCGCGCCCAGGTCTCGATGAACCTGACCGACTATCGCCGGACCCCGGTCCACCGGGCGCTCGAGGCGGTGCGGCGCGAGGCCTCCCGCTACGGCGTCGCGGTCGAGGAGTCCGAGATCGTCGGGCTCGTCCCCGAGGACGCCCTCCTCGACGCGGCCGAGTTCTACCTCCAGCTCAACCGGTTCGACCGCGCGACGCTGCTGGAGCGCAAGCTGGCCGGGCGCGGCGTTGCCCCGTCGTCCGGGGCGTACGCGGACGCCTCCCTCACCGAGTTCGCGGCGCGTCTCGCCGCCCGGACCCCGACGCCGGGCGGGGGCAGCGCGGCGGCCGCGGCCGGGGCGTTCGGAGCGGCCCTCGGGGAGATGGTCCTCGCCTACTCCCAGCGCGCCGGGGCGGAGGATGCCGCGCTCACGGACGCGGCGGGGGACCTCGGGAAGGTCCGCGGTGAGCTCCTAGGGCTCGTGGACGAGGACAGCCGGGCGTTCGAGGCGGTGCGGGCCGCCCGCCGTCGGCGCAAGGACGCCCCCGGCGACGCGGCGGCTTCGGCGGCGTGGGCGGCGGCCCTGCGCCGGGCGGCCGAGGTGCCGCTCGAAAGCGCCCGCTTGGCCCACCGGGCGCTCGCCGTCCTTTCGGCCATCGCCCCGAAGGTCAAGCCGACGATCGCGAGCGACCACACCACCGCGGTCGGCCTGCTCGTCGCGGCCCGCGCCGGGGCGCTCGCCAACGTGTCGATCAACCTCGAAGAGCTGACGGCGAACGGCCTCCCGTGCGACGACCTGCGGGCCGAGCGCGACGCGCTCCTCGCCCCGGACCGCTGACGCCGATGCGGCCGTTCGGGCCCGGGCGGCCCCGCGTGATCGTGAACTGTGCGGTCTCCGTGGACGGCCGGCTGGCCTACGCGAAGGGCCGCCGGGCCCATCTCTCCGGACCGGAGGACCTTCACCGGGTGCACGCGCTCCGCGCCGACGCCGACGCGATCCTGGTGGGGATCGGGACGGTCCTCCTCGACGACCCGTCCCTGCGGGTCAAGCCCGAGATGCTGGACCGCCCGAACGGGCGGACGCCGCTGAGGGTGGTCATCGACTCGAACGGGCGCACCCCGGTCGCGGCCCGGGTCCTCGACCGCACCGCCCCCACGCTCGTCGCGACGAGCGCCGGCTGCGAACGCGAGTTTCCCCCGGACGTCGCGCGGTTCCGGGGCGGGGCGACGGGGGGCGACCTCCCCGGTCTGCTCGAACATCTCGTCGCCCGCGGGATCCGTTCGGTCCTGGTCGAGGGGGGCGCGCGCGTCATCGCGAGCTTCGTGCGCGCCGGGCTCGTGGACCGGCTGCACGTCTACGTGGCCCCCGTCCTGATCGGGGGGACGACGGCACCGTCCCTGATGCTCGGCCCGGAGTGCCCCGGGCCGGAGGCGGCCGTCGGCCTCGCGGTGGAGTCCGTCGAGCGACTCGGTGCCGGGACCCTGATCACGTACCGCCCGGCCGGTCAGGCCGTCGCGGCGCACGAGGCACAGTAGCTCGCCCCGCGCTCCCGGACCGAGGCCGTGAGGCAGTCCGTGCACAGCGGCCGGTGACAGACCACGCACCCGCGCCAGGCGGCGCGGGCCGGCACCGTTCGCCCGCACGTCGCGCAGCTCGGCCCCTCGATCATCGGACGAGGGCGGGACGGGGGGCCCGCCGCGGCGGGCGCCGGGGCGAAGGACGTGGGGGGGACCGAGGGGGTCGGTGTCGGCTCCTCGACCGGCGGGTCGACGGCCATCGGCCGACCCGCCGGAGCGCCGGGGGTCGTCCACGACGGCGGGCTCGGCGGCTCACCGGCTCCGCGCGCGTCGGCGGCCGCGAGGGCGCGGACGCGCGAGACGAGCCGCTCCCATTCCGACCGAGGCACGACCACCACGTCCGGCTCCGGAGGAAGCGGGGCGGATGGGGTCGGGGACGGGGCGATGAGAAGGACCGCCCCTCCCCCGAGCGCGATGATCCCGATCCCCAGCGCCAGGATCCACAGGGGAAGGATCGGGTGGCCGACGGCCGCCGGGCTCGCGCGCAGGTCGGCGGCGAGCGCGACCCCGACGACGCCGAGGACCAGCAGCGGGGTCGCGGCCCGGAGCCGGAGCGACCGCCCCGCGGGTTCGGTCACTCCGGCTCCCGCGCCGCCCTACGGGCAGGTCCCGACGGCGGAGCAGACCTGGGAGACCTGCTGGACGCTGTTGAGGACGATGCTGGCCGTCGCGGCCGAACCGAGGTCGTAGACGAACGTGAAGTTCGTGGCGGAGACGGGGGAGGTCGCGGGGGTCTCGATGTAGACGGTGACCTGGGTCACGGTCGGGGCCGCGCCGGTGGAGACGGAGAAGGTGAGCTCGACCTCCGTGCTGGCCGGAGCGCCGGCCGCCTCGGTCATGCGGAAGTAGTGCGCGAGGTCGCCCGCGGTGCCGGTGTTCAACAGGTAGCTGGTCGCGGACGCCGCGAGGGTCTGGGGGGCGGCGGCCGTCGTTCCGGTGAGC
>JAKAOB010000087.1 GCA_021812305.1 Thermoplasmata archaeon
CGGCGGTAGGCCGCCCTCTCGGCGAGGCGGCGGCGCGTCCCGACGGTCCGCGCGATCACGACGGCGTCGCGGGCGGTGTCGAGGGGGGCGATCTCCTCCTCGGTGCGGACGAGCACCGGGCGGAAGCCGGTCGGCGTGAGGCCCCGCGTGAGGCGCGGGGAGCCGAAGCCGATGCGGACGATGCGCGAACGGAACCCGTAGTGGCGGCGCTGCTTGGACTGGAGCCCGCGCGGGCGCCTCCAGGCCCCGTCGCGGCCGATCCGCGCGTAGCGGTGGGCCGCCTGGCGGACGAACAGGGGCCGGTGGAGGTCCGCGGCGTCCCGGGCCCGAAGCAGGCGGGCGATCTCGGGGTCGAGCGTCGGGCGGCGGGGCGCCCGGGTCTCCGGCGCGGCCTTCTTCGCCTTCGGCTCGGCCGCGGGGGCCGCCGCGGCGGCGGCCGGGGCGGTGCGCTTGCGGCCCGCGGACTTCTTGGGCGTCGCCTCGCCGGCGGGGGTCGGGGCGGGCTCGGGGTTCGTCGTCTCCTCGTCCGCCATCAGGCCTCCTTCAGGCGCGCGCGCTCGACGATGTAGATGCCGTCCTGGAAGACGCGGGGGTCGTAGTCGCGGATGTGGGTGGTGCGCTCGATGTTGGCCGCGCTCTGGCCGACCTGCTCGACGTCCGGCCCCGAGAGCGTGACGAAATCCCCCTCGACGCTCGCGCGCACGCCCGCGATGAGCGGGGCGATGCGCGGATGCTTCTCCCCGAGGAAGTTCTCGATGAGGAGGCTCCCCTCCTTCGCCTGGACCTTCATCGGGAAGTGCGCGGCGACGACCTTCATGCGCGCCTCGAAGCCCTTCGTGACGCCGCCGGTGAGGTTGCGGAGGTGCGCCTCCCAGGTGTGGAGGAGCGCCCGCGCGCGCTTGCGGTTCGGGGGGATCGTGAGCGTCAGCGTGATCTGCCCCGCGGACGGCGTCAGGGTGATCGCGTCGGACGGGAACGGCCGCGCGACCGAGCCGAGGGGTCCCTTGACCGTGACGGTGCGCCCCTCGAGCCGGACGGTGACCCCGGTGGGGATCGGCACGACGGCGCTCGAGCTCGCCTCAGTAGACATAGGCCAGCAGCTTCCCCCCGATCTTGAGCTCGCGCGCCTTCGCGTGGCTCATCACGCCGTGGTTCGTCGAGAGCACGAGGAGGCCGAAGTCCTGGGCGGGCAGGTAGCGCGACTCGAAGCGCTCGAGCGCGCGACCCCGGACCGACAGGCGCGGCTTGATGACGCCGCAGGAGTTGATGCGGCGGGCGAGCGTGACCTCGTACTTCCCCCCGCGGCCGCCGGGGACGAAGGCGAAGTCGTCGATGTAGTGGTGCTCGCGGAAGATGCGGAGCACCTCGCCGATGAGACGGCTCGTGGGGGCGATCTCGACGCGGCCCTTGCCGTCCTGGTCGGCGTGGCGGAGCGCGAGCAGCGCATCGTTGAGCAGGTCGTGACGCATCGTGAAGCCTCCCTACTGGTACTTGCGGAACCCGAGGTCCGTGGCGACCTCGCGGAAGCACTGGCGGCAGAGGTGCAGGCCGTAGCGGCGGACGATGCCGCGCTTGCGGTCGCAGCGCAGGCAGCCGACCTTCCTCCCGAACAGCTTCTTCGGCTTCATCCGCTCACTCCAGGAACGTCACCTTGAGTTCCTCGGCGAGGAACCGACGCGTCTCGGCGGGGGTCACGCGCTCCCGGTGCGGCAGCGCCCGGGCGGCGACGCGGCGCTCGCGGACCCGGTAGCCGGCCCGCCCCATCTCGACGGAGATGTCCATGCCGCGGATGCCGATCTCGGGGTCGTACTTCATTCCCGCGAAGTCCGTGTAGTCGGCGATCCCGAAGGAGAAGTTGCCCGCCCGGTCGATCGACACCGGGTCGAACTGACGGTCGCGGGCGGCGAACGCGCGGTCGAGGAACTCGCGGGCGCGCGGTCCGCGCAGCGTGACCTTCGCCCCGATCTCCTGGCCCAGGCGGATGCCGAAGTCGCGGTTCGTCGCCCGGGCGCGGGTCGCGACCGGCTTCTGGTGCGTGATCATCTGAAGGACCTTCTCCGCCTTGGTCCGCGGTTCGCCGGATTCTCCGACCCCGGCGTTGACGACGACCTTGAGGATGCGGACGCCGCGCCAGCGGTTCTCGTCCGGGGGCGCGGCGGAGAGCGGGGCATCGCTCATCGGGCGAGGCCCTCCGGCAGCGTGATCTGGGGGGCCGCTTCCCCGATGACGTAGACGAACTCCTTCACCGTCGAGAACCCTTCCTTGAAGTGGACCCGGTTGGGCTGCGGCGAGTTGAGGACCTCGATGCGGTCGACCCGGGCGACCTCCCCGACGTGCGAGCCGCCCGCGACGTAGGCCAGCTGGCCGGTGGCGAGGGGGAGGTGGGCCAGGACCGTCTGCTGCGGGAGCTGGATCCGGAGCGAGTCGCCGACCTTGTACGGGGTCGACGCGGGGACCAGGAGGTTGCGCCCGTCGTGGAGCGTCACCTCGACGCGGCCGCCGCGGACCGTGTGCTTGAAGCGGATGCGGCCGATCTTCGTCGTGGCCTCCGTCGCGGGGATCGGCACGAGGACGAGCTTGCCCCGGCGGTCCTTGAGGAGGCGGAAGTGCTCGTCCAGGGGTGCGCCGAACGAGACGGTGTCCATGAGACCGACGCCGCGCTCGAGGTCGTGGACGACGGCCTGGTCGATGCGGAGCGCCCCCGACTTCGCAAGCATCCGGGCCTCGCGCTGGGTCGCGGCGAGGCGGCGGAGGTCCCGGACGACCAGGAGCAACGGGACGGACTGGTCCTGGGCATGGGGGCCCGGCGCCGGGCGCTTGATCCACTTCGTCCCCTTGCGGGGGACGGTCCAGGCCTTCGGGGCGGCCCGGCGCTTCAGACGGAACGTCACGCGGATCCCTCCGTTCCCTTCGGGGCGGCGGCCGGCTCCGCAGCGCGCTCCGCCTCGGCGCCCTCGGCCTCGGGCACCTTCAGGATGCGCCGGCGCCAGGGGTCGGAGAGGTTGAGCTTCGTGAGCAGCAGGTGCGAGGGCCGGATGTTGAGCGGCTTGAGCTTCGCATCGGCGGCCTTTCCCGTGACGTTGTCCAGCGTCACCGAGTACGAGCGCAGGATCACCTTGGCGACGCGCTCCTCCCGGCCCTTGTAGCTGCCGGTGAGGATGCGGACGGTGTCGCCCTTGCGCACGGTGAGCTGGCGGCGGCCGTAGCGGCGCCGCAGCTCGCGGGAGAGCGGGACGGCCATGCGGCGGTGCCGCTCGAAGAGGTCGGCGGTGTAGAGCGCCTTTCGCTGGCGCCGCGGAAGATACGAGGTGGTGGTCATCGTCGTCCTCCTACAGGATGATGGACGAGGCCGCGGCGATCCGCGGCCAGCGCTCGGCCGCCTCCTTCGCGACCGGTCCCTTGATCTGCGAGCCTTTGATCTCGCCCGTCTCCGTCGTGATCACGGCGGCGTTGTCCTCGAACTGGAGCCGCGTCCCGTCGGGGCGGCGGATCGGCGAGCGCGAGCGGACGATCACGGCGTGGACCACCTGGCGGCGCATCTCGGGCGTCCCCTTCTTGACCGAGACGATGACGAGGTCGGCGATCCCCGCGCGCGGATAGCGGCGGTGGGTGCCGTGCCAGTTGCGGACGCTGATGATCTCGACGACCTTCGCCCCGGTGTTGTCGACGCAGTCCAGCCGGGCCCCCTTCGGGAGGCCCCGTCCCCGGCGGCCCGCCAGTCCCTTCACGGCGCGGCCCCCTCGGGCTCGGGCCCGGCGGCGGTCGCCGACTCCTCGCCGCGGACCTTCCGGCTCGCCTCGCCCAGGTCCTGGACGATGCAGAAGCTCACGGTCTTGGAGAGCGGCCGGGTCTCGGCGATGCGGACCCGGTGGCCGACCGGCACGTGCAGGCAGGGCGGGCTGTGCGCGAGGTAGCGGCGGCGGCGCTTTTCGTAGCGCTCGTACTTCGCGACGAAATTGAGGAGGGTGCGCTCGACGACCGCGGTGCGCTGCATCGCGACGGAGACGACCGTCCCTTCGAGGATCTGGCCCCGGACCGAGAGGCGGCCGTGGAACGGGCAATGGCGGTCGTCGCATCCCTCCTTCGGCGCGCGGACGTCGAGGCCGATGTCCCGGCCCCGAGGGGCCCGAGGCGCGCGAGCGGGGGTCATGGTAAGCTCCTTCGACCGCGACCGAGAAGGCGCTTCGTGCGGTCTTCGGGACGCACGCGAAGGGTCTCGCCTCTTAAGGGTATCTCTCGTCCACCGAGGAGGATCGTCCCCTCGGCGCCGGCCTTGGGGATCCGGAGGGTCCGGTCGCTGCCGGTCGGCCGGAGGAGGAAGGTATGGAGCGTCTCATCGACGATCGTGCCCTCGAGGGGGACCGTGGCGACCCCGGGGTGGCGCGTCAGGGAGAGCGCCGCCCCGATGAGCTCGCCGGCCAGCGCGGTCGTCGCGTCGTCGGCCGGTCCGTCGCGCGCCATCCTCTCGCTCCCTTAGGCCGAGGCCGTCGCGGGCGCTCCCTTGCGCTCGCGCTCGGAAAGGACGGTGAGGGCGCGCGCCACGTTGGTGCGCAGGGCCCGCATGCGTCCCGGGCTCGGCGGCGCGCCGCCCATCGCGGCGATGCCGCGCTCGCGCAGGAGGTCGTTCTCGATCTCGGCGATCTTCCGGCGGAGCTCGTCGTCGGCGAGCGCCCGCAGGTCCTTCATCCTCAGGAGCGTCATGTGGCCGTCCCCTCCGGTACGGCGGCCTCCGCCGGCACTCCGGCCACCGCCTCCGTCGCCGGCGGCTCCGCGGGCGCGGCGGGGCGCTCGGAGGGGCCGCGGACGTGGATCTCGTCCGGCAGCTTCGCCGTCGGCGCCATGATCCAGACGTTGACGCCGATGACGCCGGGTTTGAGCCGGGCCTGGTAGAAGCCCTTGTCCATGTGCAGGCGCACCGCGTCGCCGCAGTACTTGATCGTGCCGGCCTTGAAGCGCTCCGTCCGGTGGCGCTCGCCGGTGAGCTTGCCCGAGAGGATCACCTGGCAGCCGCGGGCGCCCGCCTCCATGATGCGGCGCACCGTCGAGTGGCCCGCACGTCGGAAGTGCCAGCCGCGCTCGAGCGTCGCCGCGAGCTTCTCCGCCATCAGCTGGGCGTTGAGCGACGGCTGGCGCTCCTCCTGGACCTCGATCTGGGGGTTGTCGAGCGCGAAGCGGCTCGCGATGTCCTGCGTCAGCTGCTTGATGAGCTCCCCGCGGCGGCCGATGAGGATGCCGGGGCGTTCGCAGATGAGCGTGACGCGGGTGCCCATCGGGGTCCGCTGGATGTCGAGCCCGCCGAATCCGGCGCGGGCGCTCTCGTGGACGAGGAAGTCCTTGAGGAGGACCCGGCGGGTCGCCTCCTGGATCACCTTGCGTTCGCTCGACATCGCCTAGGCCTCCCCCCGCTCCGCGAGGACGATCTCGACGTTCGTGGTCTGCTCGTTCCAGGCCGTCGCCCGGCCGTGCGCGCGCGGCATGTTCGCCTTCTGGATGCGGCCCCGGGCGCTCGCGGCGACGCGGACGACGAGCTCGTCGGTGTCGAGCCCCTCGTACTCGGCGTTCGCCTCGGCGTTCTGGAGGACCTCGAGGACGTGCGCCGCGACCTTGCGCGGGTACCGGCCGGGCCCCGTCCGGGGCTTGTGGGCCGTCTCCTGGTTGTAGCGGCGGAACGGGACCGGCTGCGTGAGCGCGACGACCCCCTCGAGGAACGACCGGGCGCGGTCGAGGGGAAGCCCCCGGATCGCGTTCAGCACCTCGTAGGTCTTCTTCGGAGAGATGGGCAGCTCGATGCCCCGGGCGCGCGCCACCGTCGCCCCGGGCGCCCCCGCGTACGTGTACCCCCGCATCGCTCCGTCCTCCCTTACTTCAGCGGCATGAACTTCGACGACCGCGTCGCGCCGACGCCCGGACCGGAGTGCTTCTCGAAGCGCCGGGTGAGCGCGAACTCGCCGTAGTAATGTCCGATCATCTCGGGTCGGACCTCGATCTCCTTGAACTCCTTGCCGGTGTAGATCGAGACCCGGTGCCCGACGTGGTCGGGCAGCACCAGGGCGTCGCGCACGTGGGTGCGCAGCGGCTGGTCCTTCGGGAACTCGTGGATCTTCTCGAGGAACCGCCGCTGCTCGTCGGTGAACCCGCGCCGGATCGACCGGCGGGCGCGGGCCGTGAGGACCTTCGAGAGCTCCTCGAGGCTCATCCCCTGCAGCTCGGGCAGCGTCCGCCCGTGCAGAGTGAACTCGCGCTTGCGGCGGACCTCGACCTTCTTCGCCCGACGTGCCTTCGCCATGGTCTACTGTCCTCCGCGCTTGCCGCGCCGCTTGCGCCGTTGGGACCGGGAGAACCGCCCGACCTTCGCCCCGGGCCAGGTGCCCGACGACACCGTGCTCGGGCGCCCGACATGCTGGTGGGCCCCCCCGCCGTGGGGGTGGTTGACGGGATTCATGGCGACCCCGCGGACGATGAACGGCGCCCGCGCGAGCGAACGGTAGGCGAGGACCTTCTTGCCGGCCTTGATGATCGGGCGCTCGCCCCGGCCGCCGCCGGCGACGGCCCCGACCTGGGCACGGCACGTGCCGAGGACGACCTTGAAGACGCCCGAGGGGAGCTGGAGGGTCACCTCGCGGCCGGAGTGCGCGACGACGAGCGCGCTCGTGCCCGCCGCGCGGACCAGGCGGCCGCCGTCGAACGGGTTGACCTCGATGTTCGAGACCAGCGTCCCGTCGGGGATCTCGGCCAGGGGCAGGATCCCGCCGCGCACGACGGGCCCGGCGTTGAGGCTGACGCGATCGCCGGTGGCCAGGCCGGCCGAGGCGATGACCCGGACGCTCGCGCCGTCCGGGGCCGTGACGTCGGCGACGGGCGCCGAGCGGCCGGGCGCCTGGCCGATCGCGACCACGACGCCCTCGCCGTGGACAGAGGGGGCGGGGAGATAGACGGCCCCGTGGTGGCGGTGGCTCGGGGACCGGTAGGGCCCCGTGCCGGCGCCGCGGCGGCGGGAGATGATGCGCTTTCCCATCAGAACACTCCGGCCCGGCTCCCGATGTCCTCAGCGGAGAACGGGGGGGCGAACTTCACCGTGGCGATCTTGCCGGTCCGGACGATCTTCGTCGTGACCTTCGCCACCTTGCACTGGTAGACCTCTTCCACGGCCCGGCGGATCTCGGCGCGGTTCGCGCGCCGGTCGACGACGAACTCGAGCTTGTTCTGCCGCTCCATCTCGTCCATCGACTTCTCGGTGACGTAGGCGTGCAGCAGGATCCGATGGCGCAGGTTGGTCATGCGGCACCCCCGGTCGCCCGTTCCCCGAGGGGGCCGAGGGCCGCCTGCGAGTACAGCGTGAGGCGGCCCGCATCCCCGCCGGGGGCGAGGTCCTCGGCCCCGAGCCGGAGCACCGAGACCACGTCGACGCCGGGCAGGTTGCGGAACCCGCGGGCCTTGCCCGGGGCGCTGGTGACGACGAGCAGGCTCTTCGGCTCGCGCCGGGGGCGCCCGCGCCGCCGGCCGCGTCCGGCCCGGAGGTGGGTGCCCGCGCTGGAGCGTTCGATGTCGCCCCAGAGCTTGAGCCGGGTCAGGAGCTCGCGCGCCTCGGCGCTCGTCCCGATCTCCTCGACCTTCGCGTCGAGCACCACGGGGAAGTGCAGGCCGTCCGGGACCTCGTGGCCCCGCGCCCGGACCAGGCGGTCTTCGCGGGTGGCCGCGAGCGCGCTCGCGAAGGCGAGCCGCCGCTCCTTGGTGTTGATCTTCTTCGCCCAGATCGTGTCGACGCGCGGCGGGTGCGCGGGCCGGCCGCCGACGGTGTTCGGCGCCTGGGCGCCGGTCATGG
>JAKAOB010000007.1 GCA_021812305.1 Thermoplasmata archaeon
GGCCCCGAGGGCCTCGCCGCGGCCACGCTGGTGCACGACCTGAACGGCCCGCTCCTCACCGAGGTGATGACCGACCCCGGCGTCCGCGGCCGCGGCTACGCCTCGGCGCTCATCGCACGCAGCCTCGCGGCGATCCGGGCCCGGCGGGCGGCGTCGCCTCCCCGCCTCGTCGTCTCCTGGGCGAACGCGCCGGCGCGCCGCCTCTACCTCGCCCTGGGCTTCGTCCCGGTCGAGGCGACCCGCGGCGTCCGCTGGGTGCGCCCGATCCCGCCGGTCCCGGCGGTCGCCGCCGGTACCGGCGGGCCCCCGGCGCGGGCGACGTAGCGCGACCGGACGTCCCGCTCCTGCGGGAAGCGTAGATCGCGGACCCGGTCCCGGGCGCGTCCGCGCGGGCGAGCCCGCGGACGGGACGGCCGGCGCCGCCCCTTCGGTCCCCCGGGAATCGACCGGATAGTCTAATAGCGATTCGGCGCGCCGTACCGCGGATGCCCACGGCCACGGTGCGGGACGGACCGATCCATTACGAGATGGAGGGGGCCGCGGGAGACCCGCTGGTCCTCGTGCACGGGACGTGGGTCGACCATACGACCTGGGGCGCGGTCGTCCCGCTGCTCTCGCCGTCGTTCCGGCTCCTGACCTACGACCTGCGGGGCCACGGGAGGAGCCGGCGCGGTTTCGGTCCGCATCCGGTCGAGGACCACGTCCGGGACCTCGAAGCGCTGCTGGTCGCGACGGACCACTTCCCCGCCCACGTCGTCGGCAACTCCCTCGGGGGGACGGTCGCCGTCCGGCTCGCGGCCGAACGGCCGGACCTCTTCCGCAGCCTGGTCGTCCACGACCCTCCGATGCTCGGCCTGCTGGACTCCGGGCCGACGGCGGACCTGACGGCGGTGACCGAGGCGATGGACGGCATCGCCGAGGTCGCGGGGTCCGGCGACCTGCGCGGCGCGGCCCAGCGGTTCGTCGACCTGGTCGGGCGGGGCGCGAGTCCCTGGTCGCGGCTGCCGCCGGCGCTCCAGGAGATGTACGTGGCGAACGCGGCGTGCTGGCTCGAGGAGTACGAGGACTCCCGGAGCGCGTCGGTCGACCTCGATCGGATCGCGGAGTTCGACCCGCCCGCCTTCCTCACGACGGGCGAGACGAGCCCGCTGTTCTTCGACCTCATCCTCGAGCGCCTGCGCTCCCGGCTGCCGAACGCCCGCAAGGTCGTCCTCCCGGGCGCGGGGCACGTCCCGCACCTGACCCACCCGGGGCTGTTCGTCGGAGTGCTGGCCGGCTTTCTCCTCGAGCGCACGGTGCCGCCGCACTGACCGGGGCGCGGCCGCCCGTGCCTACCCGCCGGGGGGCACCGGGGAGGGCGCGGACCCGGCCGGGGGCGCCGCCGTCGGCGCGGGCGTCTCCGCCTCGAACTCCGGCGGCTTGCGGAAGGCGACGTTGAGCCGGTTCCAGGCGTTGATCTCGACGACGGCGATCGTCAGCTCGATCCGCTCGTGCTCGGTGAACTCCGCCGAGACCGTCTGCCATTCCGCGTCCGGCACGAGCGCCGGGGTGAGCTCGGTGACGCTCTCGGCCCAGGCGAGCGCCGCGCGCTCCCGGGCCGAGAAGGCGGTCGAGTCGCGCCACGCGGCGAGGGTGTCGAGCTGGTCCCGGGTGGCCCCGAAGCGGCGAGCCCTCGGGACATGGACGCCGAGGCAGTAGGAGCATCCGTTCATCTGGGAGACCCGGACCTTCACGAGCTCCACGATCCGCGGAGGGACGGTGCCGCGCCGGACGAACCGGATCATCTCGGCCAGTCCTTTCGTCGCATCGGGGGCGACCGTGAGGTAGTCCAGACGCTCGGTCATGCTGCTCGCCGCGGACCCAACGGTCCGACGGTAGATACCGTTGAGGGACCGCGCCCGCCGGGCGGGCGGTCGGCGGAAGGAAGGGGTTCGCCCCGCGGGCTCAACCGCTCATCAGGAGCAGCTCGTTGCCGTCGGGATCGCGGACCGTGGCGTCCCAACCCCAGGGATGCTCGGTGAGCGGGCCCGTGAAGTCGACCCCCTTGGCGCGGAGCTCCTCGCACCGGGCCGAGAGGTCCCCGTCGACCAGGAGGAGGATCCCCGAGGTGCCCGGTTCGAGGGAACCGTCCTCGGGGTGGCAGAGGTGGAGAGCGCCCCCGCGCCCCCGGCGTCCGACGGTGATCCAGTGGCCCCCGTCCGTGAGCAGTTCGAGCCCGAGGGCCTCGGTGTACCAGCGCTTGGCGCGCGCGACGTCCGAAACGACGACGGCGACACTGGCGACCCACGGTCGGGAAACGGTCGGCGTGCGGACGCGCTTGGCGCTTCGTGCTTTGGGCATGCGAGCGGCTCCTTGGCCCGCCCAGCCCAAGGGGGGACATCCGACCGACGGTGAGTCCCCGAAACGCCCCGATGACCCCCTGTTTCCCAGGAATGGTAACCGACCGTCGTATTCGAGTAGCCCGCCGACGACTGCCCCTCGGACGGCGGAGCCGGGGACGTTCCGGCACCGCCGCGGAGGACCGGTACGCGGCCGCGCGACCTTCCGCTCGGGTCGATCTTGGGAGTGGCGGCGCTCGCCGTCCTCCTGACCGTCCCCGCGACCGGGGCGACCGCGCCGGTTCCCGCCGGTGGGACCGGCGGGGGGGTGGCCACCTTCGCCGCGGCGGCCTATCGCACCATCTACTACGCGAGTTCGGTCGACGGGGCCAACCTGTCCTACCTGGAGTGGTTGCCCGCCGGCTACTCCGCCCGGAACACCTACCCTCTGGCCGTCTTCCTCCATGGGCTCGGACAATCGGGCAGCGAGCTCCTGACCGAGACGCAGGGGCCGGCCACGATCGCGAACGCCTCGGCCTTCGGGTTCGTCCTCATCAGCATCAACACCCGCACCCCGGCGGGGTTCTACGTCAACTCCCCGTACTCGGGACCGCAGGAGCAGGACGTCCTCGACGCCATCGCCCACGAGGAGTCGCTGCGCTCGATCCGCTCGAGCGCCGTCTTCCTGTTCGGGACGAGCATGGGCTCGATCGGGGCGTGGTCGATCGCAGGGCACCACCCCTCCCTCTTCCGCGGGATCGGGGCGATCGCCGAGTGCCCCGAGGTCTACGCGGCGAACTACTGGCACTTCCTTTACGACAAGCCCGGGTACCGCCAGTATCTGACCACCACCGGCGGCCAGGGGCCGAAGACGGCCTACTTCCGCGCCCAGACCTACTACCTCGACAACGTTCGCTACTATCCCACCAACTACTCCGGCCTTCGCCTCTACGCGGTCCAGGGCAGCGCGGACAACCGCTGCCCCAACAACCTGGCCCTGTTCGGCTACCAGCAGTCGAACAATACGTTCCTGAACTCCACCTGCCTGGTCATCTCGGTCTGGGGCCAACCGGCGAACTGCCAGACCCCGTTCGCGAACTTCTCTTCGTTGTTCCCGAAGCTGTACCCGTGGCGTTTCGTCTACGAACCGGGCGGCCTCCACAGCTTCAACGATCTCAATCCAAAGGACCTCTTCCAATTCTGGACCGGGAAGGTCCCCGTGGGACTCTACTGTGCCCGGATGGGCCAGACCCCCAGCGCCTGTCCCTGAGGCGGTGCCGGTCCCGATCGCCGACGGCGGTCGGTCGTCGGTGCCCCGTCCGGGGCTCCGCCGAGGGCCGTCGTCCCGGTCCGACCAGGGAACGGACCGCACGGTACGGAGGGCCGCCTTTGCGAGTTCCCCCGAGGGTCCCGAACCCGGATCCCTCCGTACGGAGACCGGGACTTCCGGTCTCTCCCCAAGGGCGCCAGCCCCGGCGAAGTGTTGCTGACGGTTTGAAGTAGGGTCGGCCCGCCTCATTCCCGGGGGCCGGGATGATCGAAGGCGACTCGAGCGCCATCGGTTCGAACGGCGGCGGGCCGTCCGACGTACCTGCGGACCCGTCGTCCGTGCCGGCGGTCGGAGAGCGGCGGGGAGCGTGGAACCGGTTCCGGCGGTACCTGGGCCGCCATCCGGTCCTCCTCCTCGTGCTGCTCTCCCCCGGCATACCGGAATACCTCTCCGGTTCGAGCCCGCTCAACCTCCTGGTCGAGTCCCCCCTGTTCTTCGGCATGTTCCTCGCCGCCAATCTGGCCCTCTACGGGCCCGGAGTGCTGCTCATCCGGGAAGCGAGGGTGCGTTGGCACAAGGGCTGGGGGACGGTCCTGGTCCTCGCCGCGGCCTACGCGGTCCTGGAGGAGGGGATCGCGCTCAGCACCCTGTTCGACCCCCGGGCCTCGGTCGTGGGAGGCCTGGGAGCGTACGGTCACTTCGCGGGCGTCAGCTGGGTCTGGCTCGTCGGGGTGATGATGGTCCATGTCCTGTTCAGCATCTCGCTCCCGATCCTGCTCCTCGACCTGGCGGTGCCGGCGACGCGCGAGCGCCCGCTGCTCGGACGGCGGGGGATCGGCGTAGCGGTCGGCCTGCTCGGCCTCGATGTGATCCTGCTGGCCACCGTCGTCGATCGCTTCCTCGGATTCTGGATGGGGATCCCCCTCCTGGTGGCCAGCCTCGCCGCCATCGGCGGGCTGGTCGTCCTCGCGCGCCTCCTACCGGCCGATGCCGGCGCCCCGCCGACGGCACGGCCGACGGCCCCTCCCGCGGTCTTCGCGGCGCTCGGGGCCGGCGTGTTCCTCGGGGTGCTGCTGATCCAGTCGTTCAACGACTCGCTGGGCACTCCCGCGCTGCTCACCGTCGCGGAGCTGATCGGGTTCCTGGCCGCGGTCGGACTGATCCTGCGCGAGATCGTGGGTCGGCACGGCAACGAGCGGGCGCTCGTGGCGTTCGCGGCGGGAGCGATCGTCGACATCGCGGTCATCGGGCTGATCGAGGGCCGGCCGATCCCCCTCGTGATCGGCCCGGACCTTCTGGCCGTCGCGTTCTTCGTGTATCTGTATCGGCACGCCTCCGCTTCGGCGTCCGTCGGGGCGCTCCCGGCGCCCGGAGCGCTCGCGTCCGCGCCCTAGCGGAGGCGGTGGTCGAGGAAGCTCAGCGTGCGGTCCCACGCGACCTCGGCCGCGTCGGCGTCATGCTCGGGCCGGTCGCTCTCGAAGAACCCGTGGCGGGTGCCGGGATAGACGAAGAACTCGACATCCCGCCGGGCCTCCCGAAGGACGGTCTCCTGCTGCCGGACCTCGGTACCGGGGTGGAACGGGTCGTTCTCGGCGAAGTGGCCGAGGTACGCCGACTGGCTCCGGGCGTAGTCCACCCCCGGGTTGAGCCCGTAGAAGGTGACCGCGGCGCGGACCCGGTCGCTGCGCGCGGACGGATCGGTGAGGGCCAGGGCGAGGCGGCCGCCGAGCGAGAAGCCGATGACGCCGATCCCGGGCACGGTGGCGGCCGGATGGGCGACCAGGTAGTCGACCGCCCCGGAAAGCCGGTCGTGCGTCGCGCGGGAGCGGCGGTCGAAGTCGCGGAACAGGCGGTCGGACTCTCCGGGGGTGGTCGCCACCTGGCCCTCGTAGAGATCGAGGGCGAGGGCGAGGTGGCCGTCCTTGGCCAGACGGTCCGCGAACGACGGGAAGAACGGAGTGAGGCCCCGGCCACCGTGGAGGATGAGCACCGGCGTCCCTTCCCCGATGTCCGGCGTGGCGAGGTAACCGCGGGTGGGACCGCTCTCGGAGGGAACGTCGACTGCGACCGCCATGCGCGGTCCGAGTCCCTCCGCCGATTACTACCTGTCGGTGCGTGGGCCGCCGGCCCCGACGGCCGAGGAGGGCGCCCCTTCGTCGCGGGCGGATCCGGGGCCGCGGGTCCGCCGCCGGCCGGCCGGCCCGGCCCCGACGGCGTCCAGATACGCTCCCTCGTCCTCCAGATGGTGGTGGAGCGATTCGGAAAGCAGCGTCCAGAACTGGCCGAGCGCCTGTCGGTTCCCTCCGTGATCGTCGCGCAGGACGATGTCGAGGAACCATCGGAGCTGCCGCACGCTCTCGGGATAGATCCGGTGCTCGTCGCGGAGCAGTTCCGGCGGCACCCGCCCGGGCAGCCGGTGACCGTCCAGTGCAGCGAGCAGCGGGTCGGCGCGCTCGGCGTGCTCCTCGAGGGCGCGCTGGACCCGGTCGACCCCCGCGAGGATCTCGGCCGCCGGCACCTCTTCGAGGAGGACCAGGCGCTCCGCCAGCCGTCGGGAGGACGGCAGGAGCTCGCGGAGCACGTCAGGGGTCGAGCGCAGGGCGGAGATCCCCTCCGCCGCCGCGACGGAGGGCACTGTGATTTCACCTCGGGAATCTGCGCTCGGACCTACGGAACCGCCCACTTGGGACATCGTTTCAACTGTCCGATGAGGCCATCGGTATATGGACTTGCTCACGGAGCGGCTGGGCGAGCCGGGTTCGGCGCCGGGCGCGCCGCGCGGCGCTCCGCCCGTCCGGAGGATCCGTGACGGGGGCGGTCGTGCTTTCGGTGCGCGCCGTTCCCGGGGCCCGGCGCGACGAGGTTCGCTACGATGTCTGGGCGCGGGCCTGGGTGGTGGCGGTCCGGGCCCCCGCGCGCGGCGGGCAGGCCAATCGCGCGATCCTCGGGCTCCTGGCCGACCGCCTCGGGGTGCCGTCCGCCGACCTCGACTGGGTCGGGGGGACCACGAGCCGCCGCAAGCGCGTGGCGGTGCGCGGGCTTCCCCCGGCGGAGATCGAGCGTCGCCTCGCGGCCTCCGGATCGGCGCCGCGCTGATCGCCCACGTCAAGGACGCTTGACGGCCGGAGTATCAACCCCCTCTCCCGTGAAGTCGTCGGGCTCGGACGGGGCGGCGGCCTACCTCGTACACCGCTTCGCCCGGGCTCTCTCCGGGAGGACGACGATGGCGCAGAAGCGTTGGCCGACGTGTATGTGGACGGGAGTCGGACCCGACGGCTCGGAGGTCTTGGCGTGCGACCGCCCGGCCAAGGCAGTGTTCCTGGACGCGCAGGGTCACCGCCGCTACGCCTGCGTCGACCACCTCGCGTACGTCAAGGCGCGGGCGAGCGAGGGCGACGGCCTCCGGTCGATCGATCAGTTCGCCGCACCCCCGGGAACCCATCGGGCGATCCCCCTCCAGGTCGTCGTCACCTAGGGGTCGGAGGGGGGCCGAGCGATGCTGGAGAGCGTGCACCCCCCGGTCCGTGCGACCCCCGTCGTGCCGGACGCCTTCCGGGCGCTGACCGTGGGCGACGCCATGACCCGGTCCGTCTACACGGTGACGCCGAAGTGGTCGTTGCTCGACGCGGCCCGGGCGATGCGTAGCCACCATGTGAGCGGGATGCCGGTGGTCGACGACTCCGACCGCCTGGTCGGCGTCCTTTCCGAGTCCGACATCGTCCAGGAGCTTCACGCGGCGACGGGCGTCGCGCACGCGCGGGGGGTGCTCGACCTCTTCCTCGCCGCCGCCGGGCTCCGCCGCCACGAGTTGATCGACAACTGCCTCCATCACCTGGAGCACCGCAAGGTCGCGGACGCGATGGCCCGACGGCCGGTGACCGTCGCGCCGGACGACTCCCTCGGCGAAGCCGCCCGGGTCATGCGCCGCTTCAACGTGAACCGGGTCCCCGTCCTGGGCGGCGAGCGGCTGGTCGGGATCCTGACGCGGCAGGACGTCGTGGAGGCGCTCAGCCGGGTCAGCTCGCGCAGCGAGCCGGCGCCGCGCCGGTTCACCCGCGGCGTCCGCGCCGACGCGACCTCGCGCGCGATGTGAAGGGATCGGACGGGCGGATTCGCCCGGCACCGTCCCTTAAGGGGGCGACGAGGGTTCGCCCGTGCGATGGCCTACATCGCCGTGGGGATCGATCTCGCCGGCAGCCCGCGACGGACGACCGGGTTCTGTTGCCTGCGCGGGCCCCGCGCGACCCGCCTTCGGCCGCTGGCCACCGACCGGGAGATCCTCGAGGAGATCCGGGCGGACGCCCCCGACGTCGTCAGCATCGACGCCCCGCTCACCCTCCCGCGGGGCCGCCGACGGCTCGGCGACCGCACGGCGCCGCACTTCCGAGCGTGCGATCTCGCGCTGCGTGCGCGCGGTATCCCGTTCTTCCCGATCACCCTGGGCCCGATGCGCCTGCTCACCGCGCGGGGGATGCGGCTGCGGCGACGGCTCGAGTCCGAGGGATTGGTGGTGATCGAGTCCTATCCCGGCGGGGCCCAGGACGTGCTCGGCTGGCCGCGCAAGCAGGACGGGGTCGAGCGGCTGCGGCGCTCGCTCCGGGGGTACGGGCTCACCGGCGACATCGAGCGCAGCGGGCTCACCCACGACGAGCTCGATGCGGCGACCGCGGCGATCGTCGGTCGGCTGTATCTGACCGGCGGGGCCGAGGTGCTGGGCGATCCCACCGAGGGGACCCTGGTGCTGCCGGCGGCGCAGGGCCGGCCGGCGACCCGACGACGCTAGCGCATGAGCCCGGCGCCCCGCAGCTCGGCGGTGATCTTCTTCACCGCGAGGTCGATGTCCGACGGTTTGCGGGCGCCCGTGCAGACGAGCTTGCCGCTGCCGAAGAGCAGGATGACGACCCGGGGCTCGTCCATGCGGCAGACGAGCCCGGGAAACTGCTCGGGCTCGTACTCGACGCGGTCGAGACCGAGGGTGACCGCGATGGCGTTGAGGTTGATCTCGCTCTCGAGGTCGGAGCTCGCGACGATGTTCTGGACCTGGATCTTCGGATCGGACTTGATCTTCTGACCGCTCTTGCGGATCTGCTGCGAGACGATGGCGATCGAGTCCTCGACCTCCTTCATGCTCTTGCCGCCGGTGCAGACGACCTTGCCCGAGCCGAAGAGGAGGATCGCGGTCTTCGGCTCCTTCAGCCGGTAGATCACGCCGGGGAACTGGTCGGGTTCGTACTCGGCGCCTTCGAGGTGCAGCGCGATCGACTGCAGATCGAGCTTGTCCGCGAGGGAGAGCGACGCCACCACATTCTCGATCCGAATCTTGGGCATCACCCTCGCACGGATTCCTGAACTTAAGGGTTTTTATACCATTATAAGGGGCCGATCCCCCGGCCGCCTTGGATCACCGCGCGGCGATCAGCAGGCTGAGCGGCGACCGCTCGATGCGCACCGCGCCGGTGAGCCGAAGGCCGGCGGCCTCCAGGAACGAGGCGTACTCGGCCTGGGTATAGAGATCCCCGGTGCCGGTCGTGGCGAGAAGGGTGAGCGCGAACTGGGCGGCGGCCGGCGGGGTGACCCGGTCGTCGTTCGGCACGAACTCGACGATCGCGACGCGGCCCGACGGCGACAGGGACGGGGCGATGCGGCGAAGCAGCCGGACGATCGTCGCCGGGTCGAAGTGGTGGAGGAAGTTCGCCGCGAGGACGAGGTCCCAGTCGCCCTCGATCGGCAGCGAGAAGGCATCGCCCGGCGTGAGCCGGTAGCGCTCCCCGAGGCCGGCGCGGTCGGCGTTCTCGCGCGCCACGGCCAGGACCTCGGGCCAGTCGACGCCCGTGACGGTCACCCCGGGGAACCGCCGGGCGACGGCGATCCCGAACAGGCCGTGGCCGGCGGCGAGGTCGATCGCGCGCCGGGGCGCGGCCCCCGTCGCCGCGAGACGGTCGACGATCCGCTCGGCCGTCCGAGCGACCATCGGGGCCATTCCTCGGGCGTAGTCGATCCAGACCGGGTGTTCGGCGGCCATCGACCCCCCGGAGGGAAGGCGGGTCCCGCCCTCCCGCACGGCCTCGGTGAGGTGGGCGAACCCTTCGCGCAGCGTCGCGGCGTTGAGGAAGCGCCGGGCCTCTCCGAGATAGGCCTTGGAGGCCGGATCGAGGTAGAGCGCCGTCTCCGACGTGAGCGCGTAGCGCGCGCCGGATTTGTCGAGCAGCCCGATCGTCACGAGGAAGTCGGACAGGATCCGCATCCCGCGGGGCGCGGCCCGGCAGGCCGCGGCCAGGGAGTCGATGTCCGAGGCTCCCCGGGCGATCGCCGCGAACAGCCCGAGGTCGAGGGCGGCCACGACCGCCTCGGTACGCTGGAAGCCGTTGAGCGCGTCCAGGAAGCGGTCGGGGGTCGGTCGTTCGACGGGCGCTGTCATGGGCTCGCCCGAGACCCCGGCCACCGTATTTGGCCGTTTGCGTCGCACGGAGGAGCGGCGACGCCTAGGGGTTCGACACGACGGCGAGGACCCGGTTCGAGGCCGCGAGCGCCTCGTCCTCGAACCACGCGAGGACGATGAAGTACCACCCGACCACGAGCAGGAGGGGGAGGTCCGGCAGGGTCCGCCCGGCCGGCTCGACCTCGACGGAACCGCCTTCGAGCCGGGCCTTCTCGCGGACCGGCTCGATGTGGGCCAGCAGCGCGCCGCTCGCGTCCGTCACCTGCCAGGCGGGCACGAGCAGGCCGGCCCGGCGCAACCGGAACGAGCGTCCGCCGACGAGATCGAACGTACCCTGCCGCAGGTGGACCTCCAGCCGGCCGACGTCGGCGCGCCCCGAGGCGTCGCGGATCGTCACGTGGGGGGTGAGGAACCCTCCGCGCTTGAGACTCCAGGAGGCCGCGCTCGTCTCGGCCGCGGCGAGCGATCCGCCCGGCCGGGTCCAGCGCAGGTGGGCGAGGGGGCGATCACCGGCAAGGAGCATGAACTCGGGGGGTTCCTTCGCCGTCCGCATCCACCGCAGGGCGGAGACATCGACGGCCGAGAACGGGGCCAGGTCCGGCATCGTCCGGGTGAGCCGCGGGGCGCCTTAACGGGCTCCCCCCGTCCAAGGGCGGGGCGGGTCCCCCGCGCCGGCCGCGACCGCCGGTCCCCGGGCGACGCGCCGGCGGGCCGTCCTTCGACGCCCGCCCTTAGGGGATCGGGACCCGATGCTCGACCGGCGGCCGGACCTTCGGCACGTGGACGCTCAGGACCCCGTTGTCGAACGACGCCCGTACCTCGCTGCCCACCACCGGGTCCGGGAAGACGATCTCGCGGTGAAAGCCTCCGATGAACCGTTCGCGGAGCACGTACGGCCGCTCCGGGGCGGTCCGCCGGCCGTGCGCCTCCCCGGTGATGATCAGGGACTGACCGACGATCTTGACCTCGATACGGTCCTTCGGCACCCCGGGGAGGTCGACGTGCACCTCGTAGTCGCTGCCGTGGTCCTCGACGTCCGCGAACGGGCGCGCCCCCAGCGCGGACGGGGTGCCGGGGTGCTCCCCCTCGCCGCGGGAGCCGAAGTACCGGCGGCGGAACGCCTCGAACTCCTCGAGGGCGTCGCGCAGCGTCGTCTCGAACTCCCGGATCAGCTCATCGCCGTCCTCGCCCGTGGATCGCGCGAGACGACGGCTCTCGCTCTGGACCATGCTGCGACTCCCCCGCCGAACGACACGGTGGTCGGATTTACTCGGGCGGTCAATCCCCGTTGACCCGGGAGCGGCCCCTCGCCGGGTTCCCCCGTTGCGACGCGGGAGCACGCCCGGGTCCGCGGGAGGCCGGTCACTCCTGGACGATCTCGTCCCCCACCGCGTGCGCGAATGCCGCAAGGCGGGCGGCCGACGCGCCCGAGAGGGCCCGGGCGAGGAGGACGGCCCGGGGCGGCCCGGCCAGTTCCTGGACGAACGCGAGCGCCGACGGCGCGATCCCCCGCAGCGGGAGACCGGCGCCCTCTCCCCCCGCAGGGGCGGGGAAGAGCACCAGGAACAGATCGCCCTCGGAGGGGGCACCGGCCGGGGGAAATCGGATGCGGCGCGACCATCCCATCGCGCCGGGCGTCAGCTCCGACAGCGGGATCGGTACGAGCGGCCCGGCACCCAGATCCCGAGACTCGGGAAGCGCCAGCGCGTGCGCGCACGCCTCATCGAAGGTCGAAGCCATCGACTCGGCGGCCTCGGTCAGGGCCACGCCGCGCGGGGTCGGCGGCGGGGGCATCGGGCGGGAGCGCCGGGGGCCGGGCGAGCTGCGCGGCATCCTCCGGACAGTCCCCACGGGCCTCTTAATGCCGACCCGCGTCCCCCGGGAAGCGGGATCGGCCCGGAAACGCTTTGGCCCCCGGACCCTCGGCCGGCCGTGGACGAGGGGCCCTCACCGGGCGCGGACACCGATGTGGTGGACGCGATCGCCTTCGCGGTCCGGGCGCACGGGCGGCAGCTGAGGAAGGACCAGCGGACCCCGTACATCGTACACCCGCTCGGAGTATTGCGCCATCTCACCGCGGATCTCGGCGTCGTCCGGCCGGTGCTCATGGAGGCGGCCGTCCTCCACGATGTCCTCGAGGATACCCCGACCGTGCGGGCGGCGCTCGCCCAGCGCTTCGGAGAGCCGGTCGCCGCGCTGGTCGAGGAGCTGACCCTGCCGGCCGAGCTCCACGGCCCCACCGTGGCCGACGCCGCGAAGACCGAGGCGCTCGTCGCCTCCATCACAACGGCCAGCTGGCCGGCGGTCCTGGTCAAGCTCTGCGACCGGTGGGACAATCTCCGGGACCTGCCCAACGCGGCCTGGTCCGAGGCGAAGCGCGCCAGCTACCTCGGCCAGACCGCCCAGATCCTCGAGGCCCTCGCGCAGCGGCGCGCGCGATCTCCACCGCCGGCAGCGCTCAACGGGCCGATCGTCGACGCGGCCAGCGCCGTCCGTCGACTCGGCACCGGGCCGTAGGGCCGGCGAACGGCCCGGCTCCGGGGACGTCCCGGGTCCGCGGGGCCACCTCAACGCGCCGTGGGCCCGGTGCGGCGCCCCTCGCGCCGGGCGGCCCGCCGGGCCGCCGCCTCCCGGTCCCGCTCGTCGAGGAGGTGGTAGTATTGGGTAAGGTCCGCCTCGGCGACGACGTTCGCCTCGCCGGGGGCGAACCGGTCGGGGGTGTCCGGTCGCTCCTGGTACGTCCCTCCGAACTTCTTCGCCACGGTGAGCGAGGCGGTGTTCGCCCGGAGGATCGTCCCCACGGCCCGGGTCACGCCCACGGCCAACGTCGCGGCGATCATGCGCTTGAGGAGCGCGGTGCCGATCCCGCGACCCCGGTAGCCCTCCGCGACGGTGAACCCCATCTTCGCGCGCAGGTTCGAGCCCCGGTCTCCGACGAAGCGGATCGTCCCGTAGCCGATCGGACGCGGCTGACCGGGAACCACCGCGACGATCAGGACCACCGACCAGTGGGGGAACATCCGCACCGTGGCCCGGGCGAGCCGGCTGGCCAGCACCATGTAGCCGTAGATGACCCAGAGGTGGCTGCGGTCGAACGGGAACGGATGGTAGAACCGGCGGGCCTCCGGGGAGAGCTCCATGTACATCTCCACGAGCGGCCGGATGTCCCGGACGCTCGAGAGACGCAGTTCGATCGGTAGCGCCGGGTGCGGGGACGACCCGGCCACCGCGGGTACGCCGCCGGACCGATCCGCCTCGCCGAGTTCTCCGACGGCCGACATTCCGGTGGTTCTTGCTGTCCGGGCCCGGGCGGAGCCGAGCGCCGCTGCGACCGGTACGGCCGCCGGCGCGCATGTCCTCCCGGTGGGACGGAAGCCGCTGGTCCTGACGGGGTGCGTTTATGTAAAGCCTCGGGGCCCGGCGTCTCAGCCGGTCGGGCGAAATGCCCCACGGACCAACGGCCGGGGTCGACGGGGGCCCGCCCGCCGGCGCGGTGCGGTCACTCGCGCACCGCCGGGGGAGACCACGACCCCTCGCTGAACCCGAAGAGGAGGTCCCCCTCGGGGGTCCGCGGCCCGCTGCGGTCGAGCTCCGCGAGGAAGTCGAGCGCGGCGTGACCGCGTTCCGTGAGGGCGATGCGGGATTCATCGCCGGTCACCAGCCCGCCCCGCGTCAGGTAGCGCAGGTAGAAGCGGATCCGCTCGGTTCCGGAGACTCCTGTCCGATCGGCGAGCCGGGGGCCGTCGGTCGGCCCGGAGGCCAGTTCCCGAAGCATGGCGCGCCGACGTGGCCCGGCGAGGCCGCACGGGAACGGCCGCGGGGTCCGGTCGGTCAGCGTCCAGCGCAGGGCGACCAGGTCGCCGTCGCTGAGGGCGTCGCGATCGACGCCGACGAGCATCCGGCCGGCCCGGGGGATCGCGTTCCGTACTTCGACCATCGCCCGGCCGAGCGCCGCGGCCCCGACTCGCCGGAGCAGTCCGCCGGGCGCGGCGAGGAGCACCCGCGCGGACGGCCGGCCCTCGAGCCGGGAGCGGATCATCGGTCCGAGCGCTCCCGGTCGCGCAAGGTCGAGGTCCTGGGAAAAGGACCCCGCGAGCGGAAGGGGACCCGTCGGGGGGGCGAGGACGACCCGCGCCTCCGGCGGCGCCCCCTCGAGCTCCGCCCGTATCTCGTCGAGGGACCTCGGGGCACAGAGCCGCTCGCGAAAGGCGATCTCCGCCTCGGCGAGGTCGAGCGTGGAGCGGACCGAGTCGTAGCGGAACGGCTTCGGGATGTAGTTGAACGCCTCGAGGTCGAGGGCGTCCGCGGCGCTCTGCTCCTCGGGTTGGCCGGTCAGGATGACCGTGAGCACCGCAGGCCAGCGGCGGTGGACCGCCCGGATGAGCTGGGTGCCGGAGCTGTGGGGCATCTTGAGGTCGGTGAGGAGGACGTCGAAGCGCTCGACCCCCAGCCGCTCCAGCGCGGCGAGCGCCGACGGCGCCGTGACGACGGCGTGGCCGTCCCCGATGAGGAGGACGGACAGCTCCTCGAGGAAGATCGGGTCGTCGTCCACCAGCAGGATCCGCATGGGATGAGGTTCTGTCCTCGCTTCCGGGGCAGGTCGGCCGAGGGAATTAGGCCTTGGCCACGGGTCCGTCCTGCGGCCGCGCGGGAGGGCGGGACGTACCGGCCCGGGCGACGGCGACCGGGGCCTTCAGATCTGGCCCGCGGCCCGATGCGATCGCTCCTGCTCCTGAGCCCAACGGGCGAGCCACCGGTACGGTTCGCCGCGGCCGGGGGAGCGGTCGTCCTCTTCCTCCGCGCTCAGCTCCGCGCACCGGGCCAGGCAGGAGAGACCGTGGAACCAGCGGCCGTGCAGCCGCTGGACGCCCTGGCCCTTCTCGAAGCGAAGTGCTCGGCGCCCCGTCGGGATGAGGCCCACGCCACAGCCGCTGCACATCTGGGGGGCGGCCAGGGTGAGCCAGGCGATCCGGTAGTCGCCCGCCGTCGCCACGGCCGGGACATGCCGTTCCGATAGAAACGTCCCGCGGTCGGCGGGGTCTCAGCTCCGGACGGGCCGGATCACCAGCACCGGGCAGTGCGCGTTCTGGACCAGCCCGCTCGAGACGCTGCCGAGGAGCAGCCGGCTCCCCCGGGAAAGGCCCCGGGAGCCGACGACGAGCAGGCCCACCCCCGACCGGTCGGCGAACTCGACGATCGCCTCGATCGCATGGCCCGTGAGGAACGCGACGTCGACGTGCTCGACACCGTGGGCGCGCGCCTTCTCCCGCGCCTCCTCCAGCATGACGCGGAGGGCATCCTCCTCGGCCTTCCAGGGGATCGAGGACTCGTGGTCCGTCCGCAGCGCCTGGACGGTGAGCACCGTCAGCCTGGCACCGAAGCGGCGGGCCAGCTCGATCCCCGCATCGAGGGCGTTCGCGGCCGGCGAGGACCCGTCGATCGCGACCGCCACCTTCTCGAACATGCCGCCTCCCTCTCGCGGTCCGGTATGCCCGGGCGAGCCCATAAGCGGCCGGTCGCAGATGGGCTCGCCGTCAGGCCGAAGCGGCCGTCGGCTCGCCGGAACGAACGGGCGGGTGCTCCGCGAGCGCGGCGACGAGCTCGTGACCGAGCGCCTCTCCCAGCGCTTCGAACCGTTCCTCGGCCCCCGATTCGAGGGCCAGACGGTCCGTGCCGGCCGCGTCCCTCGGACGGCCCACGATGATCGCCGACCGGCGCGGCTCGAGCAACCGCAACCCCATCGCCGCCAGCTCCTTTTCGATGTACCGGGCGGCGCTGCCCCCCAGCGGTCCCGACGGGTGCGTGTCGAAGGCGAACCCGTACTTCCCCCGGAGGTCGAAGCCGCCGATGTGCCGGAACATCCTCTTGATGTGGCTCGACGCGGAGAGACCCTCGGTCGGGCCGCCGATCATGACCATGTGGGCGCGGTCGAGGAGGTCGGGGGTGACGTCGGCGTAGAAGCAGTGCGCCGGGCGGACCCCTGCGACCCGCCCGAGACCCCGTTCGAGCGCCTGGACGACCTGGAAGGTGTGGCCGAACCGTGTATCGTACACGAGCAGGACCTGCGCGTCGGACATCGGCGTGACTCTCCTCGGCCCGGTGCACGGTCGCGGGATAGAAAAGCGGCGGGTCGCGCCGGATTGACCTCGACAAGGGCCCGGGGCGAGCGGGCCGTCCGTCCGCGGGCGTGGTAACCCCCATCGGGGACGTATATCCCGAGGTCCCTCGCCGGTCCGTCTCAATGCGTATCCGCTGGTGCGCTTCCCGTTGGGTTCATAAGGGGGAGGCCTGTCCGCGCCCCATCAGCGCGGCCGCCTTCGGGTCGGGCCGCCTGCCGGGAGAGAGCATGGGGCCGGGGTCCGTACGGGTCGTCGCACTGATCGTCGTCGGGTTCGCACTCCTCGGTTCCTTCCCTCTCGCCGCTTCGATGGCGCCGACCGTGGGGACCGCCCCTGCGGTCCCCGTTGCGGGCGCCGTCGCGGCCGTGGTCCCGGCCGGTGCGGGCGCCGTCGGTTGGGTCAACCTGAGCTCGTCCCTCGGCACCGCCCCGACGCCCCGGATGTACCCGTCGATGGCGTACGACCCGCAGCTGGGGGGGGTGCTGCTCTTCGGCGGGGTCACCCACCGCGCGGCCCTCGGCGGCAACGTGACGTACAACGATACCTGGCTGTTCGCGAACGGCACGTGGACCAACCTGACGTACCGGTACCCCGCGGAGCCGCCGGCCCGGTGGGCCGCGAGCCTGGTCTGGGATCCGCTGGACCATTACATGCTCCTCTTCGGCGGCCGGGCCAGCAAGGCCCCCCCGAACGGGGTGCCCGGCTTCGTGAACGACACCTGGACGTTCAACGCCTCGACCGGCTGGTCCCGCCTGTCCCCGTCGAGGGCGCCCTCGCCCCGCGGCTTCTCGCCGGTCGTCTACGACCCCAAGCTGTCGGCCCTCCTCCTCTATTCCGGTGGGGACATCGACTTCTCGAACGGCACGCTCTCCTCCTTCAACGACACCTGGACGTTCGCCGGCGGTGCGTGGACGAACATCACCGCGACGTCCGGCGCGGGCTCCCGACAATCGTCGGCCCTCGCCTACGACCCCGCGCTCGGGGCCATCCTTTCGGCGGGGATCATGGCGAACAACAGCCTGTGCACTCCCCTCCGCCAGACCTGGATGTTCAATGGAACCTGGAACAAGCTCAACCTCACCGGCCCGCCCCCGGGCGGTTCGATGACCTACGACCCCACCCTCGGCGCTGACCTCTATACCGGCGGCTGCGTACCCGTCAACCACGCCCCGCTCGCCCTGACCTGGGAGTACGCCTCGGGCAACTGGACGAACATCACCGGGTCGCTCACCTCGAGCCCGGCGGCCACCTGCTGTGCGGGCATGGCCTACGACCCCATCGAGAAGATCGACCTTCGCTTCGGGGGCAACCGCCTCGTCCCCTCCACTTCGACCGGCTACGAGAACTTCACCTACTCCTTCCCCGTCGCGCCCCTGACCGCGCGCGTCGCGTCGTCGTCCCTGGCGGGGACCGCTCCGCTGTCGGTGAACCTGACCTCGCGGCCCGCGGGGGGGGACGGCAGTTACACCTTCCTTTGGAGCCTCGGGGACGGAAGCGCGAACGCCTCCACCCTGGACGTGAACCACACCTACAGCAGCCCGGGCACCTACCCCGTGCGCTACGAGGTGACCGACACCGGCGGCCGCTCGTACAACGTCACGCTCACGATCCGTGTCGGCGCCGACCTCGTGCTGGGCATCTCCGCCACCCCGACCACCGGCGAGGCCCCGCTCCCCGTGACGTTCAACGTCACCTCGGCGACCGGCGGGTTCGCGCCGTACAACGTCTCCTGGGCGTTCGGTGACGGCGGCGTCGCCTTTTCCTCGAACGTAAGCTACACGTACCTCATCGCCGGGAATTTCACGGCGACCGCGACCCTCACCGACTCCGTCGGGGACAGCCTCGTCCGGACCGTGGCGGTCGACGTGGTCGGTGCGGTGTCGGCGGCGGCCGTGGCCAATGTCACCGCGGGCGTGGCGCCGTTCGCGGTCGGGTTCAGCGGCAGCGCGTCCGGCGGGCTCGGACCCTACACCTATGCCTGGACCTTTGGGGACGGCGCGTCGGCGTCGGGGCCCTCCGCGGCCCACACCTACGCCAGTCCGGGGACGTACACGGCCACGCTCAACGTGACGGACGCGTACCTACGAAGCTCCCTCGCCACCGTGTCGGTCGAGGTCGTCGCGCCGCTGGCGGCGTCCGCGAGCGGCGCTCCGGCCTCCGGGGTCGCCCCGCTGCCGGTCGCCTTCTCGGCCGCTCCCACCGGGGGGCTGGCCCCGTTCACCTACGCCTGGAACTTCGGCGACGGCACGACGGCCTCCGGCGCCCAGCCGAGCCACACCTACGCCGCCCCGGGCAACTTCACGGCGACGGTCTCGATCGCCGATGCCCTCGGTGAGACGGCCCTCGCCTCGGTGACCGTCGACGTCGTCTCCCCGCTGAGCGTCGCGGCGACCGCCTCGGCGGCCGCCGCCGTGTCGCCGGCCGTGATCCAGTTCCGCGCGACGCCCGGGGGCGGGCTGGGCCCGTACACCTACTCCTGGACGTTCGGGGACGGGGCGAGCGGTTCGGGCGCCACGACGAGCCATACGTACTCCGCTCCGGGGAACTACTCCGTCACCGTGACCGCGACGGACACCGCCTCGGAGACCGCGACGACCCACCTTGCCGTCGAGGTCGTCGCCGCGCTGACGGCCAGCGTCGCCGCCTCCGCGACGTCGTTCGAGCTCGGAAGCGCGGTCGTGCTCACCGTCACCGTCTCGGGCGGGCTCGCCCCGGCGGCCTATACGTGGACCTCGGTCCCGACGGGCTGCAGCGGCACCGCTGCTTCCCAGCTGGAGTGCACCCCGACCGCGGCGGGGACGTACACGGTGACCGTCGACGTGACGGACGCGCTCCACGAGTCGGTGAACACGAGCGTGACGGTGACCGTGACCTCCGCGTCGGGCTCCTCCTCGAGCGGGCCGTTCGCCGGACTCAGCACCCCGATCTTGATCGGGGTCATCGTGGTCCTGGTCGTCATCGCGGCGCTGGCCTACCTTCTGCTGAGGGACAGCCGCCGGCGACCCGCCGCTCCCGCGGCGGAGCCGTCCGGGCCGCGGGAGATCGAGGCCCCCCCATCCGAGGAGGGCGCGGGAGACGTCCCGCCCTCCGACCCGGCCTGAACCCGAGGGGGGCGCGGACATCGCGCCCGGTCCGCCCGGGCCCGCGCCCCCGGGTGACGGCCGGTAAGTGCGCCGGCGGGTATTTGAAGGGGCGAACGGTCGCTGCCGTGGAGCCCGAGAGAACGATGTGGACCGAGGCCCAGTTGCCGAGAGCACCGCGACGCCGCCCTGTCCTGCGAGGGAGGCCGACGGTCGTCGTCCTGGCCATCGTGTCGATGACCCTGTTGGCCTCGTTCGCCGCCATCGGGTCATCGTCGGGCGGCGCGTCGACCGGTCGCGCCCCGGGCCCGGTCGCCTCCCTCGCCACCGGGACCGCCCAGGCTCCGGTCGTTGCGCCCTACGGGACGGCCGGTCCGGCCCGAAGCGCCCCGTTCGACGGGGCCGGTCGCTCCTCCTCGGTGCCGTTCGTGCCGAAGCTGGGGCACTTCACGCTGCCCGGTCCTCGCCTCTCGGGTTGGGGCGCGTCGGGCGTTCCGCCCGGCGCCGAGGCCCTGGGGACGGCGCTCGCCGGGTCGGGGAGCGCGCCGACGGCTTCGGCGGCGAGCACCCCGGCCTGGGACAACCGCTTCTGCGCCGGCCTCTGGCCGTGGGCGGCGAACGACTCCGCATCGCAGTCGTACTACGCGAACGGCTGTTACGGCCACGACGAGCCCGGCATCGAGTTCTACTCCGGCCTCAACGGGAGCGGCGGCAACGTCACGTGGAACGTCACGCTGCCCGTCGACCGCTCCGCGACGCAGAACCAGTCCGACCTCTACGTCGCGATCTGGTTCGGGATGACCCTCAACGACCCCATGGCCTGGATGCACCAGTGCTTCCTGGAGCTCCAGTTCTACCCCGACCAGTCGTGGACGAACCCGGGACCGACCAACCCGAGCGCCACGGCGAACGGGGTTTGGGTCGGCGCGGCGGTCGCCTGGCAGATCGAGGCGTCGACGGGCTACGAGGACCCGTGCTTCTACCAGCCGCTCTACCTCGGTAACGCGACGTCCGGCCCGGGCTACTTCAACATGACCCAGGGCGATCACCTCACGGTGACGATGACCGGGTGGGCCAACGATCCTGCGGGGGAATCGATCGTCGTCAACGATCTCACCCAGGGGACGAACTCGTCCCTCGTGATGTACAACTCCGTCGACCACTATCCCGTCGACCCGAGCTACGCGACGAACAGCTACGAGAACGCGCTCCAGTGGACGCCGGGCGGTGAGTACCCGGTCGTCTTCGCCTTCGAGAACGGCCACGCCGGCAATCCGTCGTACCCGTCCAACAACTCCTACGGGGGCTGCAGCCCCGGTAAGCCCCCCGCCTCGCCGACCTACCCGTCCGTCCCCTGCCCGAGCTACGATCCGTCGAGCTGGGCGAACGACACCCTGCACCCGTGGCGGATCGGGACCCCGACCTTCTTCAACGCGGCCGCGCGGTCGACCCCGGCCCAGGTCGCCTTCACCCAAGACTTCGGCGGCGCCGCGGCGATCGCGTCGATCGGCGGCGGCGCCTGCTCCGGCCAGCTGGGGAGCGCGTGGTGCTCGTACCCCTGGTACTCCTACTCGTGCGCGGCCCAGGCCTTCGAGTTCGGCGCGACCGACTACCCGGGCGTCTCCGCGGACTTCGGGCAATACAACGAGTACTCCCAGGTCCTCGAGACGAACGGGCTCGGTTTCGGCTTCTTCCCCCCCACCAACTTCTCGATCCCCGCGTGCGGCCGAGCGGCCTACAATGTGACCGTCGCCCCCACGGGCTCGCCGGGGGGCGCGGTCTACTTCCTGTCGAGCGCCGTCACCTCCTCGACGGCGTTCGGCCCGCTGCTTCCGGGAGAGTACTCGATCCGGCCGTACGCCCCCGCCGGCGCCGGGTTCACCGGATGGACCACCACGGGCGGGGTCTCGATCCTCGGCTCGGCGGCCGATCCCTGGGCGACCCTGGTCGTCACCGGCCCCGGCGCGGTCCGCGCGGTCTTCGGGTCCGCTCCCACGACCGCCGTCACGTTCGAGGACACCGGCACGACGCTTCCCGGGTCGATCGTCCTGAGCGCCGCCCGGCTCTACACCGACGGCGCCCCGCTCGCGACGATGGCGAACGGTTCCGCGTACGCGCTCTCCCCCGGCATCTACGGAGTCCAGGCGCTCGCGCCGCCGGGGTCGAACTTCAGCGGCTGGTCCGTCGCGGGCACCGGGGTCTCGATCGCGCCCGACTACTTCCCCTACGCGTGGCTGGACGTCAGCGCCGCGGGCGGGAACGCGACGCTCACGGCGACGTACGCCCCCTCGTCCAGCACGGACACGGCCTATGTCTACGTCAGCGGCAACGGGACCGCGACCCTCAACGGCACCTCCACCTCGAGCTTCCTTGCCCTCACCCTATCGGTGGGGGCCTACGCGTTCACCTCCGCGCCCGCCCCGGGATGGGCCTACGCCGGACTGTACTACGGTTCGAGCGCCGTCATCACCGACTTCAATCCGGTGACGAACGTCTCGCTCGAGAACGGGTCGTCCTACCTCTACGTCTACTTCACCCCGCTGCCGGTCCGCATCACCCTGGACGACGCCCCCGCCATCGGTGGGACGATCTCGGCCGACTACGGCACGACCTTCCTCCCGAACGGGGCGACGGTCACCGGCGTCCCGGGCGACAGCTTCTTCGCGGCGGCCGCGAACGCCGGCTACGCGTTCACTTCGTGGTCGGTCAACAGCTCCCTCGCGGCGGACGTGCTCGCGCCCACGGCCTCGGTGACCGTCGTTCTCGTCAACGCCTCGGTCACCCTGACCGCCCACTTCGCGGCCGCGACCTACCGGTCGACCGTCGCGTTCGCGGCCGTGCCGGCGGCCGGCGGGAGCATCGAGTTCAACGGCGTGCCGTACACGAACGGCACCTCGAACACCTCGGTCGCCAACGGGACCTACCTGCTGACCCCGGTTCCGGCCCCGGGCTACTCCGTGGTCGGGCCGATCGTGGTCAACGGGAGCGCGGTCCTCACCAGCACCTACCTCGGTACGGGGCTGACCGTCAACGGGTCGGCCGCGGTGACGGTCGACTTCGCGCGGGCCCCCGTGCCGGTCTACCCGGTCACGTTCGTCGCGAACGTTCCCTACGGGGTCACGGCCGCCCTCGGCAACGTCTCGCTCACGTCCGGGTCCACGGCGTGGGTGTCGACGGGCTCGTACGCCCTGAACGTGACGGTGCTCGGCAACGAGACCTTCGAGGGATGGTCCCCGGGGCCGGGGCTCCACATCGGGAGCGTTCCGTCGATCGGGACGACGCTGAACGTCAGCGGTCCGGGGTCGTTCACCGCCCTCGTCGCCCCGTTCGGGGTGGCGACCGCCCGCGTGAGCCCGAACCCCGCCGACGTCGGGGTGCCCGTGACGTTCGTCGCGAACGTGAGCGGGGCGGGGCCGTACACCTTCGCCTGGAGCCTTCCCGCCGGTTGCGCCGGCGCCAACGCGAGCACCGTCGCCTGCGCGGTGGCGGCGGGGGGATCGTACCCCGTCTCGGTCAACGTGACGGACGGCTTCGGCGCGTTCGGCCGCTCGCCGGTCACGACGCTCGTCGTGCACGGGCCGGTGGGGGCCGGGCTCTCCTTCTCTCCGGGGACCATCGACCTCGGGATGACCGCCAACGTGACCGTCGTCGTCACCGGCGGCACCGGACCGTTCTCGTACGCGTGGGGCGCGGTGCCGGCCGGCTGCACCGGGACCGGCGCGTCGCTCCGGTGCACTCCGACGATCTCCGGGACCCTCGTCGCCACGGTCAACGTCTCCGATGCGTTCGGGCGGTCCTCCCTCGCTACGGCCTTCCTGATCGTGAACCCGCGCCCCTCGGTCTCGGCGTTCCTCGCGAGCCCGCCCGTGACGGATGTCGGCGTCACCTCGACCCTCACGGTGAGCGTGACCGGCGGGACCGGTCCCTTTGTCTACGCCTACTCGGGCCTGCCGGCGGGTTGCGCGGGGGCGACGACCGCCACGTTCGCGTGCACGCCCGCCGCCGCCGGCTCCTTCGTCGTCCGGGTCAACGTGACCGATACCTACGGCTACGTCGCGACGGAGACCGCCCCCCTGACGGTGGACCCCGCCCCGGCGCTCGGCCCGCTTACGGCGACCCGTACCCTGCTCGATGTCGGGATGACGACCTCGCTCTCGTCCGCGCCGAGCGGCGGGACGACCCCGTACGCCTACTCCTGGTCGGCGCTGCCCCCCGGCTGCGTCGGGGTGAACGCCTCGTCCCTCGCGTGCACCCCCGTCGCCCCCGCCACGGTGACGGTGATCGTCACGATGACGGACGCCCGCGGCGCCTCGGCGCAGGCCTCGGTCGCGCTCACGGTCGATCCGCGTCCGTCGATCAGCCTCTTCGCCGTCTCCGCCGCGTCGGTCGCGGTCGGCGGGAGCGTCACCTTCTCGCTCACCGCGACCGGAGGCACCGGCGGGCTGGCCGTCCGCTACTCCGCCCTCCCGCCGGGCTGCACCGGCGTGAACGTGACATCGATCACCTGCGCGCCGAGCGCCGCCGGCGCGTACTCGGTGGGGGTGCGGGTGACGGACGCCCTCGGGCAGTCGGCCAACGCGACGGTGGCCCTCACCGTGACGTCCTCCGCGCCCGGGTTCCTCTCGACGACGCAAGGCGACCTCACCATCGGTCTTCTGGTCCTCGCTGCGGTCGTACTGCTCGGCGTCGCGCTACTGCTGCGGCGCCGCCGGGGCCGGGGGAGCTCGGGCCCGCCCGCCGCGTGGAACGCCGGGGCGGACGCGGGCGGGAACGGGGCCGGACCGGCCGGCCGCGGGCCGCCGCCGGAGGGGCCGGCGTAGCCTCGCGCGTCGCCGGCCGCAGGGTTATCAACCGGCCCGCGGTCGTCGGACCCTCGGCGGGACCCGACGCCCCGACGGACGGACGATGCAGGGAGGATCGGCCACGGCCGGTGGCTCCCCGGTCGGCCGCGGGCGCGCGTTCCTGCCGGCGCTGGTCGCGGCGGCGCTCTGGGGACTGTCGGGGACGGCGAGCCAGGCGCTGTTCCAGCGCTACGACTTCCCGGCGCCGGCGCTCGTCAGCCTGCGGATGCTCGTCTCCGGGGCGATCCTCCTCGTGGTCCTGCGGCCCCGCCTACCCCGGGTCGCCCCGGCGCGCTTCGTGGCCTTCGCGGTCCTCGGCCTCTACGGCGTCCAGCTGACGTTCTTCCTCGCGATCGCGTACTCGAACGCCGCGACGACCACGCTGCTGCAGAGCCTGTCGCTGCCGTTGATGGCCGGGTACGAGATCGTCGCCGAGGGACGGCGACCGGACCGTCGATGGGGGGTCGCCGTCGTGCTCGCGGTCCTCGGGACGACGCTGCTCATCCTCGGGCGGACGGGGGGGCTCGGCCTCGCCGTCAGTCCGACCGGCCTGGTGCTCGGCCTCCTGTCGGCCGGGACGGCGGCGTACTACATCCTCGCGGCGCGCCCGATCCTTCGGACCAACGGCTCGTGGCCGACCGTCACCTGGGGATTCCTCGTCGGGGGAGCGGCCAGTCTCCCGTACGGCATCCTTTCGTTCGCCGGTTACCCCGGCCCCGGCAGCGCCGTGGGGATCGTGGCGGGGCTGAGCGCGTTCGTCATCGTCTTCGGCACCCTCCTCGCCTTCGGCCTCTTCCTCACCACCCTCGGCCCGCTCTCGGCGACCGAGGCCGGGGTCGCCGGCACGATGGAGCCGATCGCGGCCGCCCTGGCGGCCTTCGTCTTCCTCGGCGTGCTCCTCGCTCCCCTGCAGTACCTGGGCGGCGCGCTCGTCCTGACCGGAGTCTTCCTGCTCGCGTCGGCCACGCCGCGCCGGGCCCGGTCGGGCTCCGGGGGGAGGGGAAGCGCCGGCCCGGCGGTCCCGGCGGGCGGGGACGACCCATGACCGACGCGCCGGCGCCCGCGGCGGCGCCCGCCGCGGTGCCCGCCGCGGCCCCGCCACCGGTCGTCGCCTTCGCGCTCGAAGAGTGCCGCCTCAGCGTGTTCGCCCTCTTCGAGTCGACCCTGCGGGTCGCAGGGCTCGCCTGGCGGCTCACGACCCCGCGCGGAGCGGGGCCGGTCGTCGCCCGCCCGCGCCAGCGCGCCCGCTCCCGGCTCCACGCGGAGCTCCTGGCGCTGCGGTACGCCGGCCCGGCCCTCGGGGAGGCCGGGTGCCGGGGCGTCGTGGTCCGCACCGAGGACCCCCGCCTCGTCCGGGCGGTCGAGGGCCGCTCCGGTCGCCCCGATGCGCGCGGGCGGGTCGAGGCGCGGCCGCTCCGGCGGCTCCTCGAACGGACGGGCGGCTACCGCCTCGAGGTGGTCCGGCCGATCGCGGACCCCGAGCTCGTCCGGGCCGCCGGGGGCGCGCTCGACGAGGCGATCCATGTCGCGACGGAGCGACGCGAGCGGAGGGCCGTCGCCCTCGAGGAGGTCGTTGCCCGGGCCGGGACGGTCCACCTGCGCTGGCGCGACGCCGGCTGGATCGCGAACGGACGCTACCCCGTCCGGCTCGATCCCCCGTCCTGCGAGTGCCCGGCCTGGGCGCGGCGGTGGGCCGGGGTCAGCCTCGCCGGGCGCCGCGCCGCCCGTTTGCCCTGCAAGCATCTGGTCGCCCTCGCGCTCCGGGAAGGCCGGGCGGACCTCGACGAGCTCGCCGCGCTCGGCCGCCGTGCCGCTCCCGAGTGACGCGACCGACGGCGTCGTCGGATCGTGTGCGGGCGCCCCCGCGGACCCGTGGGAGCTCGCGCTTCGCACCCGGGAGGCCCCCCACCGGGCCGTCGACCGCCGCCGGGGTCCTATCCCGCGCGCGACCCCACGGTCGAACGGACCCGGGTCGTGATCGGGCCGCGGCGCGAGCCGGACGTGGGCGTCGATCCCAACGGGATCCCCGGGAGCCCCCGACGGCCGAAGATGCGCGGGAACGGACGGAGGCGACCACGGCCGTGCCCGCGCGGCCCGCGAGGTCCGGTTCCCCGGGCACGCACGCCGGGTCGCCCGCCCACGGGAGCCGGCGAGCTTTCCCTGCCGTTCCCCAAAGCCGTGTCCCCCTGGTGGGCCGCTCCTCGCTGCGAGCGTCCGACAGCCGCTCGAGCGCGGCGCTCGACCGGTCCGGCAGCTGAGCTCGGGCCCGGGCGGGCGCAGCGACCGGCACGGGCGAAGGGGCGGGCGGCGATGAGACGGGGGGCGCACCGTACTTGTAGCGCGGCGTGTTGGGAAGCTCGTGGAACGGTCCTCCGGGCCGGCGGGACGCCACCCCGACGAGGTGTTGCAGGAGGCCTTCGCCCGCACCGGACGCCCCGCGACCGGTCGTTCCCCACGTACGACGGACCCCTCGGCCGTTCCTTCACCGATCGCCCGGACATGGGCGTACCGGCTCGAGGCGGCCCTGGCGCAGCGACGGCTCGAGGAGTGCCGTCGCCTCGTGCGCCACCCCCCGTTCGGCGAATCCCCGAATCCCCTGGCCCGCGCCGACGCGCTCACGGCGGAGGCGGGGTTCCTGCTCTTCGACCACGCACCGGGCCGGGCGGAGCTCGCGCTCCGCGACGCGGACGCGGCGTACGAAACGATCCTCCCGGAGCCGGAAGACGCCCGGGCGGTGGCCGTCTTCCACGCCCTGACCCACCGGCGGCTCGCGGAAATCCACCAGCACTCCGGCGACGCGGGGGCGGGGATCCGAGAGCTGGCCCGCTCGCTGAGCCTCCTTCAGGCGGGGCCGACGCGGGGGCCGGCCGGCGCGTGGGCGCTCGCCGTGCGGGGCGCCGTCCACGGGCTGCGCGCGGAGCTCGAACGGACCCGTTTCGACCTCATCGCCTCCCGCCGCGACTGGGCGATCGCGGCCCGGGAGGGCGAGGCCGCCGCCCGTCGATGGCCGGCGCTCGACTTTGCTCGCGCGGACGCCATCGCGGCCCGGACCCAGCTCGCGTTCTCGGCGGTGTGGAGCTCGCGCCTGAGGGACGCGGACCGGCAGCTCGACCGCGCGCTGCGCGCGGTCGGCCCGGGGTGGAGTCGGGCCGATGCCGGCATTCGCCCGGCGCTGAGCGTGGCCCGCACCCTCCTGCTCGTCGCGCGGCTGCGGGTCCTCGAGCTGCGGCTCGACCTCGCGCTCGGCCTGTATCGGGACTCCGAGCACGCGTTCTCCCGGACCCTCGCTCGCCAGCCCGGCTCTCCGGCGGTCCGCGCCGAGATGGCGGAAGCGCTCGTGGGCCAGGCGGTGATCGTGGCCCTCCGGGGCCGTTCCCGGCGGGCCCGCCGCCGGTTCGACCTCGCCCTCGACCGGGCCCGCGAGGCCGTCGCCATGGCACCGCGGCGGCCGGAGCTCTGGTCGACCCTCACCCGGGTGCTGCTCGTGCGCAGCGGGATGGCCCAAGCGTTCGAGCCGGCCGAGAGCCCGCTCGTGGCCGCGACGGCCGCCCTCGCGGCGGGGCGCCGGTGCGTGCGCTTCGGCGAATCGAACCTGCGCCACCGGCGGGACCTCGCGAACGCGCTCCGGCGCGTCGGACAGATCGAAGGCCGGTCGCCGGGCCGGCGGGGCCGCGCGCTCCGCCACCTGAACGAGGCGGCGTCGATCCTGGGCGGGATCGTACGGGAGAACCCGAAGGACGCGCCCTCCCGAGCCCGCCTCGCGGTCGTCCTGAGCGACCTCATCTCGGTCGAGCCCGACTCGGGGCGGCCGCGGCGCGCCCGCGACCTCTTCGAGCGCGCCGTGGGGGAAATGAACACGTTCGCGGCGTACTTCCCGACCGGCTTCCTGGTCCCCGGTCTCCTGGGGTACGTGCGTCGGGCGTACGCCGTCAGCGCGGCCGCCGGGCTGCCCCCCCGGGCCCGGCTGATCGAGCTCGAGCGGAGCCGGGACGCGTACGCGAGCGCCCGGGCCCGGGCGCCGGGGTACCTGCCGGCGCTGTGGGGGGTGCGGGACGTGAGCGCCCTCCTCGCCACGACCGACGGCCGTACCGCCGCCGGGCGCCGACGCGACCGCGCGACGGTCGCCGCGGTGGACGACGTCCTGCGGCGGGCGGGGATCCGCCCCCGCGAGACCTTCGACGAGCTCGATCCCGCGGGGGGATTCCTCGGGCTCGCGATGCGGTGAGGCCCGGCTACTTCGATTCGCGCAGCGCCTTCTCGACGTCTCGTCGCACGGCCTCGAGGTCGTCGGCCGCCTTCTTGAGAACCTTGCGCGCGGCCCCGTGCGGGTCCGCGGCGGCGGTCTTCGCCTTCGCAAGGACGAACTCCGAGACCCGGGACGTGGCCGCGGCGAGCTCCTTGGCCGCGCGCCGAGCTTCCGTGAGGGCGTCGTTGACGGGGTCCTTCGGCGGGTCCGGAAGGTTGAACGGCCGACCGCAGGAGCCGCACACCGGCGCACCGGCGGTCATGTTCGCTCCGCACCAACGGCACGTGGCGGCCGCGCTCATGGCGATGGGACACCTCCGAGCATGCCCCACGGAGGAAGCCGGGGACCTTAGAGTTGACGGCACGGCCGTCCGGCCGCCCCCCGGTGCGAGGTTCGGCTCACGGCGGTCGAAGACCGACCACCGCGACGGCCGGGACCTCGTCGAGGCTGTGGCGGCGGGACCACCGCGCCAGCACGGGGAAGATCGCCTCGAGCTCGAGCGTCTTCGCCGTCGGTCCGTACTCGACCCGGGGGGGCGTCTCCCGGTAGGAGCGTCGCTCCAGGAAGCCGTGGTCGACCAGGACGCGGAGGCGCTGGCTGAGGGTCTTCGGCGAAAGGAGGAGCGACCGCTCGAGCTCGGTGAACCGGTGGGGGCGTCCGTCCCCGAACAGGTGAAGGATGCCCAACATGTGCGGCCGACCGAGGATCGCGAACAGCTCGGTGACCTGGCAGCCGCCGGCCCGGCGCTCCCCGGGGGCCCGCCTGGGTGCCGACCTCGGCATGCTAAAGACTATGCGAAGGATAGTGTTATAGCTTACGCTAGACCCGGTCCGTTTTGACCGAGTCAGGTGACGGGTGGGGTCGGCGACGCGTGGTTACCTAATTGCCATTGTATAGCATAAATACTTTCGAAAATATAGCTCACTCATGACCGCAGCCGCGTCCGCCCCAGCCCCGAAGGCGTCTTCCCCCAGCCCGTCCACGCCCGAGCCGAACCCGGAGTTCAGCCGCCCGGCGACCGCCGCCCGCATCGAGGCGACGGTGAAGGCGCTCGAGGGACGAGGCATCCACGCCGTCGTGGTGGCGGATCGGGACGCGGCCCGCCGCGCGGTGCTCGATCTTCTCCCGCAGGGAGCCGGGGTCCTCGACGCGACCTCGCAGACGATGCAGGCGACCGGGATCGCCGAGGCGATCCGCGTGCCGGGAAAGTACCGGGACATCCGCGCCGAGCTCACCGAGCTCGCGCGCGAGAAGAAGACCCTGGAGCAGCGCCGGACCGGGTCCGCCCCGGAGTACATCGTGGGGAGCGTCCATGCCGTCACCGAGCAGGGCCAGGTCGTCATCGCCTCCGCGACGGGGAGCCAGCTCGGGCCGTACGCCTTCGGAGCGATGCATGTGATCTGGGTCGTGGGCGCCCAGAAGATCGTCGCGAACCTGGACGAGGCGTTCCGGCGCGTCCGCGAGTACACCTACCCCCTCGAGGATCGCCGCGCGCTCGTCGCCTACGGCATGGGAAGCACCATCGCGAAGACGCTCGTGATCGAGCGTGAGGTCCAGCCCGGACGCATCACCATGGTGATCGTCCGCGAGAACCTCGGGTTCTAGCGGAACGTCGGAGGGTCGCCGGCCGACGCCGGCGACCGGAGACGATCGGCGTACCGGGCCCGGAACTTCGCGAGCTTCGGGGCGATCACGGCCCGACAGTAGGCCTGCTCGGGGTTGCGGCGGAAGTAGGCGCGGTGGTACTCCTCCGCCGGGTAGAATTCGGTGAGCGCGGCGATCTCCGTGACGACCGGATGGCGCGGGCCGAGCTCGCGCGCGACCTCGGCCCGGACCGCTTCGGCGTCGGCGCGTTGGGCGTCGCCTCGGTAGAGGATGACCGAACGGTACTGTGGCCCCACGTCGTGGCCCTGCCGGTCGCGGGTCGTCGGGTCGTGCGTGGCGAAGAAGATCCCGAGGAGCTCCCGGTAGGGGAGAGCCCGGGCGTCGAACCGCACCCGGACGACCTCGGCGTGTCCGGTCGTCCCGGTGCAGACCTGCTCGTACGTCGGGCGCGGAACGTGGCCCCCGGCGTAGCCGGGCTCCACCCCGACGACCCCGGCGAGACCGTCGAAGACGGCCTCCGTGCACCAGAAGCAGCCGCCGCCCAGGACCGCCGACTCCTCCGTCCGGGGGGCGGCCGTCGGTTCGCTCACGGGTTCGGGGGCGCGGACCGCGAGGGCCGGCGCCGCCAAAGGAGGAGCAGGGCGGCCACGACCACTATCGCCGCCAGGGCGACGGCGGCGTAGAGGTAGACCGGCGTCGACATGGCCGAGGGCGAGGTCGCGCCGGTGCTCGAGGTGAGGGTACCGAACATCCCGGACTGGAAGTGGCCGGGGATCTCGCAGAGGAATTCGTACGCTCCGGCCGGGGGGGCGGTAAAGTTGGCGTAGAAGGTCCGGCCCGGGAGGTCCCCGAGGCTGAGGTTCACGAGGGGTGGGTGCGCGGCGAAGAAGGCGAAGATCTGCGCGGGGGTCGACGTGCCGGCGAACGTGTAGCCGGCGACGGACGAGAGCGTGAACGTGTGGTTGAAGTTCGCTTCCTGGGTCACCTCGAGCTCGACGGGAGCGCCCGCGATGACGCTGAGATCGGAGGGGACGAAGGTGAAGCTCCCCGTCGCGCTCACCCGGACGACGCTAGCCCCGCCCACCTCGGGCGCGCGGGGGGACTCCAGGGCGCTCGCACTGCCGGCAAGCACCAGCGCCATCGTCCCGAGGACCACCGCGAGCGCGCGGGGGGGTGCCGAGCCCCTCGCGCTCCTCGCCCATCCGACCGACGATCGACCCATGCCCCCTCAGCGTTCGCGCCCCTATTAGTAGAGGTGTCCCGCTCCCGCCGCCGGCGCGGAGGCACCGATTCGGCGCCCTCGCGCGCGGCCCCCTCGCTAGACGGCGAGGAGGTACCAGATCCAGACGACCGCGATCACCACGACCCACGCGCCGGCGATCAGCACCGGGATGTCCCCCCAGAGCTCGGTGGGCCGGATCGAGTCCGCCCACGGTAGACCGGTGCCGGGAGCGAACCGACGCGCATGCGCCGCGTACGGCCGCGCGAGGTCGAGGACGAGCTCGGGGGCCCCCGGGCGCGGGGCGAGCCGTGCCTCGAGCGGGCCGGCGACCGGGGGGGCGACCTTTTCGAGCTCGGCCGCGGCGGTGCGCCAGAGGTCCATCGCCGAGGTGGTCCGGTGCAGGACGAGGCCCCATACTCCGCAGATGAGCAGCCCGAAGAGCGCGAGCAGGGTGGAGACCGTAGAGAAGACCCCCGGCTCGTGCAGGAGGTTGATGACCAGGAGGACCTGGGCGGCCACGAGCGCGGCCACGATGGCCGCGAAGTAGCTCGTCCGATAGTCGGCGAGCTGGGCCTCGTGCTCGGCGAGGCGCTGGTACTTGTCGTGGAGCCAGCGCCGCTCCTCCCCCGTCAGCCGAGACGGCGCTTCCGCCGCGGGTGCGATCATGCCGGCCCCCGATCCCCGACGCGTCCGGCGGCCTCATCAAGCCCCGCTTCAGCGGGCTTGACCCCGGCGGCGGGAGATCCAAACGGCGCGGTACGTCATCGGCACTTCACGGAACGATATTCCTCCCCGAACGGGGTCCCTTCGGGGGAGGGGCCCATGCTGGGAGATCTGACGCGAGCGCAGATCGAGAAGGTGCTCTTCTCCGAAGTGATCGCCCGCCTCGGGTGCGTCGACGGCGATCGGGCCTACGTCGTGCCCGTCACGTACGCGTACGACGGTCGCTTCGTCTACGGTCATTCGGCCGAAGGAGAGAAGATCCGGCTGATGCGGCGGAACCCCTCGGTCTGCTTCGAGGTCGAGCGGGTCGAGGACCTCGCCAACTGGCAGTCGGTGATCGCCTGGGGCTCCTTCGAGGAGCTCCACGGCGAGACGGCGACCGAGGCGAGCCGGTTCCTCGCGGCGCGACTGCACCCGTTCACGGGGTCGCGGTCGGCTCCGCTCGAGGTCCCGCTCCCCCAGTGCGCGGGACCGCCCCCCGGGAGGCCGAGCGGACGCCCGATCGTCGTCTACCGCCTTCGGCTCACCGAGAAGACGGGGCGCTACGAGCGGGCGGTGGACGCCCCGCTCGCCCCGGCCGTCGAACCGCCGGCGCTCCACGTACCGGAAGCCCTGGCGGCCGCTTCCGTCAGCACCGGACCGCACGGCATCCGATTGGGCCCGCCCGGATAGGACGGGTCGATTCGGACGCGGCCCCGTCCCGGCGACGCCCGTCCGGCGACCTCGCGACCGGGCCGATCCGGGCGTGCGGGAGCCGTCGAGCCCGGGGGACGCGGAGGGGTGGGGGACGGGCCGAGGTGGGCCCGGAACCACTCGGCCGTCTCTCGCGATACGGCCTCGAGCGCCCCCGGCTCTTCGAAGAGGTGCCCGGCTCCCGGCACGACCACGAGGCGTTTGGGCGCGCGGAGGAGGGAGTACGTCGCCTCGTTCAGGGCGCGGACCTCGGGGTCCTCGCTCCCGACGAGGAAGAGCGTCGGGCAGCGCACCTCGGAAACGACCGCATCGGCGAGGTCGCTGCGTGCACCCCGCAGCACGATCGCCCGGACCGCCTCCGGGTGCGCCACCGCCGCGCGCAGGGCGACGGCCCCCCCGGTGCTCGCCCCGTAGAAGCCGAGCGGGCGCGCGGCCGTCTCGGGTCGCCCGAGGAGCCACTCGGTCGCGCGGATCAGACGGCCCGTGAGCAGGGGAATGTCGAACCGGTACGCGGCGTTCGCCTCGTCGGCCCGGGCCTCGGCCGGGTCGAGCAGGTCGAGGAGGAGCGTCCCGAACCCGAGGCGCTTCAGGCCGCGGGCGACCTCCCGGTTCCTCGGGCTGCGGCGCCCGCTGCCGCTGCCGTGGGCGAAGAGGATGAGCCCGTTGTTCCCGCGGGCCGGGACTAGATCCGCATCCAGGTGCCGGGCATCGAACGGGATCTCGACCGCCCGGCTCGCGGCCGCCGGGACGGGGTCTCGGCGCCTACGTTGCTCCACCGCTCCCCCCGGCGGACCCGGCCCGCAGCATCTCGAGAACCTCGGCGTCCTCGACCTGGGGGAAGGAACGGTACCACTCGCCCACCGCGTAGAAGACCTCGGGCGTGAGGACGACGACGAGCTCGTCGACCTCCGCGGCCAGCGCACGGGCCGTCGACGCCGGACTGACGCCGAGGGCGAGCACGAGGCGGGACGCCCCGCGAAGGCGCAGGGAGCGGAGGGCGGCGCGGACGGTCCCGCCGGTGGCGATCCCGTCGTCGACGACGATCACCGTCCGTCCCCGGGGGTCGATCGCCGGGCGGCCGGCGCGGAACAGCCGCGAGCGCCGCTCGATCTCGGCGAGCTCGCGCTCGATCACGGGGGCCAGCGATGATTCGCTCTCGCCGAGCTCGCCCGCCCGGTCCCGATCGATCAGTCGAACTCCGCCCTCGGCGACGGCGCCGAGGCCGTACTCCGGGTCCGACGGCGCGCCCACCTTCCGTACGAGGATGACATCGAGCCCGAGCCCCAGACGGCGGGCGATCTCGGCGGCGACCGGCACCCCGCCCCGGGGGATCGCGAACACGACCGCATCCGTGCCGCGGTAGGCGAGATCGGA
>JAKAOB010000088.1 GCA_021812305.1 Thermoplasmata archaeon
GAAGACGAAGTCGTCCATCACGCCGGAGACGCTCAACTGGGCCCAGGAGTTCATCCGGTCGTACGGGACGCGCGCGTAGTGGGGGCGGGGGCACCGGCGTGAGATGGACGGCGGACGGGACGCAGCGCAGCGGGAGGCCCCCGGCCGGGCGGCCCCGGTGAGGCGGCGATGGACACGAGCACGCTCGTCCTCCGCCTCGAGGCGGGCGTCTGGCTGGCCGTCGGGGTCGTCGGGGTCCTCGTCTTCCTCCTGGGGGTCTACATCCCGGCGTTCAAGGGGATCCCCTACGCAGCGGACCTGCAGATCGTCGTCGCCGCGGGCGGCGGCGCGCTGGCCGTCTTCGGCCTCAGCCTCTACTTCGACCGGCGCCGCTACGACCGCGCCCACCCGGCCTCGGCCCGTCCGCTGCGCGGCCGGGCCCGAGAGCTCGCGATCGCGCCCAGCTTCGAGGTCTACTCTCCCGCGGCGCCCCCGGTCGAGCCGGCCGCCGGGCCGCGCGAGCCGGACGAGACGCGCTGAGCCGTGGCCCCGAGGCACCGCATGAGCGCTCGGGGCGTGCTCCTGAGCCTCGCTGTCGTCGTCCTGGTCGTCCTCGTCGCGCTGCCCGCTCCCGGTTCCACGGGCGGTGCGGGCGCCCCGGGAACCCCGACGGCGCCGCACCCCGTCGGCCCGCTGGCGGCCTCCGCCCCCGCGGTCGCCGCTCGCCCCCACCCGTCCACGATCGTCTGTCCCTCGGGCTACCCCGCGTACGGCCCGGTCGGGATCGTGGGCCCGATCACCCCGTCCCAGCTCTACCAGGGCCCCTGCGCCCCGGTCAACAAGGACGAGATCCACCTCACGTTCTCCTCGAACGTCCCCGGTTCGGGCGAGACGATGTCCCTCCCCGTCTACCTCCCCCCCGACGGCGCCGCCCTCCAGTCGAACGCCTACATCCAGATGTACGTCGGCATGGTGGTCCGCGGCGACCGCAACTCGCAGTGGGGCCAGTCGTACGCCGCCCTGGTCTTCACTCCGGTCCCGTCGGGCTCGTCGCTCAACTACACGGCCGACCTCGCCGTCTTCTCGCTGGTCAACAGCTCGATCTACACGGCGAACACCTGTCCGTCCAATGCCCTGAACTTCAGCTTCAACCAGAGCTACTTCTGCGAGATCTCCGACCTTTCGGGCTCCGGCCCGACCCTCCCCCTCTACCCCGCGGGATCCTGGCTCAACCTGACCTTCGCCGGCCAGATCGGCTCGACGACGGGGCTCAACATCACGATCCTCGACCCGGCGAACGCCACCCTCAACGCCGCGATGACCCTGAACACGACGACGACCGGCACCTACACCTTCGAGCCGTTCTTCAACGCCTCCTGTCCCGACAGTTGCCTGCTCAACTGGTCGATGCCGTTCGGGCTCGGCGTCAGCTACCTCTCCTGTCCCGTGGGCCCGCAGGCCTACGCGGTGTGCGACACCTACAACCAGACGGCCTGGGACAACATGGGCGCCTGGGCCTTCGGGGTCCCGAAGTTCGTCGAGGGGGGCCGCCCCACCGGCGACTACCTCTACATCGCCCCCGAGTCGGGGTCCGGCGTCTGCAATCCGTTCGCGGCCCTCGGGACCCTCGCGACGTGCTTCAACCAGAACGCCTACGGCGGCACCGGGTTCTACCCGTGGTTCACGTTCAACGGGACCGACCTCAACTTCGGTGACACGCAGCCGTCGACCACGAACGACTTCGGCGGCGCCACGACGGAGCTGTTCTCCACGGGGGCGCCCCACGACATGAAGGTCCTGTTCCTGAACTCCCTCGTCAACTCGAGCCGGGACGGTTTCGTCACGACCGGCGGCACGGTGAACGTGACCGTAAACCCGCAGACCTACGGGACGCTCACCGGGGCGAACCTGACCTACCTGGTCGCGGGGGGGAGCGCGACGACCGTGACGATGACCCGATGGGCCGGCGGTCCGACCAGCGCGATGTACTCCGCGCAGATCCCGACGGGCTCCAACGGCCTCATCAACTTCACCGTCACGGCGACGAACAGCGCCGGCGCGACCGTGACGAGCCCGACCTCGCACATCGAGCGCGGACCGCTGCCGCTGTTCAATGTCACGTTCCAGACCTGGTACCCGAGCTGCGCGAACATCGTGTTCAACACCTCGGCGGAGGCGAACGGCTCTTCGGTCCAGGTCGCCCCGGGCTTCTACCCGATCGGGGCGCACGGCTGCTACCCCTGGTCCTTCTCCTCCTGGAGCCTGGCCCGTGGCCTCACCGTGGCCCCGGCCGGCGGGCAGATCGGCACCCTCGGCGTCTCGGCGTCGGGGCTGGTCCTGGCCCACTGGAGCTACGTCCGGCCGCTCGACAATGTGACGGTGTTCACGACCTGCGGGCAGGTCTACCTGGACGGCAACTACTCGGTCAACGGGACCTCCCTCTTCCTTCCGGACTGGGGCAACTACTCCCTCGGGCAGGTCGGATGCGCGGGCGAGACGTTCGCCGGCTGGTCGTTCACGGGCAACCTCACCATCCTCGGACCCCGCCTGACGCCCCACGGCAACGGCACGCTGACGGCGCACTGGGTCCCCACGACGAGCGCGGACACGGTCCAGTTCGCGACGGTCCCGACCGGTTGCGGGGGGGTCGCGATCCGCGGCGCCGGCTACACGAACGGGGAATCGATCGGCCTGACGGCCGGCACCTACCCGATCGCCCCGGATCCCTGCTACCACTACGGGTGGCTGCGCTGGAACACCACCGGCGGGGTGTCGATCTCCGGCGGCACGCTCAACGTGACCGGCGCCGGGGTCGTCACCGAGGTGAACTACGTCCTCACGATCGTCACGATCCTGGTGAGCCCCGCGGGCTGCGGGACGGTCACGTTCGACGGCACCGCGTACCGCAACTCCTCGCAGATCGTCGTGCAGAACAACACCACGCACACGATCTCGGCGTCCTCGTGCAGCGGCTACTACCTCTTCGGCCTGAACGGCACGGGCGGGGTCCAGGTCGTCGGGAACGTCGCGGTCGTGAACGGCTCGGGCTACCTCATCGCGACGAACATCCCGGGCCAGCCGGACAAGTTCGTCGGGTTCCTCACCGACCCCCCCACGTGCGGGATCATCGACTTCGGGGCGGCGTCGTTCGTCAACACGAACTACACCTACGTGTCCCGCTACTCCGTCCTGCCGATCGCGGCCATCGCGTGCGGTGGCTACGGGTTCGTCCGCTGGATCACGTTCGGCGGGATCAGCGTCGTCGGCGGCAGTGCCTACGTCAACGATAGCGGCGCGATCGAGGCGGTCTTCCGCCCGCTCGTGGCCGTCTACCTGTACACCCAGCCGGCCGGCTGCGGGTCGATCCGGCTCAACGGCGTCACCTACCCGGGGAACTCGACCGTCGTGCTGCCGGAGGAGGCGAGCTATGCGCTCTCCGCGACCCCCTGCACCGGCTACCGCTTCACCGGCTGGTCGAACAGCACCTCGGCGGAGATCGGCGGAGGGTACGTCTTCCTGACGAACTCCGCGATCCTCACCGCGCAGTTCTCCCAGATCCGCTTCGTCCTCACCGTCCTCATCTATCCGGCGAACTGCGGCTCGGTCCGCGTCGCCGGCTCGAACCTGGCGAACGGCTCGGCCCTCTCGCTCCCCGCGGGCACCTATCCCCTCACGGCCTCCCCGTGCACCGGCAGCTACCTGGTCGCCTGGTCGCCGCAGGGCAACGTGAGCGTCGTCAACGACACGCTGTTCCTCAACGGCTCGGGATCGGTCGGTGCGGTCTACCGGCCCGTGGCCCCCGTGGTGACGATCTCGGTCCCCTCCTCGAGCCTGAGCGGCTCGCCGGTCCCGCTCGCCGCGACGGTGGCCGTGCTCGTGCCTCCGTACACCTACAACTACACCTGGAGCTTCGGCGACGGGCAGACGGCGACGACGCCGGTCAACTTCACCTCGCATACCTACGCCGCCCCGGGGACCTACACCGTCACCGTGACGGTCCTCGACCCGTACAACCGGACGGCGAACGCCTCCACGACCCTGGTGGTCGTCGCCCCGTCCGCGCTATCGAACCCGCTACTGACCCCGACGGCGCTCGCCGCCCTGGGCCTCATCGGGCTCGCGATCGTCCTCGTGCTCGCCCTCGCCATCTGGCGAAACCGCCAGGGCGGCGGCCCGGCCGAGGGCCCCGAGGCTCCGGCCGCGGGGACCGAACCGATCCCCTCTCCCGTCCCTGACGCGTCGATCGACCCCCTGGAGTCACCGAAACCATGATAAGCGAAGGAACCAGCCGAACGGCGTCCGACATGCACGAACTGCTCCTGTCCCGCACAACCCACGGTCGTCTTCGCCCGCTGCTGACCGTCCTCGGTCTGGGCCTGCTGGTCGCCGTACTGGCCGCGCCGGGATCCACGTTCGTCCTCGGATATGCCGGGAGCGCGGCGGTCCCGTCGGCGCCCGTGGCCGTCCACCCCCTCGGTGCCGGCACGGCGCCCCTCGGCTCTGCGTCCTCGGCCGTGCTTCCGAGCGCCGAGATCGCCTCGCTCGTCGCCCGGGGGCTTTCGGCGCACCCGCTCGCCGCGCCCGGCCCGGGGACGTCGTACCTTTCGCAGCTGCGCGCCGCGTCGCCCGCCACCGCGGCCGGCCCGCTACTGAGCTCGACCGCGTCGAACTTCCTGGTCACGGGCTCGGACTGCTCGTCGTGGGGGATCCTCAAGGGCACGACGTTCCCGCAGAGCTTCGGGGGCGCGTCGATCGCCCAGGCCGGACCGGCCAACTCGACCCTGGTCGTCGGCGGCGGCAGCATCCTGAGCCTGTTCAACAACTCGGGCAGCCCCTGCTCGACCACGGGGACGAGCTACCCCTGGCTGAGCGGGCGCGGAAGCGCCGCGGCCTGGGAATCGACCGACGGCGGCCAGACCTGGCAGATGAACTTCCCGAACCTCGCCAGCAACTGGACGACCGCCGGCTCCTTCACGAACAACTCCCTCACCTGGGGCGCGTCGAGCGTCGCGTCGGCGTCGGACAACATGACGTACGACGCGTTCATGTTCGTCTCCCAGTGCTTCTGGGTCGGGCTCAACTGCCCGGCCTCCTCCACCGCGGACTTCCCGCCGTGGGGGATCGCCGTCGCGCCCTCGACCGACGGCGGGGCCGTCTGGGGCACGACCACCCAGCTGCGGGCGGTCACCCCGGCGGCCTACCGGACCTTCCCCTCGAACTGCACGACCTTCACGAACGGCCTCTACTACAACGACATCCCCGAGAAGCCCTGGGTGACGACGAACGGCACCTACGCGGTGGTCGGCTGGGACGTGCTGCACATCGACATCAACTCGAGCGCGTGCCAGTTCCTCGGGTACCAGGCCACGGTCCAGATCTCCTACACCACGAACTCCGGCACGACCTGGTCGGCCCCCGTGAACCTGACGGGCACCCTGGGGCAGTTCGCGAGCCTCGGCGAGAGCCCGGCCGCGACCCACACGGTCTACGCGGCGTTCATGGACTACCAGAACTACTCGTCGACGACCGGCCAGATCTCCATCGGCTTCACGAAGTCGACGAACGGCGGCTCGACCTGGTCGTCGCCCCGGGACGCGGTCTCGATCGGGGTCGACCCGATCTATTCGACCTCCCCGGACGCGTTCCCCGCGATCACGAACCCCGCCCTCACGGTCGACAACTGGTCGTCCAGCCCCTACTCCGGAACGATCTACATCGCCTGGTCGGACAACCAGACCGGGACGAGCAAGGGCTACCCGGCGATCGACCTCGTCCGCAGCACCAACGGGGGTACGACGTGGACCTCCCCCACGATCATCTCGACGCCCGGTACCAACCCGATCTACATCGATCCGACCGTCGCGGTCGGACCGGACGGGACGGTCTGGGTGACGTACTACGGCATCGGGCTCGCCACGGGCAACTACAACGTCTACGGCGTCTACTCGACGAACGGCGGGGCGACGTGGTCGCGCCAGTTCGTGGTCACCGACGCGGCCAGCCAGCCGGGCTCGGGCATCACGGACATCGGCCTCACGATGGGCTCCACCGCCTCGGCCGGGCGCGTCACCCCGGCGTGGACGGACTGCCGCAGTTCCTCGTGCTACTCGGGCGGGGACACGGCGCTCTACGTGGCGCACGTGAGCCCGGTGAACATCAGCTCGACGAGCCTCAACGCCCCCACCGCGTCCGTCACCACCTTCGGGCAGACGAGCTCCTACACGCTCCCCGTCGATCTGGGGTGGGACACGGGCAGCACCCAGACCGTGCAGGTGCCCCCGTCCCTCCCGTACAACTCGACCTACATCGACGAGTTCACGGGCTGGTCCGGCGCGACGACGAGCACCTCGTACCGCGCGACCTTCACCTACTCCGGCGGCCCGAGCCTGGTCGCGAACTACGCGCCGAGCCCCGCGGCGTTCCTGTCGGGGTACATCACCCCCGATCCGACCGGGCTCCAGCTGCTCGTCGACGGGACCCCGCAGACGCCGAGCCCGTACAACACGACGAGCGCGTTCTACTACATCCCGGTCGCCTCGGGCGCCTCCTATTACGTCAACGTCTCCGCTCCCGGCTACCAGTCGCAGTGGGTGCTCGAGCCGACGACGGCCCGTCAGACGGCCTGGCACAACTTCACCCTGCTTCGGGTGACCGGGACCGTCTCGGGAACGGTCTCGCCCTCGAACGCCACCGTGACGGTCAACGGGACCCGCGTGACCCTGGCGACGCTCAGCGGCGTCACCAGCTACTCGGTCGCCGTCCCGTGGGGGGACTACTGGGTCAACGCCACCGCCCCGGGCTTCACGTCGTTCTCGCAGTACGTCCTGCTGCCCGCCGGGGTGGTGACGACGGTCAACATCCTGCTGAGCGGCGGATGGATCTACGGGGTCGTGAAGTCGCCGATCCCGGCGACGAACGTCAAGGTCCGGCTGAGCGGGGTGCAGGTCAACCTCACGAGCGCCGGTACGTTCAACGTGAGCCGCCCCGGCGGCACCTACTCGCTGACCGCGACGGAGGCCGGCTACAACCTGGTCGTCCTCTCGAGCATCGTCGTGACCCCGGGGGCCACGACGCTGGTCAACGTGTCGCTGACGAACAGGGGCTGGATCAACGGGACCGTCGGACCGACGACGGCGCTCAAGGGCCTGGAGATCCTCATGACCAACGGGTCGACCGGCGGCGCCCAGAGCTTCAACCCGACGACGGGGGCGTTCAGCGTCCCGTTGCTCGGCGGCAAGGTCTGGACGGTCAAGGTCACCTCGCCGGGCTACAACGCCTCGGTCTCCCCGGTCCCCGTCTCCGCGGGGAACGTCTCCTGGCTGAACGTGACGCTGCTCAAGGCGCCGTGCACGGGCTCGAGCTGCGGCACGAACCAGAACAACACGACGAACACCACGAAGAC
>JAKAOB010000008.1 GCA_021812305.1 Thermoplasmata archaeon
TCCGATCTCGCCGACCACCTGCTGGCCGCGACGCACGGGGACCTCTCCCGCCTCGCCGAGCGCGGGGTGACCGCGACGCTGCTGCCCGTGACGCCGTTCGCCTCCCTCGCACCGGCCGCACCGCGGGGCCGCGCGTTCGTCGACGCGGCGGTCCCGGTCGCCCTCGGGAGCGACCTCTCGCCGAACTCGTGGGTCGAGGGGATGCCGGTCGTCCTCGCCCATGCCGTCTACGCCGCGCGCCTCACCCCGGCCGAGGCGCTGACGGCGGCGACGGTGAACGCCGCGCACTCCCTCGGGCTCGCCGGCGCCGCCGGTACCATCGAGGTCGGCCGGGACGCCGACCTCGCGGTGTTCCCCGTCCGCTCGGTCGAGGAGATCCCGTACCGGATCGGGGTCGCTCCGACGGCCGTTTACCGTCAGGGAATCTGCGTTTCTTCGAGGTGAGTCCGCCCGTACATTCAAATAGGAGGGCTCTCCTTCTCGCCGGCGAGGTCGCCTCACATGGCGGAGAAGGTCGGCAAGGAACAGATCAAGCGAGAGAAGGGATACCTGTACTACCTCGGCAAGGACGGGTACCTGTGGAAGACCCCGACCAAGCTCAACAAGAGCGGCAAGAAGGCTCGCGTCGGGACCGAGAAGATCACGCGGCAGGACGGATACATGTACTTCCTCGACAAGAAGGGATTCGTCTCCCGCGCCCGGATGAAGAACGCCTGATCCGGTTCACCCACCCTCGGGACCCCTCCGCTGCGGAGGGGTTCCCCCACTTTTTTCGGTCCCCTGTTCCATTCGAGGCGCATCGTATTTGGCCCGGGCCCCCTGCGGGTCGACGATGGTCTGCCGCAACGATCCGGACGATCCGCGCAAGTGCGAGCGGTGCGGGCAGTTCCTGTGGGTCGCCGAGGAGGGCCTCTTCTGCGGCGACTGCGGGGTGACGATGCCGTGCACGATGCGCGTGCTCCCTCCTCCGCGCGCGGCGGCCGCGCCGGCCGACCGACGCTAGCCGAGAAAGCGGACGGAGGAAAGCATGCCGAGCAAAAGTACGTCGGCCCAACCCTAGGCAGATATAGCCCGACATGTTCCGCCCCCCCGGAGGGTCCGCGACGGGTGTCCGGAGCGACGCCGCCCGTGATCCGGAACGCTCCGCTCGGCGTGAAACACGTCTCTTCCGAGGCGGTTTCGCGGCCTGGGCGCAAGCGCCAAGGGGTCCCGGCGGCCTAGCGATTCCGGCGTTCCCGGTCGGCGTCTCGATCGTCCCGGCCGCGCCCCCCCCCACGGAGTGAACCTCAATGGCCGTAGCGAAGAAGCGCACCGCACCCGTCAGCGACGAGGCCCCACGGGCCCCCTCCCGCCTCGGACGTGAACCGATCCCCATCCCCCGGCTCGTCCCCCGCGGCAAGACCGCCTTCGACACCGTCGCCTGGAAGACCCACGACGCGCTGATCAAGAACGCCGAGGGATCAGTCATCTTCGAGCTCAAGGGGGTCCACGCCCCGGAGAGCTGGAGCTCGAACTCGATCAACATCGCCGCGTCGAAGTACTTCCGCGTGATCCAGGGCCGCCGCGAGAGCTCGATCGACGGCATGATCCGTCGGGTCTGCCACTGGATCGCCGAGCGCGGGCTCGAGCTCGGCTACTACGACACCTCGGAGGAGGCGACCCAGCTCGAGGAGAGCCTGTCGTACCTCATGGTCCAGCAGATGGCGGCGTTCAACAGCCCCGTCTGGTTCAACGTCGGCGTCCGCGAGCCCCCGCAGTGCTCCGCGTGCTTCATCCAATCCGTCGCCGACGACATGGACTCGATCCTCGCCCTCGCGACGAGCGAGGGCCGGCTGTTCAAGGGCGGCAGCGGCACGGGGACGAACCTCTCCACGCTCCGCGGCAGCCGCGAGCGGCTCTCGGGCGGAGGGATCGCCTCCGGGCCCGTGTCGTTCATGCGGGCGTTCGATGCCCTCGCGGGCGTCATCAAGTCCGGCGGCACGACGCGGCGCGCCGCGAAGATGGTCATCCTGAACCTCGACCACCCCGACGTCGTCGACTTCATCGAGTGCAAGGTCCGGGAGGAGGACAAGGCGCTCGCGCTGATCCGCGAGGGCTACTCGTCGAACTTCGACGGGACGGAACCGGACAGCGCCTACGCCTCGATCGCCTACCAGAACGCGAACCACTCCGTCCGCATCCCCGACGCGTTCATGGACGCGGTGGTCAAGGACGGCGAATGGAAGACCTACAACCGGACCGACCACTCCGTCGCCCAGAGCTACCGGGCCCGGGACCTGTGGCGGAAGCTCGCCTACGCCGCGTGGCGGTGCGGTGACCCCGGCGTCCAGTTCGACGACATCACGAACGACTGGCACACGAGCCCGATGTCGGGCCGGATCAACGCGTCGAACCCCTGCAGCGAGTACCTGTTCCTGGACGACTCGGCGTGCAACCTCGCGTCGATCAACCTGATGAAGTTCCTCCGCGGGGACGGCTCCTTCGACCTCGAGCTCTACCGGGACGCGATCCGCACGATCATCCTCGCGATGGAGATCATCGTCGACGCCTCGAGCTACCCGACGGCGACGATCGCCCAGAACTCCCACGACTTCCGACCGCTCGGTCTCGGCTACGCCAACCTGGGCGCGCTCCTGATGCACTACGGCGTCGCCTACGACTCCGACGCCGGCCGTACGCTCGCCGCCGCGGTCTCGGCGTACCTCTCCGCCGAGGGCTACCACATGTCGGCGGAGATCGCCAAGCGCGTCGGGCCCTTCCCCGGCTTCGACAAGAACCGCGCCCCGATGCTCCGCGTGATGGGCAAGCACTCGAAGGCGGCCGACCAGGTCCCCTCGGGCGACCGCCGCCTCGACCCCTACGTCCGCGCGGCCCAGGACCGCTGGCACGACACGGTGAAGGCCGGGGAGCTCTGGGGCTACCGCAATGCCCAGATCTCCGTCATCGCCCCGACCGGGACGATCGGCCTCCTGATGGGCTGCGACACCCTCGGCCTCGAGCCGGAGCTCTCCCTCGTCAAGACGAAGAACCTGGTCGGCGGCGGCGTCCTCCGGCTCGTCAACCGCACCGTCGGCGACGCGCTTACGAGCCTCGGCTATTCGCCGGCCGACGCGGCGGCGATCGTCGCCCACCTCGAGACGAACGGGAGCCTCGAGGGCGCCCCCGGCCTCAGGCCGGAGCACCTCGGCGTCTTCGACACCGCCCTCGCCCCCGCCGGCGGGACCCGGACGATCTCGCCGATGGGCCACCTCAAGATGCTCGGCGCGGTCCAGCCGTTCCTCTCGGGCGGGGCGTCGAAGACGATCAACCTGCCCCACGAGGCGACGGTCGAGGACATCGAGAAGATCTACCTCGAGGCCTGGCGCCTCGGGATCAAGTCCGTCGCCCTCTACCGGGACGGATGCAAGGCCTCCCAGCCGTACGAGACCGGGAAAGGCCGGGGGCCGGTCGCCGGCCCGCGCGGCCCGGTCCGCGAGCGCCTGCCCGACGAGCGCAAGGCGGTCACCCACCACTTCCAGGTCGGCGGACACGACGGCTACGTCACGGTGGGCCTCTACCCCGACGGACGGCCCGGCGAGGTCTTCTTCCGGGTCACGAAGGAAGGCTCGACCGTCAACGGTCTCATGGACTCGCTCGGCATCTCGATGTCGATGGCGCTCCAGCACGGGGTGCCGCTCAAGGACCTCGTGCGGAAGCTCGCCCACCTGCGCTTCGAGCCGGCCGGCGCGACCAACAATCCGAAGGTCCGGTTCGCGAAGTCCATCCCCGACTACGTGGCCCGCTGGCTCGCGATCGAGTTCTTGAGCGAGGAGGACCGGCGCGCGATCGGCCTCGAGGGTCCCGCCGGTGAGGGCAACGGGGGCGGGACGCCCGCGGCCGTGAAGACCGCGCCGGCCACCGTCGTGAAGTTCGAGACGAAGCCGCTCGACGCCTTCGGCGAGGGCGGTCCCTCGGGCGGCGTCAGCGAGGACGCGCCGTCCTGCCACATCTGCGGCGGGATCATGGTCCGGTCGGGGACCTGCTACGCCTGCACGGTGTGCGGGGCCACGAGCGGCTGCTCCTAGAGCGGCGCCCCGCCGTGTCGCCGGGCGGGCGGAGGGCACCGACCCTCACGGACCTCGGGCTGATCGGCAATCTCCACACCGCCGCGCTCATCGGGCGCGACGGGACGATCGCGTGGGCCTGTCTGCCCCGCTTCGCCTCGCCGAGCGTGTTCGCCAGCCTCCTTGACGCGAGGCGCGGCGGGTTCGCCCGGGTCGCCCCGGAACCGCCGGTGCGCGGCGAGCAGCGCTACCTTCCCTCGACGAACCTGCTCGAGACCCGCTTCACCCTTCCGGACGGCGGTCGGCTCCACCTGATCGACCTGTTCCTCCTCGACCCGGGTCGGGAGGCCACCCCCTCCATCCTGCGCCTGCTCGAGTCGGAGGGGTCGGAGGTCCGGGTGACCGTGACCTTCGCCCCCCGGTTCGGTTACGGCGCGCGGTCCCCGACGCTGACCCCGCGCGGCCGGGAGGTCGTCGCGACGGACGGCTCCGACCGCCTGACGCAGACCGCGCCGTGGCCGAGCACGATCTCGGAGGACCGGGCCGTCGCCCAGGGCGTCGTCGCGCCGGGCGAGGCGAAGTGGGTCCACCTCGGATTCAACGGGGCGCGGCCCCCGGCGGACGGCGTGGCGGCGGCCTCGGAGGCGGTCGCGTTCTGGCGGACGTGGGTCCACGGCGCCGGGGCGCCGATCCACCGCGTCGCGGGCGCCTGGCACGCCGTGGTCGAGCGCAGCGAGCTGTTGCTCAAGCTCCTGTCGCACGCGGACACCGGGGCGTTCGTCGCCGCGCCCACGACCTCGTTGCCGGAGTGGCCGGGCGGCCCGCGCAACTGGGACTACCGCTACGTCTGGATCCGGGACGCCGCGTTCGCCGCCCAGGCGATGATGCTCCTGGACCACCGCCCCGAGGCGTCGGCGTTCCTCGGCTGGGTCGTCGATCGCATCGAGGACGCGCCGGACGGGCCGGCGGGCCTCCGGGTCGTCTACGGCGCCCACGGCGAGAGCGACCTGACCGAGCGCGAGATCCCCGGCCTGACCGGTTACCTCGATTCGCGTCCGGTGCGGATCGGCAACGACGCCGCCGGCCAGTTCCAGCTCGACATCTTCGGCGAGCTCCTCGCGGCCGCGCGCCTCCTGGTCGACCTCGATCCGGTCGCCCTCGGGCGGCGCTGGCGCCACCTCGTCCCGCTCGCCGACCGGGTCGCGGCCCAGTGGCGGCGCCCCGACCGCGGGATCTGGGAGGTGCGGGGGCCGCCCCGCCACTTCGTCCACTCGAAGCTGATGGCGTGGGTCGCGCTCGATGCGGCCGCCGAGATCGCCGACCGCTACGGGGAAGGGTCGGCGGCCCGGAACTGGCGGGCGACGGCGGAGAGGATCCGCGCCACGATCCTGCGGCGCGGCTTCGACCCCACGCGGCGGACCTTCGTGCGGTCCTTCGGCGAGCACGCCGTCGACGCGGCCAACCTGCGCATCCCCCTCGTGGGGTTCCTCCCGTTCGACGACCCGAAGGTCCTCGGCACCATCGACCGGGTCGCGGCGGACCTCGCCGTCGGGCCGTTCGTCTACCGCTACCGCACCGACGACGGGCTCGCCGGCCCGGAGGGGGCGTTCCTTCCCTGCTCGTTCTGGCTGGTCGAGGCGCGGGCCCGCTCCGGCGCCGAACGCCTCGCCCGTCGCAGCTTCGGCCGGCTGCTCGCGGCGGGGGGCCCCCTCGGCCTGTTCTCCGAGGAGTACGACCCGGTGCACCGGCGGCCGCTCGGCAACTACCCCCAGGCGCTCACGCACATCGCCCTGCTCCGGGCGGCGCTCGCCCTCGGCTACGCGAGCGCGCCCGCGATCCTCCGGCGCGAGATGGCGGGCGTGCTCGCGCCCCCCGACGGGCCCGGCACGGCCGCGCCGGCCGGGCACGGGTGACCGGCCGGCGCCGGCGACCGTCGTCTCGGTCTACCCCCCGGCCGGCCGCGCAAAGCTATTCTTGCCGTGGCCCTTCCCTGGAACGCCCACAGTTCTCCGCGCGGCGATCGCGCCCCGGACCGGTCCGGGGGGGCCATCGGGTCGCCCGGGGACGCGGCCCGTACCGATGGCGATCCGTCTCTGCCTGAGCACCCAGACGCCCCCGGTGAACCCGGTGGCCGGTCGACCGTGGCCGATCGGGGATCGCTGGGTGCTCGGACGCGACTACGTCCCCCAGATCGGCGGCGTCGTGCCGATGATGCGCGCGCTCCTCGCGAGCGGCCGGGGCTCGTGGATCCGCGGGACCCCGACGTGGGTGGCCCTCGACGCGAGCGGGATCCCCGAGCGGCTCACGACGGACGAGGGCTACCTGCTCGAGTGCATCCACCTCACGCCGGACGAGCGGCACCGCTACGGCCGGTTCAAGGAGGAGATCTGGCGCTCGTTCCACGGCCCCTCGGGGTTCCGCCCGTCCCTCGGCGACTACCCGTCGTTCGTGACGTACCAGTACCGGACCGCACTGAACCTGCTCGCCCACGCCGCGGACCACGACGTCTTCTTCGTCAACGACTTCCAGCAGATACTGGTCGGCGGGATCATCGGCTCGGCGGCGCCGGTCGTCCTGCGCTGGCACATCCCGCTCGACTTCCGCGGCTACCCCGAGCCGGTCCGGCGGTTCTTCCTCAAGTCGATGGAGGGGTTCGACGGGATCGTCGTGAGCACGCGCGCCGGGCTTGAGGACCTCATCCGCGCCGGGTTCCACGGCCGGGCCTACCAGATCTACCCCTACTTCGACCCGCGCGAACAGCGCCGCGCGAGCCCGAGGGAGGTCGCGGCCTTCCGCGAGCGCTACCGGCTCGGGGACGCACCGACGATCCTCTCGGTCGCCCGGATGGACCCGGTCAAGCGCCAGGACCTCCTGATCGAAGCCTTCGCCCGCCTGCGCCCCCGCCACCCCGACGCGCGGCTCGTCCTCGTCGGCGGGGAGAGCTTCTCGACACGGCCGGAGGCCCTGGGCGAGAACAAGGCGACCCGCTGGCGCGCGCTCCTCGACGCCCGGGTGCGCGAGCTCCGGCTCGGCGACGCCGTGGTCTTCACCGGCGGCTTGAGCGCGGACGAGCTGCGCGCGGCCTATGGCTCCGCCCACGTCTTCGTCCACCCGGCGCCGTGGGAGGGGTTCGGGCTGGTCGTCGTCGAAGCCTGGACCCACCACCTTCCCGTCGTCGTGAGCCGCGGCGCCGGCGTCGCCGAGCTCGTCAACGAGGGCGTGAACGGCTTCGCCGTCCCGCCCGGACGCGCCGAAGCCCTCGCGGACCGCCTCGGCACGCTGCTCAGCCGTCCCGAGCGCGCCGAGCGCCTGGGCGCCGCCGGTTCCCAGTCGGCCCGGCGCTGCCACGTCGCCCGCGCCGCCCCCCGGCTCCGGGAGATCTTCGACCGCACGATCGACCTCTACGCGCGCGACCGTCACCGGGGCTGGCGGAGTTGACGCGCGGCGCCCGGAGCGCCCTTTCGCGGCCCCGTGCCGTGACGCTCGACCTGTGGTACACGCTCGCCTACCTCGCTCCCGACGGGCGGGCCGACTACGCGACGGCCCGGCGCGCTTGCTGGCGGGCGCCGCTCCGGGAGGGGGGCCGTTCCCCCGCGGACGCCGCCCGCGCGGTCCGCGACCTCGAGCGGGCCGCGGCCGACCGGGAGCATCGCGGCCGGTCGTTCCCGATCCCGGACCAGGCGCGCTGGATGGCCGACCGCACCGGGATCGACGTGGACCCGGGACGGATCGCCGCGGGGATCGCCCGCGCCCTGGCCCGTGCGCCCGTCCGGCTCGGCCCCGGGGTCCGTCCCGCGCTCGCGGCCCTCCGCCGCGCGGGGATCCCCCTCGGCCTCGTCTCGAACATCCTCTACGAGCCCCCCGGCGCCGTCCGCGCCCTCCTCCGTCGCCTCGGGATCGCCCGGTACTTCCGCGCGATCGTCCTCTCCTGCGAGCTTGCGTGGGCCAAGCCGTCGCCCCGGCCGTTCCGCGCCGCCCTGCGGACGATGGGCGCGCGGCCGGCCGGTGCGATCCACGTCGGCGACCTGGGGAGCGATCTCCTCGGGGCCCGGCGCGCCGGGATGACCGGCGTCCGCCTGGTCGGGCTCGCGCGGTTCCGGCCCCGCCCGCGCGCGCCGGTGCGGGCGCCGCCCGGACCGATCGCGCGGGTCCGCTCGCTGCCCGACCTCCTCGACCGGCTCGGTCTCGCCGCGCCGGTCCCGGTCAGCCGAGGGCGTACCGCGCGAGCGCCACGAGGTCCGCGAGGGGGACGCCCGGGACGGACGAGGCGGCCCCGCCCCACTCCGCCTCGATCGCCCCCTGGGCGAAGGCGGGAAGCTCGCCCGCCGCACGGGCGGTGAGGCGCGACGGGGCGCCGCGCCGCTCGGCCTCGAGGAGGATCACGAGAGCCCCCACCGGCCCGGAGTCGACGACCAGTCGCCGACCGCCGGCCGGCGCCGTCTCCTCGACGCGGGCCTCCTCGTCGTGAAGGTGGGCGATGCGGGCGGTCGCCGTCGTGCCCGCGCGTCGGCCCTTCCCGGCCGGGGCCCCGCCGGGCGCCGGTCGCCAGACGATCCGTTCGCCGGCGGCGCGAAACCGCCCGAGGAGACCGGGGTCGATCGGCAGCGGCGACGGCGGGGTCGCGACGCTCATGCGGCGACCCTCCCTCTCCACAGGCGGCAGTCGGGGCGTACCGAGCAGGGACCGCACACCGCGAGATCCCGATGCTTCGGGCAGTCGCCCGAGATCCCCGTATGGCAGAGGACGAAGTCGTACCGGGTGGGATCGAGCGGGTCGATCCGCCGCAGGGCTTCGGTGACCTCCTCGACCGCGGCCCAGGAGCGGCTGCGGCGCCCGGTGAGGCCGAGGTGGTAGGCGATCCAGTAGACGTGCTGGTCGAGCGGGACCCTCAGGTCCCCGGCCGGCACCCGGGTCCAGAGCCCGAGGTCGGGAAAGCGCGGCCGAACCATCCAGCGCACGTAGAGCGTGAGCCGCTTGCAGGCGCTGCGCGGAGCCGCGAGCGGGGTCGGAAAGAGCGCGACGTAGCCGCGGGGCGCGGGCGGGTCGCCGGCGCCCCCGCGCAGGCCGCGCGCGAGGGCGTCGAGGCCGTGGGCGAACCCCCCCCGGTCGAGCCCCTCGAGGAACAGCGCCTCGAGCGTGGGGTACGACCGGTAGAGCGAGGCGAGCCGCAGCGCGAGGTAGCCCATCTGGTCGCCGCGGATCCACCGGTGCCGGAACGGCATGAGGAGCCGGGCGTGATTGCCCCGCGTCGCGCGTTGGACCGCGGAGGCGAGGTCGCCCCCGGCCCGCTCGGTCAAACGGGCGAACGCGCCGCGGATCGTCGCGGTCTGCCCGACGGCCAGCGTCGAGAGGAAGACCCCGCCCACCTCCGCTTTTCGGGGCTCCGGCGCGAGAGGGCGCAGGCACGAGACGGGGTCGTCGGCGAAGGAGCGCGCGAACGGGAACTCCCGGTAGAGCGCTTCCAGATGGGCGGGAAACTCCGCGCTCGGGCGGTGGGCCCGCGGCACGCCGCGCGCAGAGCGACGCGGGGTTAAGACTTGCCCCAAGGCGACGGGGTAAGTACGCCGCCTCCCTCGGCGGCGCGTGGCGTCCGAGCGCGCCCGCATCGAGGAGGGGATCGACCGGGCCTGGCTCCGGGCGCAGGCGCTTCGCGACCCGTTCGTCCACGCGTTCGCCGTCTGGGACCTGGAGCACGCGCCGGACCGGGTCCGCTTCTCCCGCCTCGTCGCGGACGGCGCGACGCGCGCGTACCTCCTGCAGTGGCTCGGCAACCCCCGCTGCCCCGTCGTCCACTGGATCGGTCCCGGTGAGGGCGACGAGCTCCTCGCCGGGGCGCTCCCCCCGCGGCCGTTCGTCGCGGTGGTGCCGCCCGGCGCGGTCGAGGCCGTCCGGCGCGGGCGCGGACCGGTCGAGGTCTATCCCCTCCTCGGGATGCGCCGCGGGCCGGGGCCGATCCCGCCCGTCACGACGGCCTGCCGGCGGCTGCGCGCGGCCGACACGGAAGCGCTCCGCGCCCTGGCGCGGGAGTTCCCCGGGGCGCTCACGTCGTCGTACGCGATCGCCGAGCCCGAGCGCGAGCTGATCTGGGGCGTCTTTGACGGGCTCCGTCTCCTCGGGGTCGCGCGCGCCCAGGTCGCGCTGCCCGACATCTGGGTGATCGGCGGCGTCTTCACCGTGCCCGATGCGCGCAACCGCGGGGTGGCCAGCGCCACCACCGGCGCGCTCGTCCGGGCCGCCGCGGGCGCCGGCGCGGCCGCGGGGTTGTGGGTGCGCGCGGAGAACGCGTCGGCCCGCCGGGTGTACGAGCGCCTCGGCTTCCGCGGGGCCCTCCGCCGCCTGTACCTCGACGCCGGCGCGGCGACCTCGCCGTAGCGGCGGGCTTTTCCCCCACGGGTCCCATCGCGGGACGATGCCCGGGACCGCCGAGCTCGTCGCGATCTTCCGCGAGATCGCCGACCTGCTCGACCTCCAGGGAGTGCGGTTCAAGCCCGAGGCCTACCGCCGCGCCGCCCGGTCGCTCGAGGCCGTCACCGAGGACCTCGGGCAGATCTCCGCGCGCGGGGAGCTGCGGTCGATCCCGGGCGTCGGCGACGCGATCGCCGAGAAGATCGCGGAGTACCTCCGGACCGGCACCGTCCCCTACCTCGACCGGGTCCGAGGGGAGGTGCCGCCGGGACTACTGGAGATCATGCGCCTCCCCGGCTTCGGCCCGAAGACCGCCCGGCGGCTCTGGGTCGAGCTCGGGGTCGAGGGACCGCGCGAGCTCGAAACGGCCCTCGCGGCGCACCGCCTCGACGGGCTCGCCGGCTTCGGCCCGAAGAAGATCGCCCTCCTCGCCGCCGCGCTCGCCCGGGCGGGCGGAACCCCGATGCGGCGGCCGCTCGCCGCGGCGTGGGAGATCGCCGAGTCCCTGCTCGCCGCGCTGCGCGCCGGAGCGCCCGTCGACCGGGTCGAGGTCGCCGGCAGCCTGCGCCGGCGACGGGAGACCGTCGGCGACCTCGACATCCTCGCCACCTCGACCGCCCCGGAGCGCGTCTTCGAGGTGTTCAGCGCCCTTCCCCAGATCCGCACGGTGCGCATGCGCGGGCCGACGAAGGAGACGGTGGAGCTCGCCGATGGCCTCCAGGTGGACCTGCGCGTCGTCGAGCCCGCGGCGTTCGGAGCGGCGCTGCAGTACTTCACCGGTTCGAAGGACCACAACGTCCATCTGAGGTCCCTCGCCCGGGAGCGGGGGCTCAAGGTCAACGAGTACGGCGTCTTCCGCGGGGAGGAGCGCGTCGCGGGGGCCACGGAGGCCGAGGTCTACGCCGCGCTCGGCCTGACGGAGATCCCGCCGGAGATCCGGGAGGACCGGGGGGAGATCGAAGCGGCCGCTGCGGGGCGCCTGCCCCCCCTGATCGACGGGCCCGACATCCGGGGGCTCCTTCACGTCCACCTCGACCGCCTCGGAGGCGCGGCGGGGCTGGCCGACGCCGCCCGCGCGGCGCGTCGCCTCGGGTGGGACTACCTGGGGATCGTCGTGGCCGAGGAGAGCGGAGGGGCCAGCGTTCCTTCGCTCCCGACCGGCGGCCCGAAGGTCTTCGTCGGGGTCGAGACGACGCGCGTGCCGTCCGGCCGCCCTCCCGGGGGCGACTACTGGGTCCTCCGTCCCGCCGAAGGGATCGTCGCTCCGACGGCCACCGGCGCGGCCGGCGCCACCGGCCCGCTGCTCATCGCCCACCTACCGGCGTCCGTGGACGCGGGGTTCGAGCCCGGGCAGCTTCGGCCGTGGCTCGCCCTTGCGACCGACCGGCCGATCGCTTTCGAGGTCACGGCGGGGGCCGGCGAAGACGGGCTCGACAGCACCGTTGCCCGCCAGGCGGTCCAGGCGGGGGCCGCGCTCGCGGTGGGACCGGGCGACGTCGCGGCGACAGAATGGGAGCGGTTCCGGCTCGCCGTCGGGCTCGCGCGCCGCGCCGGGGCCGGCCCGTCGAACGTGCTCAACGCCCGTCCGGTGACGGACCTGGCCCGCTCGTGGGCGGGGCGCCGGCGGACGGGCTGAGTCCCGATCGGCCACCGGAGATGCTGCCGGGCCCGGCGGACCCGCTGCCCGAGGCTTTCGAAAGGCAGTCGGGGCAGCGATGGAGGCCGGGGCCCGGCCCGTACCGCCAAAAGCAGCTCGCGCAGAGGGCCTGGCCGCACCCCCAGCACAGGAGCGGGGCGCGGCCGACGGGCAGGCCGTGACCGCATCCTGCGCACCCCCGCCCGCCGACGGAGGGCCGGGTCGAGGGGGCGGGCGGCTCGCCGCTCGGCCGCGGGAAGGTCGCCACCGCGCCCGAGCGCGCGACGGAGGTGCCGGCGGGGACCGGGCCGGGGCGCGGGCGCGGCGTCTCGAGCTCGCGGACCCGGGCGCGGAGCCTCGCCAGCTCGAGCTCGAGGACCGCCTCGGAGCCGGCGGGGCGCTCGGGGGCGGGCTCGTCGGGCCCCGTCCGGGGCACCCCGGCCGAGAACGGGAGCGCCGCGACGACGGGCGGAGGAGCCTCCGGCCACGGCGAGAGGTCGAGGCCGGGGTTGATCGACTGGAGGTACGCGCCGGGGATGGAGGTGGAGACGGAGCGCGGCGCTCCGGGGGCAGGGCCGACGGCCGCGGCCCGCTCCACGGCCCGGGGGGCCGCGAGCGCTCCGCGCGATGCCGAGGGGGCCGAGGGACCCGGCGCGACCGGGGGAGGAGCGGCCGGCGCGGGGACCGGCGCCGGGACCCGGGGCGAAGGGACCGGGGCGGCCGCCTTCGGTGCGACCGCGACGGCGCGCCGTCGGCGCGACAGCCCCACCGTCACGAGGCCGCTCGCGAGGACGAGCCCCCCGAGCAAGAGGACCCAGACGCTGAGCGCCTCGGGCGAGCCGGCGAAGACCACCGCCCCGAGCCCGAGGAAGGCCGCCCCCACGAGCAGCAGGAGCGCGCCGGTACCGATGGCGGGAAGGAGATCGTTGGCCACGTTCACGCTCTCGGGGCGGTCCGTGCCGGCTCCGTCGACCGGAGCCTTCGGCCGCACCTGCTCCGGCGAGGGGCTGAGGGCCGCCCGGCGTATCTACCTTCGGACCGCAGCGGGGGGAGGAACCTCCGGCGCCGATGGAGCGACCAGTTCATGTACCCCGGCGCGGAGGACCGGTTCGTGCACCATCGGTCGGCCCACCGGCTCGCCCGCCCGCGCCGCGCGGCGGTCGAGCCCGTCGTGCCCCGCCGCTCGCACGCGGCCGCGCCGGTCGGGGTCGTCGTCCTCTTCCTCGGCCTCCTGCTCGGGACGGTCTCCGTCCTGCTCCCGGTGGCCTTCGGGATCTTCCTCCTCCTCTCGGCGTTCTCCTTCCTCGGGACCCGGGTCAATCCGCTGTCGATCGGCTTCTACCTCCACACCAAGCCGAGCTGGACGGCAATCGGCGTGCTGTTCCTCTCCGCCGTGCTCCTGTTCGTCTCGGCCTACGCCTACTACGTCCACGGCCTCGGTCCCCTGCTGCCCGGGATCCGCGGCTAGTCGTCGGCCTACGCGGCGATCATCCGCTCGAGGGACCGGCGCGCGCGCTCGGCGGTCGTCGGCGGGACCTCGATGGCGAACCGGTCGAGGGCCAGGGAGTCCCGGATGTCCGCCAGGTCGGTCTCCTTCATGTACGGGCAGATCGCCCCGGCCTCGAGCGGCAGAAAGCGCGTCGTCGGATTGAGGCGGTGCATCCGATGGAGGATCCCCACCTCCGTCGCGACGAGGACCTCGGGGGCGCGCGTCTCCTCCGCGTAGCGGAGCATCCCGTCGGTGGAGAGGACCCGGTCGACCTTGTCGAGGGTCCCGGTCGTGCAGCCGCACTCCGGGTGGGCGACGATCGGCGAGCCGGGATGCTCGGCCCGGGCCTGGTCGATCCGTTCCGGCCGCATCTTGGCGTGCACGGGGCAGTCGCCGGCCCACACGTGCATCGTGCGGCCGGTCCGCCGACGGACATAGTCGCCGAGGAACATGTCCGGCAGGAACAGGATCTCCCGGTCCGCGGGGATCTGGCTCACGATCTTCACGGCGTTCGAGCTCGTGCAGCAGTAGTCGGACTCGGCCTTGACCTCCGCCGAGGTGTTGATGTAGGCGACGACGACCGCGTCGGGGTGCTCGCCCTTCCAGGTGCGGAGCTGCTCGGCCGTGATCGAGTCGGCGAGGCCGCAGCCGGCCTTCAGGTCGGGAAGGAGGACCGTCTTGTGCGGGTTGAGGATCTTCGCGGTCTCGGCCATGAAGCGCACGCCCGCGAAGACGATCCGCGGACGGTCGTCCTCGACGGCCTTCCGCGACAGGTACAGCGAGTCGCCGACGAAGTCGGCCAGGTCTTGGACCTCGGGCCGCTGGTAGTTGTGGGCGAGGATCACGGCCCGGCGCTCCTCCTTGAGCCGCCGGATCTCGGCCTCGAGCGACACCGCCGCCCTCCCGCCCGTACGAGGCGGATACCGCACTTAAGCCGTCCGTCGGCGCGGTGCGTCCCCGGCGGGGCGCACCACGAGATGGAACGGGACGGCGGTGGCGGAATGGGTGAGCGCCCCGAGGCTCGCGGCGTCGGCGCCGACCCCGCGGTAGCGTCCGATGTTCTGCGGACCGATCCCCCCCGAGACCTCGACCCAGACGCGGTGGCGCAGGCCGGCGGCGGCGAGCGCGCGGACGACCCGGCGGGCGCGGGCGGGTCCCAGGTTGTCGAGGAGGATCGCGTCGGCCCCGGCCCGCGCGGCCGCGAGCGCCTCCGCGATCGAGCCGACCTCGACCTCGAGGCGCCGGCGGCGCCGCCGCGCGGCGGCGCGGGCCCGACCGAGCGCCTCGGACGCGGGGACGAGGGCGAAATGGTTGCCCTTGACGAGGAGGGCGTCGGACAGGTCGCGACGGTGGGTCCGACCTCCGCCGTGGCGCACGGCGTCCTTCTCGAGGTCGCGCAGGCCGGGGAGCGTTTTCCGCGTCGCGTAGACCGCGAGCCGGGGCCCGGCGGCCGCGACCGCGCGCGCCGTGGCGGTCGCGACCCCGGAGAGATGCATCACCAGGTTGAGGAGGCTCCGTTCGACCGCCAAGAGGCCGAGCGCCGGCCCCGAGACGCACGCGACCACGCTGCCCGCCGTCACCCGGGCGCCGTCCGGCCGAAGGCCGTGGACCGTGAGGTCGGCCGCCCGGGCGACGGCCCGGACGACCTCCGCCCCGGAGAAGACCCCGTCAGCCTGCGCCTCGAGGGTGGCCCACGCCCGCCGCCCCGGGGGGAGCAGGGCGCGGGAGGTGATGTCGCGCCCCGCCCGGTCCTCGGCCAGGGCCCGGCGGACGACGTCCGCGACCGCGCGGCGCGTCGGGCGGGGCGTCGGCGGCGGCGGCCTACCCATCCCCGGTCGCCTCCGGCGCGATGCGCTCCAGGAGCCGCCGGTACTCCGGCGCGAGGTCCGGGCGCAGGCGCTCGATCCCCTGCCGCCCGAGCTCGTCCGCCCGGGCGCGGGCGCCCACGAGGTCCCCGCGGGCGCAGGCGAGCTCCGCGAGCCGGAGCACGACCTCGACCTCATCGGCAGCGGTGCGCAGCTCCCGGACGAGCCGGTACGCCTCGAGCAGCGGCGCCTCGGCGGCCGCGAGCTCGCCGGAGTCGAGCAGGATCTTCCCGGCGATGATCTCGGCCTGAGCCAGCCCGAAGCGATCGCCGATCCGGGCGAGGATCTCCCGGGAGCGGGCGTTCGCCTCGCGCGCGACGTCGAGGTGGCCGGCCTCCCGCTCGAGGTCCGCGATGTTGAACAGCGCCCAGCCGAGCCGGCGGAGGTCGTGGGAGCGCTCGGCGAGGCGGCGGGCCTCCGTGAGCGCCCCGAGCCCCTCGGCGTTGCGGCCGTGCTGGCTCAGCACGACGCCGAGGAACAGCATCGCGAACGACGCCTCGCCGAGGTCGCCCCGCTGGATGAGTGCCTCGCTCGCGCGCCGGTAGCCGTCCAGCGCTTCGTCGAGCCGGCCCGGGATCATGCCGAGGACGTTCGCCCGGCGGACGGTCTCGAGCGCGATCTCCCGCGGGTCGCCGTGCTCGCGGGCGAGGGCGAGCGCGATGTCGTGCTGGGTGAGCGACTCCACGTAGCGACCCTGGTAGTACTCGAACTCGCCGCGCAGCCGATGCAGCGCGAGCCGGCCCGCGGCCCCGAGGGTCGCGGGGGCGGCGTTCCGCAGCTCGGAGGTCAGGCGGTCGACCTCCTCCCAGCGGCCCTGGTCGCTCAGGATGCGGCCGAGGTAGACGACCGCGGCGGTCCGCAGCGGAGGGGGGATCGCCGGGTCGCCCGCGGGAGGGATCACGGCCGCGAGGGTCCGCTCGGCCGCCTCGAGCTCCCCCAGGCGGTCGAGCTGCACGGCGAGGTCCAGGGTCGTCTCCAGCTCCGGGACCGGGTCGCGGTGCGGAAGGCGACGGTAGCTCTCGAGCGCCCGCTCAAAGTGCGGCCGCGCGACGAGGGGCGTGAACGCGCGGGCCGCGAACTCGGCCGCGAGGCGGTTGTAGTGGGCGGCCTTGTCGTCGATCCGGCCCAGGTAGAAGTGCCGGGCGAGGGCGTAGACCGTCGCGGGGTCGGCGGCCCCGGTCCCCTCGAGCGCCTCGCCCGCCCGGCGGTGCAGCAGGCGGCGGCGCGCCTCCGTCATGGCGGCGTAGAGGTGGGTGCGGAGATCGTCCCGGCGGAATTCGAGGTCCTCGTTGGGGTGCTCGCGCAGCAGGCCGCGGGCGACGAGCTCCTGGACGGCCTCGGTGAGCCGCTCCTCCTCCTCGCCGCTGGCCGCCAGCAGGAGCGCGAAGGGGAACTCCCGGCCGAGGACGGCGCCGACGGCGAGGATGCGGGAGGCCTCGTCGCCGAGCCGGTCGACCTGCTGCCGGAGATACTCCGCGAACTCGCCGCCCGGCACCTCGGGCAGCGGCCCGGCCGGGCTGCCGCGCTCGCGCAGGATCCGCACGATCTGCTCGAGGAACTGCGGGTTGCCGCCGCTCTGGCTGTGCCAGCGGGTCACCTCCTCGTCCCGCGCCCCCTCGCCGCCGGGCTCGCCGCGGACGAACTCGGCCGCCTCGCTCGGCGTGAACGGGCGGAGCCGGACGATGTCGGCATCGGTCCCGTGCTCCAGGCGCTCGAGCAGCGGTCGCCGGCCGGGGACGATCAGGTGCAGCGGCAGCCGCGTGCCGACCAGCCAGACCGGGTGGGTCGCGGTCTGCGGGATCAGCTGGGCGAGGCAGTCGAGCGACGCCTCGTCGGCGTGGTGCAGGTCCTCCAGGATCGCGAGGAGGGGGCCGCGGTCGGCGAGGCGGAGGAACTCCGCCGTGAACGCCGCCACGAGCGGGCCGCGGCCCGTCCCCCCACCGGCCGGCCCGGCGAACGGTTCGAGGAGCGACTCCTCGAAGAGCGCCCCCGCCCGGCTCCCCGGCTCCCCCCGCTCCGCGGCGGGCGCCTCCACGACCGCCGACGGCGCGAACGCGATCGAGCCGACCGGATCGCGCGAGTCCACCGGGTCGGTACGGGCCCCGCGGCTCGCGAGCGCCTCCCGCACGAGGAGGAACGGGGGCGGGTCGTCCAGCGCGGGGGCCCGCGCGAGCAGCACCTGCATGCCCTTCGCGCGGCCCTCCGCCGCCAGCTCCCGGACGAGGACGGACTTGCCGACCCCCGCCTCCCCCTCGACGACGGTAAAGCCGCCGCGTCCCGCGCGGGCGGCGTCGCCCCGTCGGCGCAGCGCGTCGACGGCCTCGGGGCGGCCGATGAACGGCCGCTCCGCCCCGGCTCCGGCGGCCATCGCGGGGAGAGGGGGTGCGCCGGGTATATCAGCGTCGCGCGGCCGCCGCCGAAAGGAACGGCAGCTTCGTGACGCGCGCAGGGACGTTGCGCCCGCGGATATCGACCGCCAGGGCCGTGCCCGGTTCGGCCAGGGCGCGAGGGAGGTAGGCGAGCGCGATCCCGTAGCCGAGCGTCGGCGACAGCCCCCCGCTCGTCACGGTCGCGATGCTGCGGTCGCCCGCGATCACCGGCGTGCCGTGACGGGGGATCGCCCCGGGGGCGTCGACGGTGAGGCCGGTGAGGCGGACGGCCACGCCGTCCTGGCGCTGGCGCTCGAGGGTCTCGCGCCCGACGAACGGATGGTCGAAGTCGACGAACCGGTCCTGGCCGGCCTCGAGCGGGGTCCGGTCGCGATTGAAGTCCTGGCCCGAGAGCAGGTAGCCCTTCTCGAGCCGGAGCGTGTCGCGGGCGCCGAGGCCGCACGGGCGCGCGCCGGCCGCGACGATCCGCTCCGCGATCGCCACCGCACGGTCCCCGGCGACGAACAGCTCGAAGCCGGGCTCGCCGGTGTAGCCGGTCCGGCTGACGATGACCCCGTCCCCGAGCGTCGCGGGGACGCGGACGTCCAAGGTGCCCGCCGAGGGCGACGGGCTCTCGAGCGGGAAGCGGCGCAGGTGGTACGGGGCCAGCTCCCCGAGGTGCCAGGGAAAGAGCCCCTCGAGGGTCGCGCGCGCCGCGGGTCCCTGCACCGCGAGGATCGCGACCGCGCCGTTGTGGCGCAGCACCTCGGTGTCCGGTCGTCGGTGCTCGCGCAGGAGGTCGAGGATGAGCGGGGCGCGGCCCGCGTTCGGGACGACGAGGTAGGAACGGTCGGCGTCCCCGCCGGTATCGAGGCGGCTGATGAGCAGGTCGTCGACGATCGCGCCGCCGGCGTCGAGGAGGAACGAATAGCGGACCTGACCCGGCACGAGGCGGTCGACGTTCGCCGTGGTCCGCCGCGAGAGCAGCTCCGTCGCGTGGCCGCCGCGCACGCTCAGGATGCCCATGTGCGAGACGTCGAACAGCCCGAGATGGCGGCGGACCGCGGCGTGCTCGGGGAGGATCCCCTCGTAGTACAGGGGCATCTCCCAGCCGGCGAACGGCACGAGGTGGGCCCCGCGCGCGACGTGGAAGGGATAGAGGGCGGTCCGCTCGAGGGGCGCGGAGGGGGCGGTCTCGCTCATGTCACGATCTCCCGAAGACGCCCGAGCGCGAGCGCCCGCCGTATCTCGACGGCGAGCCGGCGGCCCGAGCTCATCGGGGTGCGCCAGAGGGCGTTCGCGTACGGGTGGCCCATCGCGAGATGGATGTTCGTCCCGCCGCCGAGGCGGGCCGCCACGTCAAAGACCCACGGCCGGCCATCGGGGTCGATGCAGGTCTGCAGGCAGAACGGTCCGAGGATCCCCGGCGGGTAGCGCTCCCGGGCCGCGTCCACGAACCGCTCGCCGAGCCGGAAGACCTCCTCGAGGATCGACTCGCGGACGGTCAGCGTCCCGTGCCCGACGACGGTGTAGTCCGGCGTGCGGCCCGCCGCGCCGAGCTCGAGCTGCTCGGCCGCCGGCAGCCGGACCAGGCCGTCCAGCGAGCTCTCCCGACGCTCGTCGACCCCCAGGAGCTCGAGACCGTCCGCCCGGGGGACGAGCGGGGAGAAGAAGAAGTTGAAGTTGAAGACCGGACCGAGGACATAGCGCTCGATCCGCGCCCCGGCGAGGTCCTCCCGGGAGATGGTGCCGGCGGACAGGAGGGCGGCGCTCTTCGTCGCGAACTCCGCCGGCGTCGCGGCGGTGAAGAAGCCGCGCTCGAGGCGGCGCCGGGCGTGGGGCAGCTTGGCGATCGCCAGGCCGTCGATCGCCGACGGCCCGTCGAGCCGCTGCGGGGTGGGGATGCCGGCGCGGCCGAGCAGGGTGTAGTAGTTCTCCCGCTCCGTACGCTCCTCGATGCGCAGGAGGGCGCGCGAGCCCACGATCGGCACCCTCAGCTCCTGCTCGATGACGTCGAGAGGGACGTAGCTGCTCAGGGCCCGGTTCGGAACGAGCAGGACGTGGGTGCGCCGAAGGCGCTCCTGCTCCTCGGGCCGGGCGATGTCGGAGAACGCCCGGTACGTCCAGACCTCGTCGACGCATCCGCGCTCGAGCTCGCCCGTCGGCGAGCGGCGGGCGCGGTAGTAGCGGGCGTACGTCGCCTCGCGTCCCGCCTGGGCGAGGACGAGCGTGCGGAACCCCTCGGCCGCGGCCCCGTCGGCCGTGTCGAGGGCGGAGTGGGACCCGACGACCCCGACCACCGGGGGGGCCCCGTAGGCGCCGAGGATCCGTTCGACCTCCGACCGGGGGAGGACCATGCCGCCGTCCTACCTCAGAGAGGCTTAAGCGCTCGGGCGACGCGCTCCGGGGTCATCGGCAGCTCGGGGACCTGGGCGTCGGTCGCGTCGAGGACGGCGTTCGCGATCGCGCCCGGCACGGGGATGATCGGGGGCTCGCCGACGCCCTTCGCCCCGAAGGGACCCGCGCCCCGGTACCCCTCGATCGTCTCGGTCTCCAGGGGGGGGATCTCGCCGAGGGTCGGAACGCGGTAGTCGAGCAGCCCGGGGTTCCCGAGCCGGCCCGAGGCCGCCCAGAGCGTCTCCTCGGTCAACGCTTCGCCGAGCCCCATGGCGATCCCGCCCTCCATCTGCGAGCGGATCATCTCCGGGTCGAGGGCGACCCCGACGTCGAGGAACTCGGCGACCCGTTCGGGCCGGACCGCCCCCGTCTCCGGGTCGACAGCGGCCTGGGCCAGGGCGACCGAGGCCGTGAAATCGGTGTACGCGTAGAACTCCCCGTCGAGGACCCGGCCCGCATCGAACGCGCCGCTCCGGCCGTAGTGCCGCCCGCGGACCGTGAGGCCACCGTCCTTTCGCTCGGCCGCGGTCAGCCACGTCGCGAGCGGGCGCGCCCGTCCCCGGACCCGGACGCGGAGCTCCTTCGCCTCGTAGACGAGCCCGACCTCGGGGACCCCCGCACGTTCGGCGAGCGTCGCGAGGGCCGTGCGGACCGCCGTCTCGACCGCCCGTCCGAGCGCCCCGACGGTGCGGCTCCCGAACACCCCCGAATCGAAGGGGGCCGCATCCGTGGCCCGGTACTCGAGCCGAACGGCGGCCGGGGGCAGCCCCGTCAGCCGCTCGACGACGGCGACGAGCCCGCGGACGACCGAACCGCTCCCGATCTCGCGCTCCCCCTCGACGATGCGGACGCCGGTGCGCGAGAGCGTGACGGAGACCTCACCGCCGGCACCGGTCCCCGTCGACCAAAAGCCGCAGGCGACCCCGATCCCGCCGGTGCCGCGCCCGTCCGCCCGCCATTCCGACCGTCGCTTCGCCGCGCGTTCCAGCGCCGCCCGAAGGCCGAAGGGGCCGACCCGCTGGCCGAGCGGGGTCTCGTCCCCTTCCTGCCACGCGTGGGCCAGACGGAGGTCGATCGGGTCGATCCCGGCGCGCCGGGCGATCGCGTCCATGTGCGATTCGACGACGAAGGCGCACTGGGGAGCGAACGGGGCGCGGTGCGCCCCGAACGGAGGCTTGTGGGTCCGCACGGCGTACCCCTCGAGCTCGACGGCCCCGATGCGGTAGGGTCCCGCGAGGAACCCGATCGCGAAGCCGGTCGCGAAGTCGCGTCCCGGCAGCATCGCCCCCGCATCGAGGAGGAGCCGGACCCGGCGGCCCGTGATCGTGCCGCCCGCGACGCTGGAGTCGATCCGCACCACCGCCGGCAGGGTCGACCGGCCGAGAAGGAACTCCTCGCGGTAGCTCAACCCGAGCCGCACCGGCCGCCCGGCGGCCGCGGCCAGGACCACCGCGTACGGTTCGAGGAGGGCGGAGGCCTTCCCGCCGAACCCGCCGCCGACCCAGCTCCCTTCCACCACGACCTTCGACTCCGGCACACCGAGGATCTCGGCCGTGTCGGACCGGACCGCGAACGGCGCCTGGGTCGAGGTGCGGACGTAGTACCGGTCCCCCTCGACGCGGGCGAGGCAGACGTGCGGCTCGAGGGCGACCTGCGCGACACCGGAGGTGCGGTAGATCTGCGAAAGGACGAACTCGGCCGAGGCGAAGGCCCCCTCGAGGTCACCGCGGCGGGCGTGCACGTGGGCGACCACGTGCGGCGAGCGCCGGCCCTCGTCCCCCGGCCAGTCCGGGAAGATCTCCTCGATCCCGTCGACGGAGGACAGCTCCTGCGCCGTGACGCGTACCGCCGCCGCGGCGGCCCGAGCCGCGGCGAGGGAATCGGCGGCGACCGCAGCGACCGGCTGGTGACGGTAGGTCAGCTCGTCCGACGGGAACATCCGGCGGGCCGGGTCCCCGCCGCCCTTCGGCAGGAGCCGGTCGAGATCCTCGCCGGTCACGACCGCCCGCACGCCGGTCATGGCGCGGGCGGCCGCGGCGTCGATCGCCACGAGACGGCCGTGGGCGACGGGGGATGGCACGAGCGCCCCCCACAGCATCCCCTCGGCCTCGAGGTCGGCCCCGTACTGGAGGGCGCCGCGGACCTTGGCGGGAGCGTCCGTCCGCATCAGTCGACCTCCCGGCGCACCGCCTCGACCGCGCGGCGGATGGCGGCGTACCCGGTGCACCGGCAGAGATTCCCCCCGAGGTCCTCGAGCAGCCGCTCGGCCGACGCCACCGGTCCGGGCTCGCGGAGGAGGGCCGTCAGCGCGACGACGAACCCCGGGGTGCAGTAGCCGCACTGGACCGCGCCCTCCCGGGCGAACGCCGCCTGGACCCGGCGTCCGACGGCCTCCCGTCCGATCCCCTCCACCGTCGTGACCGACGCGCCGGCGACCTCGTGGGTCAGCGTGAGGCAGGAAAGGGTGCTGCGACCGCCGACCAGGACGGTGCAGGCGCCGCAGGCTCCCGAACGGCAGCCCTCCTTCGTTCCCTTGAGACCGAGACGCCAGCGCAGCGTGTCGAGCAGGCGCTCGGCGTCCGGCGCATCGACCCGGCGGCGTCGGCCGTTGACGGTCAGCGCGATCGGCCCGCTCATCGGCTTCGCCCCTGCGGCGCGCCCGCCACCGCGTGGACCGCGCGGCGCAGCAGGATCGCGACCAGGCGACGTCGGTACGTCTCGGTCGCCCGCTTGTCCGTGACGAACGGGGCCCGGAGGGCCGCCTCCTGGGCCGCGCGCTCGACCTGAGCGTCGCCCGGCACCGGGGCATCGAGGATCGTCTCGACGCTCGGCAGACGCACCGGCACCGGCCAGACCCCTCCGAGCGCCACCGCCCAGTAGGGCGCGCGCTCGCGACGGGCGACGGCGATGCCCACCTGGGAGATGTCGTTCGAGGGGCGGACCCGCTGCCAGAGATAGGCCGAGGGCCGGCGGACCGGCACGACGACATGCGAGATGAGCTCCCCCGGCGTGAGGCTCGTTTCCCGGGGTCCCCGGAGGAGCGCGGGCAGCGGTAGCTCGCGCGCCCCCGACGGACCGAGGAGGCGGACGCGGGCATCGAGGGCGAGCAGCACCGGGAGCAGGTCGGAGGCGGGGGACGCGCGGGCGATGTTCCCGCCTATCGTCGCCCGGTGCCGCAGGGCGACGCTCCCGACCGCACGGACCGCACGGAACAGCCCGGGAAGGTCGCGCGGAAGTCGCGGGTCGCGCTCGAGATCCGCCAGCGGCAGCGTCGCCCCGATCACGAGATCCCCGCCCGAGCGCCGGAGCGTGCGCCACGGCAGCCGGCCGAGGGCGATCAGGCGCGACGGCGCGACGCGTCCCGCGTCGAGGTCGAGCAGGAGGTCCGTCCCCCCCGCGAGGACCTCGACGTCGCCCCTCGGGGCGTCGGCCAGCAGCCGGATCGCCGCGGCGGGCGTGCGCGGTGAAGCGAGCGAGAACGCCACGGGCGCCGGACCTTCCCCTGAGACAAAGCGTTTCCCGGCCGCCGCGCCCGCCCTTTTTATCCACGCAGGGATTGAGACCCCTCCACGCGATGCCTTTCGAACTCACGCTGCGCTACACCACCCCGCTCACCTCGGTCCCGGACCTTGATGAGGCCCTCCAGGAGTTCCTCCGGATGGTCGGCTACCTGCCCGAGGCGGAGGATCACCGGGGCGGCTCGGGGCCGGTCGGGGAGACCCTCGCCTACCGCCTCGTGCGCGAATGCTTTCTGAGGGACCTGTCGCGCGCGTGGTACGCCGAGGAGCTCTCGGCGGTGCTCCGCACCTCGAAACCGACGATCTACCGGCACATCAACAAGCTCAAGTCCCTCGACATGCTCGAGGAGGTGGGCGGGAGCACGGACGGCAAAGGCCGCAAAGGCTACCGGCTCCGCTACGGCAATCTCGCGCGGGCGTGGGACTTCACCGAGGCGAACGCCCAGAACGCGCTACGGCGGTACCGGGAGACGGTGAACCATCTTCAGACGCTCATCGAAACGGCTCCCTCGCCCGCAGCGGGGAAGCCGCCGGTGCGCGAGACCCTCCCCCGAGGTACGAAACGATGAAGAGCGAGCAGGCGAGCGCCGAGACGAAGCGACCGACGATCACCCTCACCCCCGGTTCGAGGATCCGGGTCCGCTCCGCCGGGACCCGCGACGAGGCCCTCCTCTCGACCGGCCTCTTCCGCGGACTGGTCAGCGTCGGCGGCGACAACTCGCTCGCCGTCGAGCTCGAGGACGGGAGCAAGGAGGAACGGGGCCTCGTCCGCCTGATCCCGATCAATGCGCTGCTGGCGGTCGACGTCCTCGAGGCCGTGAAGCCGGCCGAGGAGAAGCGCCCCGACGCCGCCCAGGCGCCGGGCTACTTCCGCTAGGCCGGCCGGACGGGCTTGCTGGGAGTCTCGCCGTCGGCACCCCGCCGGCGGATTCGAACCCAGGTCTTTGGCTTCGAAGGCCAAAAGGATAGTCCAAACTACCCCACAAGCCCGCGACCCGGACGAGCCCCCATGCGGTATTTGGGGGTTTTGTCCGAGGACGGCTACGCCGCGCCGTCGGGGGGCGGGGGCTCGTCGCCCCCGTAGCTCTCGAGGGTCGTCTGCGACGGGGCGCCGGGGAAGAGGGTGGCGAGCGAGGTCTCCAGGATCTGGATGCGCTGGCGGAGGTACGGCGTCACCCCTTCCGTCGACGCCAGGCGCTGGGAGAGGCCGAGGTACTTGCGGACCGCCCCCTCGAACACCGTCGGGAGAAGCTCCCCGCCGCACGGACCGCCCGGACCGACCCCGGTGCACCGTCCGGCGAGCGGCGGCCGGCGGTAGGAGGTCCCGCAGCTCTTGCAGCGGAAGCGCTGCGTCGCGTAGCTCTTGAGGTTCCCCATGAGGTCGGGGAGGAAGTGGGTGTTGAGGACCAGTCCGACGGCGTCGGCGACATCGACGGCGCGGATCTGCGCGGTGAGGGTGAGCGACTGCTCCACCCCGCGCGCCATCGAGCCGGCCTCGCGGTACGCCGAGCGGACCGGACCGCCCGCGATGTCGGACGTGTCGTGGGTGAACGCGAACCCCTCGAGGGGGGAGGCCGTTCCAAGCCGTCGGCCGAGGGTGGGGACGAGCGCGTCGACCTCCTTCGCCGGGCGGCCCGCGGCCGCCGCGCGGTAGAACGCGAGCGGGTAGCGCGCGGGCAGGTCGACGTTGTGCGCCTCCTTGTCGACCTCGGTCGCGTCGAGCCGGGTCGTCAGCACGAGGGGCTTGTCCATGAGGGCCCCACGGTTCTGCGGAAGGTAGGAGCGCGAGAAGTTGAGCAGGGTGTCGAGCAGCAGCGTCACCGAATCCTCGTCGCCGTCGCAGTTGCGGCGCTTCGCGGCGTGGAAGACGGGGTGGGCAAAGCAGGCCTCGGCCGACGTGTAGCCGATGATGCGGCCGGCGACCCCTCCGGACGTATGCGGCGCGAGCGCGACGACCAGCTGGCCGATCAGGTCCTCGATCCGGGTCGCCCGATAGAACGGCTCGAGGTTGTACAGGCGAACGAGCTCGGCGTCGACGAACTGGGCCAGGCGCAGGAGGTACTCCCCGCACGCGGTGGCGACGACGAGGTCCTGCGGACGCAGTTCGACGAGCTGCTCCGGGTCCGTCAGCGGCTCGCCGCTCCAGTCGGTGGCGTAGCCGAGTCGATGCGCGGTCTCCACCGAAAGTCCGATCTCCCGGGGTCGGAAGTGGGTGAGCGGCAGGTCCGTGAGATCGAAGCGCGCGGTCCCGTCCTGGTAGACGGACAGCCCGTTCGCGGCCCGGAGGATCCCCTTCTCGAGCATCTCGGGCACCTTGCCGGGCGAGGTCAGGCCCTTGACGCCCTTGACCTCGGGGACCCGGCGCAGGCCGAGCCGCCCGACGGCGTCGGCCCACAGCCGCGCCACGGGCAGCGGTTCGGAAACGACCCGGCCGGTCGGCTCGGTGTGGGTCCCGCAGGCGCATCGAAGCCACACCGTCGATCGATGGCAGGCGGGGCATTCCCTCAGGCCGAGAGGTACCGGGACGCCCGAGCGCATGGTACGGCGGGCCGCTTCCGAGACGGAGCGGTGCGCGCCGCCGGCCTCGCCGACCGGGAAAAGGCCGTGCACGTTCGGGCTCATCCGGCGCTGCCGGGCCTTCTCGGGCCGGCCCACGCGGGCCCCGACCCGGGAGGGGGCCCGCGCGCGGACCGGCGCGCCCGCAAGCCGGCTCACGTACGCGAGCGGGTCGTCCCCCGTCGGGTCCAGGGGCTCGCGGCGGATGATCGTGCCGTCGACGACCGCGAGACCCAGGCCGCCCAGCAGCGCGGCCGACACCTCCGCCTCCCCGACGAGCCGGCCGTCCGCATCCGGGGCATGGAGGAATCCGAGGCGGACGAGCAGCTCCCGGTACTCCGGATCCCACGGCAGCACGAGGCGGCCCTCGACCCAACGTCCCCGGCCTTCGGCGAACTCGCCGAGCCGGCGGATCTCGGGGACGGTCAGGTCGTGCCAGAAGAGGAGGAAGCGAGGGTGAAGCGGCACATCGAAGCGCCGCGACTGCTCGAGCGCCTCGGCGTAGCTGGGAACGGCGGCCTCCGGTCCGATAGGGGCGCCGCGTTCGCGGAGCTCCTCGAGGTGCCAGTCGAGGGAGTAGGCGCCGGGGGCCAACGCCCGGTTGTTCTCAAGGAACTCCCCGAACGGGACCAGGAGCTCTCCGAGGTCGACCAGCCGACGGACCCGGGGCAGGACGGCCCGGGCCCGGTCCGGGTCATGTACGGCGGCGAGCGTGCCGTCGTCGAGCTCGACGATCGGTCCCTCGACGGCGTCGCAGAGGGCCATCGCGGTCGCCTTGCCGGGGTACTCGAGCTTGACCTGCGTGCCGATCGCGACGAAGTTCCGGAGGAGGATCATCGTGGCCGGGTTCACGGCGCAGGAGGCCAGGCCGGTCGTCCGGGCGCGCCCGTAGATGAGCCGGAAGCCGCCGGGGCGGTGCGGGTAGGCGAGGACCGGCCGTCCGCCGACCGCCTCGGCCAGGTACTTCGGAGCGTGGCCGTCGTCGGCGTCGGCGGCCTTGTGCCGTCCCAGCCGCTCGAGAAACTCCCATCCGGGCATGCCGAGCTTGTCGACCACCTTGCGCAGCTTCGCGGCCTTCTGGCAGAGCCCCTCCGCGATGACCAGGCAGGCGCCCCCGCGGATCCCGTTCGTTTCGACGCGGGGCAGGTTTCGGAACGCGCTCACCTCGGCGTCCCCTTCCGTGGACTCTCCCGAGATGCAGACGGGAACGTTCCGCGCGACGAGCTCGATCTCCTCGGCCGACGGCACGTACTGCAGGTGCTGGAGATGCTTGTAGAGGGGGATCTCCTCCTTGTAGCGGCCGACCTCCGCCTCGTCGGGGCGGTACGCCTCGAGCCCCAGGTCGCGTCGCACCAGGTCGGCGAGCAGAACGCTCAGCGCCTGCGCGGTGCCGCCGGCGGCCCGGATCGGCCCGGCGTAGTACAGTTCCACGTACTGTCCACCCCCCCGTCCGTCCCGGAGGTGGACCTCGGCCAGCCCCTCGAGCGGGGCGACGAGGATCCCTTCGGTGAGGATCGCGAGCCCGACGCGGAGCGCCGCGTCCAGACGTTGCTCGACGTTCGATCCCCGGGCGGGATCCGCCACGATCCGGCGCGCCATCGTGAGGGCGACCTCCTCCCGCGGGAGGCGTCCGCAGAGGTCCCGTATCTCGGTCGAGATCCCGTCGAGGTGCAGGTGCCCGAGCAGCTTCTCGACGCGCATCGCCATGTCCTGGGCGCGCGGCACCTCGGGAGTGAGCTCCGGGTCGAGGCCTTCGGCGCGGGCGCGACCGGCCAGCTCGTACGCCCGCTCGACCTCGGACTCGATCGTGCGGAAGTACGCTTCCACGGGCCCGGCAGGTCCGGGTCCAAGGATAAATCCTCGCCGTCTCCGACCGTTCTCGAGCGGGCGCGTTCGGTCCGGTCGGAGCCCCCGGTCGGCCGGTCGGCCCTGACGGGCGAGCGAGACGCGGGGAGGGTCCGAGGCGATGAGCGGCGACGGCGGCCGCTCTCGCGGGCCGACGTGGACGGCGGAAGGCCGACGTACATCCGGGGCCGGATCACGCGGCCCCGAGATTCGGTGGGCGCACAGGGCGACGCTGGGAGGTTAAGGGCGCCACGGGACTACGGTCGCGCCGTGCTCGCTGTGGAAACCCGCCCGTTCACTCTGGGCACGGAGGGCGTGATCGGGACCCTCTACCTGCCGCAGGCAAACGACCCGTTTCCGGGCGTCCTCTTGATCGGTGGATCGGATGGACGGGAGCCCCAGTTCTCCGCGAAGCGGCTGGCTCAGGAAGGGTTCGCCACCCTTTCGCTCGCGTACTTCGGCCGCCCGGGACTCCCGCCTTCGTTGCGCGACGTCCCGCTGGAGTACTTCGAGACAGCGTTGAGAGCTCTCGGTCAAGCCTTATCGCCGCCCCACGGACCGCTCGTGGTTCTGGGAACCTCTCGCGGGAGCGAGGCCGCGTTCCTCGCCGGGATCCACTTTCCGGACCTGGTGTCGGCCGTGGTCGGCATGGTGCCGGGCAACGTGGTCCTCTGCAGTTGGCCCCCCGGGGGTCCGGCCTGGACGTTGCACGGGAAGCCCCTGCCCTACGTTTCGCGTTTCGGACCGACGGCCGACGATCCGGAGGCGGAGATACCGGTGGAGAAGATCCGGGGGCCGGTCCTGCTGATCTCCGCCGGCGCCGATCAGGTCTGGCCCTCGACACCGATGGCCCGGGCGATGATCTCCCGGCTCAAGGCCCACGGACACCCGTACGCGGACCTGCACGTCGACTTCCCGCACGCGGGCCACGGTGGGGAGAGCGTCGGCGGCGGGGGTCGCTCGAACGTATCCTCGGCGTCCTCCGATGGGACTCGGCCGAACGGTGCCGACGGTTCAAGTCCCCTGACCCGGGTCGTCGAATTTCTTCGCCGACCCCGGTAGGTACCTCGGCTCCCCCCCGTTGGGTGGCCCCGCGAGCCGGTCGGGAACACCGGAGCCCTTGAGTGCTCCGGCAGGGTGGTCGCAGCGCCGGGGCTAGCCCTCACCCTCCACCCTGCCTTGGGCCGACACGCGCCGGCCGCTTCGCCTCCGTCGCCGACCCCCCACGACGGCGTCCTCGTTGTCGCCGGAACTGCCTCGGTCGGAGAGGTCGAGGGACAACTTCTCCTGTGAGCCAATGTTTAAGTATGAATCCTCGGGATTGCTCCTGCCAGAGCGTATGACGCTCGTCCGACAAACGCAGCGGGGAAGGAATCGATGAAATCCATCATCCAGGAAGCGATTGCCAAACACCAGGAGAACCAGTCCCTGGTCGAGGAGAAGAAGGCCGCACCGACGTATGTCAACGCGGACGATGCCGAGCTCGCGAAGCTGGCGGAGACGCTGAAGGTCAACATCCGCATCGTCGGGTGCGGCGGCGGCGGATCCAACACCATCAACCGGTGCGTCGAGGAGGGCATCCAGGGCGCGGAGATGTGCGCCATCAACACCGACGCGAAGCACCTGCTGACGGTCCACGCCCCGCGGAAGATCCTCATCGGACGCCGGGCCACGAAGGGCCTCGGCGCGGGCGCCCGCCCCGAGATCGGGGAAGAGGCCGCCCGGGAGAACGAAGAGGAGCTCCGTGCGTTCCTCAACGGCGCCCACATCGTCTTCGTCACCGCCGGGATGGGCGGTGGGACCGGCACCGGCTCGGCCCACCTCGTCGCCCGACTGGCCAAGGAGGCCGGCGCGCTCACGATGGGCGTCGTCACCCTTCCGTTCGCCGGGGAGGGAGCCGCCCGGATGGAGCAGGCTCGGGACGGACTCGAGCGACTGCGCCGGGTCTGCGACACCACGATCGTGATCCAGAACGACCGGCTCCTCGAGCTGGTTCCGCGGATGCCCCTCGACTCCGCGTTCAAGCTCGCCGACGCGGTCCTCATGACGGGGATCAAGGGAATCACGGAGATCGTGACGAAGCCCGGCCTCGTGAACCTCGACTACGCCGACATCCTGACCGTCATGAAGGACGGCGGGGTCGCGTTGATCGGCCTCGGCGAGAGCGAGAGCGCGACGGACCGCGTCACCGAGGCGGTCACCGAGGCGCTCACGTCCCCGCTGCTGGGGAGCGTCGAGCTCAAGGACGCCACCGGCGCGCTCGTCCGCGTGATCGGCGGCCCGACGATGACGGTCTCCGAGGCCGAGAAGGCCGCGGCGCTCGTCGGCGGCAAGATCTCCAAGCGGGCCCGGATCATCTGGGGCTGCTCGGTCGAGAACTCCCCCGATCTGGAGAACACCATCAAGGTGCTCCTCATCATCACCGGGGTCCGGGCGACGAGCCTGCTCGGCCAGAAGGGAGGCTACGCCGCCGGTGAGTCCGAGGAAGTCATCGACCTCGTCCGGTAACCTTTCCCCCCGCCCCCGCTACCTCGGCGTCGAGGTGGCGGGGGTCACTACCTTTCCCCCGCGCTGGCTCGAGCGGGAGCTCGCGCGCTCGCTCGCGGAGACCCTCCGTGCCCCGGCCGAGGTCAAGCTCGTGCGGTTCGCGGGTCCCCGGGCCCTCGTTCGGATCACCAACCGGACGATGGGCGCGGCCCGCGCGGCGTGGAACGCCAGCCTGCCGGGCCCGATGGGCCGCCCGGTCGCGGTCGCCACCCGACGTACCTTCGGGACGCTCCGCAAGGGGAAGATGTGGCTGCGGGGATCCTCCCCGATCGACTCGCGTACGGGCTCGCCCGGTGAGACGGGGGAGCCGCGGACCCGAAGGGACGATTAAATACCGGCCCCACGCGTACATTCCAATCCGGAGCCGGTGGCGTGCGGCGTTTTCGTACGATCCGTCAGCGTAGCCGCCGGGCCCGTGCGGGCCAGGTCGCGGCGGTCGCGACGGTCTTCGGTCTTCTCCTGGTCGTCTCCTTCCTCTCGACCTTCGTGCTCGAGAGCCTCCCGGGGCAGATGGCGGCGCTCGAGGACCAGCACATCCTCCAGGTGGAGAACCAGCTCGCGCGGCTCCAGGCCACGATCCTGGCCGAGGCGAACAACCCCTCGATCTCCATGAGCCTCGCGTCCCCCGTGACGCTGGGTTCCCAGGCCCAGCCACCGTTCGGCGCTCCGTCGCAGGGGACGATCCAGCCCGAGGGGGTCGGGGTCAAGACGCTCACGAAGTACTTCGTGTCGAAGGTCGCCTACTCCCCGCCGGCGTGGAACTTCGGGTCGAACTGCCTCACGAACGGCAGCGGCAAGTGCTCGAGCAACGGCAACATCGACACGTGGAACGTGACCGACGCGAACAACAGCCACTTCACGCTCACGGTCAACGGCAACAGCAACAGCGTCGCCTACAACATCACCGGCAACAACGACACGATCACCATCGACTGGACCGGCGGCGACACCGGGTTCGTCCGGTTCACGATCAACGGCTCGAACGACCAGGTCATCTACAACAAGGGCGGCTCGGACTCCACCTTCCCGATCGCCCAGTTCTTCTACTTCGGTCAGAACGACACCTTCAGTTTCAACCCGGCCGGCTCGCATGCGGTCAAGGGCGGGATGACCCTCTTCATCGAGTTCGTGGGCTCCCTCGGGCGGATCTGCCCGGAGGCGAACCTCTCTTCGTCGGACCGGGTGGGTTCCCTCGCCTCGGGGGGCAGCAATCTCAACATGACCGTCGTCTGGTGGAACTCGGTCGGCTACGTGTCCGGCCCCCACACCGTGACCTACCCCGGCGGCTCCGGGGCCAACGAGACGCTCACTTGGCTCAACCAGACCGGGGTCGTCGCCTGTGCGTTCAGCGCCGTCGCCTCATCGACCTACACGACGCAGTACCAGAGCGGGATCGACGTCCACCTGCTCAACCGCTACGCGCCGGTCACCGATGTCGCCTACGACCAGGGTGCGGTCATCCTCGACCAGCAGGGCGGGCTTCCGATCATGGTGAGCCCCCCCTCCATCACCTGGAAGACCAACCCGAACGGTCTCACCGCCGCGGTGACCCTCGTGAACCTCATCGGCAACTACTCGGCGAGCGGAGGGATCACCACCTCCGCGGTCCTGACGCGCGTGCTCGCCGTCGCCTCGTTCTCGATCGTGAACGGGCAGACGGCGTTCTACCTCACGTCGCCGCTCTACCTCAACGTCACCACGCCGTACCCGTCGGCGTGGATGAACTACTTCGCGACGCTGCCGAAGATCTTCCCGTACGGCGCGACGTGCCAGAGCTCGGTCCCCCTGACCGCCCCGTACACGTGCGCCGACCCCCCGCCCGGCGCCATCGTCACCGTGTCCGCCCGCCTCATCGTCAACGTGCTCACGGTGACCACGGTGTCGGTCGAGGTCTCCCTCGCGTAGCGCGCCGCGAC
>JAKAOB010000089.1 GCA_021812305.1 Thermoplasmata archaeon
GCCGGGGCATGCGCCGGGACCGACATCACCACCGCGGTGCCCACGGCCGGGTCGACGAGCTCGCTCGCAAGCAGGGGGATCCGCCGCCCCGTGAGCGGCGCGACGACCTCGCGGCCGAACAGCTCCGCCACGGGGACGGTGTGGCCGACGCGACCGCCGTGCTGCTCGACGAGGCGCTCGGCGCCGGCCCGGCCGACCAGGAACAGCGTCGGTCCGTGGTGCCAGATCACCAGCGGCTCGGTCGGGTGCAGCCAGACGTTCGTCGCCCCGAAGACCGTCTCCGGCCGCAGGGTGGCCGCGAGGAGGATCCGGCCGTCGTCGAGCGCGAACGGCACCGTGCGGTAGACGACCCACTCGGCGTCCCCGCCGGAGGAGAGGTCGGTCTCGGAGGGGTCGACCGACACGGGGCCGCAGATCGGGCAGACCGACGCGAAATGCGGGGCCTGGACGAGCGCCCCGAGGTCGGACAGGCGGTGGAACTGCCAGGTGATGAACGCCCGGTAGTCGTCGTCGACGGTCGTGACGTAGGCGCGCTCGTCGAGCAGGAGGCCCAGGCGGCGGAAGACGGAAAGGTAGTTGCGGCCGAGGAAGCGGGCGGCGGCCGCCGGGTCGGTGAGCGCGGCCCACTGGGACTCCGGCACGCCGTGTTCGGCGAGCTGCGCGAGGACCGACGGGTCGCGGGATTCGACCTTGTGCGCGAAGGCGACGGCGGGCAACCCGCTCGCGTGCGCCCCCGTGGGGTGGAACACCGCGCGGCCCATCATGCGGTAGAATCGGTGGAGCGCGTCGGCGATCAGCAGGCCGCGAAGGTGGCCGATGTGGAGGAACCCGCTGGTCCCGGGGTAGGCGACGAGCGCGTAGTACTTCGCCCGGTCCGGCGCACGCCGCGCCGTGGCGAGACCGGCGTCGGCCCACGCCCGCTGCCAGTCCTCATCGGTCCGGGGCGCCATGCGCGGCGGTCGAGAGCGGCCGCCCTATTTGAGCGGTGGTCGCGGCGACGGCCGCGGGCCGGGGGAACGGAAGGCGATTTACGCCCGGGGCCGCGTCCGCGGGGCCCATGCGGATCATCGAGATCTTCCATTCCCTGCAGGGGGAAGGCCCGTTCACGGGGACGAGGACCTCGTTCGTCCGCACGGCCCGCTGCAACCTGCGCTGCGCCTGGTGCGACACGACCTACTCCTTCGGACCCGGCCGCGAACGCTCCCTCCCTTCCATCCTGCGGGAGGTCCGCGGGCACCGCACGACCCACGTCTGCCTGACCGGTGGCGAGCCGCTCCTCCAGCGCGAGTCCCTCGATCTGGTGCGGGTGCTGTCGGAGCGAGGCTACACGACCACGATCGAGACCGGCGGATCGCTCGACGTCGCCCCGTATCTCGGGATCGAACGGGTCGTGCTGAGCGTGGACGTCAAGTGCCCCTCCTCGAAGATGGCGGCGCGCAACCGCTGGGACAACCTGAAGCTCCTGCGCCGCGGCGACGTCGTGAAGTTCGTCGTCGCGGACCGCGCGGACTACCGCTACGCGAAGCGGGCGCTCGCGCGGTATCCGACGGCGGCGACGGTCGTTTTCCAGCCGGTCTGGGGCACCCCCCCCGGACCGCTGGCCGACTGGGTCCTTGCGGACCGGCTCAACGTCCGGGTCATGCTCCAGGAGCACAAGGTCCTCTGGGGCGATGTCCCGGGCCGCTGAGCGGACGGGGGCGGGCCCCCGGGCGGAACCGTAAAGAGGGAGGCCCTTTCCCGTGCCGGGTCCGACCGATGACCAGCGAGCCGCCGGCGAACTCCAAGACCCCCTTCCTCGGGCTCGACAGCCCGTTCGGCAAGGCCCGCTCGATGGTCTTCCCCCGGATGGTCCTCGCCGGCCACGGGGTCCTCTCCGAGCTCGGGACGAGCTGCCGGCAGTTCGACTTCCCCGACCGCGGGGCCGTGGTGACCGGGCCCCGGACCGCGGACCTCGCGGGGAACCGCGCGGCCGAGATCCTGCGGGCGGCGGGGTTCACCTGCGACGTCGTCCTCGCCCACGAGGCGACCAACGCGGAGGTCGAGCGGGTCAGCGCCGAGGTCCGTTCGCTCGGGGCCCGCTTCGTGGTCGGCGTCGGCGGCGGCAGCAAGATCGACATCACGAAGGTCGTCGCGGCGCGCCTGCGCATCCCGTTCGTGAGCGTGCCGACCTCGGCGGCCCACGACGGCATCTCCTCGCCCCGCGCCTCGCTGCATGACCCGGACCGCGTCGCGAGCATCGAGGCCGTGGTCCCGATCGGCATCCTCGCCGACACGTCCGTCATCGTCCAGGCGCCGTTCCGCCTCCTCGCGAGCGGCTGCGCGGACGTGCTGAGCAACGTCACGGCCGTGCTCGACTGGAAGCTCGCGGCCCGGCTGCGCAACGAGGAGTACTCCTCGACGGGAGCGACCCTGGCGGAGTACGCCGCCCAGGAGATCGCGGATCACGCCCATCTCATCAAGCCGAACCTCGAGGAATCGGTCTGGATCGCGATCCGCCCGATGATCGTCGCGGGGATCGCCATGAGCGTCGCCGGGTCGAGCCGCCCGTGCTCCGGGAGCGAGCACCTGTTCAGCCACGCCCTCGACCGGTCGGCCCTGCACCCGAGCCTCCACGGCGAGCAGTGCGGGGTCGGGGCGATCATGATGATGTACCTGCACGGCGGCGACTGGAAGCGGCTCAAGTCCGCCCTCCGCACGATCGGTGCCCCGACGACGGCCAAGGAGCTCGGGGTGACCGCGGAGGAGATCGTGGGCGCGCTGGTCGCGGCCCACCGCATCCGCCCCGAGCGCTACACGATCCTTGGCGACAACGGCCTGACCCGGGAGGCCGCGGAACGCCTCGCCACCGTGACCGGGGTCATCGGGTGAACCATGGCAGAGATCACGCTGATCGCGAGCGCCCAAGCGCGTCCGGGGTTCGAATTCGTCTACCAGGGACCGGCCCCGGTCTGCCGGACCTGCCCGTACCGGCACGCCTGCCTGACGCTGGACGTCGGCCGGAAGTACACGATCCAGCGCGTCCGCCCCGTGGAGCATCCCTGTGCCCTCCAGGAGACGACGGCGAAGGTGGTCGAGGTCCAGCCGGTCCCTCGCGCGCTCGTGGTCGACGCGCGCAGCGCGATCCCGGGCAGCTCCGTCGAGACCGGGCGCTTTGCCTGCGCCCGCATCGATTGCGGGAACTGGACGATCTGCGCCGGGCCATCGCTGCCCGCGAAGCAGCGCTTCCGCATCGAGACGGTCCACCCCGAACCGGCCGAGTGCCGCATCGGGCGCACCTTGAAGCGCGTGGACGCGGTCTAGCCGCGGGATGCGGGGCTGTGGGGTAGTCACGGGGGCGGGGACCGACCCCCTCCCGCTCTACTGGTCCATCCTTCGGGCTTTGGGAGCCCGGGACCCCGATTCAAATTCGGGCAGCCCCATCTCCGGCGTTGACCGCACGATGCCCGGAGGACGCGGACCCGCGGTCGGGGGGCGGAGCGCGGGGGCCGGCCTTTGCGCGTGCCGAGGTCCCACGGGCCCCCGGGTCGCTGCGCTCGACCGGCGCCCCGGGCGGAAACCTCTTCCGCCGCCGCGGTCCGCGCTGGCCGATGCCCGCGCCCGGTGAGTCGGCGGCCCGTCGGCCCGGCGTGCACGCGGCGCTCCTTTCCTGTGAGGTCTGCGGCACGGAAACGCTGCATCGCATCCTGCGGCTCGAGCGGGCGCGCCCCGACGATCCCCGGGAGCGGCTGAGCGGACTCGCCCGATGCGGGGTCTGTCGGCTCGTCCACCGCTTCGTTTCCGAGGGTCCGGCCGACGTCGAGGTCCGTACGGTCGTTTCCGAGGGGGGACGTTCAACGGCCGGGCGGATGCGGCTGCCGCAGGGCCTCGCGGTCGAGGTGGGGGCGCGACTGGCGGTCCCGGGCCCCCCCCTCACCGTGCGGAAGGTCGAGCGGCGCGACCGTGCGGCCGTGCCCGCGGCGGCGGCACCGGAGATCGCCACCCTCTGGCTCACCCCCGATGTCGGCTCCCGCCTCGCGGTATCGATCGTCGAGGGCCGCCGAACGAGGACGGTCAAGCTCGTCCTCCCGCCGTCGACCCCCCTCGCGGTGGCCGGGGAGATCGAGGTCGAGGGTCGGGCGCTGTGGATCGCCGGGCTGCGCGCGCGCGGGCAGACCTGGCGCCGACCCGGCGATCGCTTTCCCGCCGAAGAGGTCCAGCGGGTCTACGCCCGCCGCACCGCGATCCCCCCCGAAGGAAGGAGCGACTGGAGGAGCGACCGGGAGACCCCGAGCTCCCGGGCGAGCCCGATCTCCCGCTCGGCCCGGTCGCGCTCGTCCGCCGGCGTCAGGACGACGCGCACCCGCGCGGGGTCCCGCCAGGCCGAGCGGGGAGCGACCATCCACTTCTCCTCGCCCTGAACGTCGACCGGGCCGACGGCCAGCTCCGTCGGGAGGTCGCGCAGCAGATGCTTGGTCCCGTGGATCACCCACGCCCCCCGGGCGACGAACTCTCCGCTGGCCCCCGCCTTCGACACCTGGTCGGCCGTGACCCAGAAGGCGTCCGCGGACGCCAGTCCCGCCCGCCAGGCCTTGGAGAAGCAGACGCCCCAGGCCGCGGCCTCCCGGAGCGTCGCCTCCCCGATCGGCCGCTCGGCCTCGGTCGGGTGCTTGACGATCACGCTCGGCGCGCCGTGGATCTCGGCGTGGACGTAGAGGTCCTTCGGCTTGAGGTATCGCCGCACGACGAGGTCGTTCGTCGCGGCGTCCCGGCCGCCGATGACGAGGATCCCCTCGGAGGAGAGGAACCAGCGGTAGCGCTCGAACCACAGCGGTGCCCGGCGGCGACGCTCGGGCGCGGCCGTGCCCCCCGGACCCGACGCCGGCCGCGCGTCGGGGGCACGGGGTGTCTCCCGCAGGCGAGCCTCCGTCTCCTCGGCCGCCGCGCGGGCCCCCGCGAGCTTGGCCTGGGCGCGCTTGGCCTGGTCGTAGAGCGACTGGGCGCTGGCGGTCAGGCTCGCATCGACCCGGAGCGGGACCGTCTCCTCCCCGAGGGTCGCTTCGACGACCCCGTCCGGTGCGGTCGAGTCCCGGCGCGCGCGTTCGATCGCCGCCTCGGCGGCCGCATAGTGGGCGTAGATCGCATGTCCCCGGCGCAGGAGGCGGGCCGCCTCGTCCTCCAGCGTCGCGATCGCGGCCTTCTGGCGAACGAGCTGGCGCTCGAGCTCGCCGCGGGCCGCCTCCTCGGGCCGTGGCGGGGGCGCGGGGGCGCCGACCCCGGCGAAGAAGCGCGCGGCGCCTTCGGAGAAGCTCGGCAACGTCTCCTCGTCGACCCCCGGAGTGGCGCGCCAGCGCTGCGAAGGGTACGGCTCGACGTCGACCAGCACCCCGTCGCGCCGGTAGAGGTACCCCCGGGGGACGTCGCCCACCTCGACCAGGAGCTCGTCCATCGCCCGGCGGAGCCCGCGGGCGGCCTCCTCCGCCTCGGTCGGGGCGGCCACGTCGCCCGGCACCCCGGCCCGCGTGAGGAGCTCCTCGGCGACCGGACCCCCGAGGGAGAGCCGGGCGGCGAGCGTGCTCGTCCGATCCGTCCGGGAGGCGAGGAGGGCGGCGGCGATCCCCCCCGCGGAGAGGAGGAACGGGTTCCCCCGCGACGGCGGCGGCCGGTACTCGGCCCCGACCCGCACCGCGCGATGCGCCCAGGTCTTCGGGCTCGCGACGGCGACGAGCCGTTCCCCTCTCGCCACCAGGAGGTTGCCCGATCCGAACAGCTCCACGATCAGCGAAAGGGGTTCCGGGACATCGCCCCGGCCGAAGCGCAACACCAGCTGCCGCTCCCCCGCCGGGTCCGGCACTTCGACGAGCCGCGCGCCGCTCAGCAGGCGGCGCAGCTCCCGGGCGAGCGGGGAGAGCTCCTCGGCGTGGTCCGGCCGCTCGGCGAGGAGCGCGGCGTAGCGGCCCGGGACCAGCACGAGCTCGCTGCGCCCCTTGGCCGCCGACCGGAACACCAGGCTGACGCCGCCCCCGGTCAGATCGAACGCCTTGTCGAGATGCGCGCCCTGGATCGCCCGGACCTCGCGGCTGACCGCGAGGGTGTCGAGGGAGGTAAGGCGGTCCTTACCGGCGGGCGCCTGCGCCAGAACCATCGGCGGCGGCACGGACGGGGCGGCATCCATTAAGCCTTCGTGGAACTCCCCGCGCGCGTGACGGCGACCGCGGCCCGGGCCGACCCGCCCGCGGGCTGGCGGGAGCGGGCGCGCGACCTCGCCCGAACGACGCTGGCGCCGCTCGTCGAGGAGGAAGAGCGGGCGGGCCGGACCCCTCCCGCCGTGCTGACGGCGCTGCGGGCCGGCGGATTCTTCGGCCTCGGGATCCCCGAACGGTGGGGCGGCGTCGGCGGCACGGCCGGGGACATCTGCGCGGTCCTCGAGGAGCTCGCCCGGGAAAGCGCCGCGACCGCGACCCTCCTCTCCGTCCACCTCAGTGTCGCCGCCGCTCCGATCCTAGCCTGGGGGACCGACGGACAGCGGGAGGAGCACCTGCGCCCGCTCGCGGAGGGCCGGGCGCTGGGGGCCTTCGCGCTCACCGAGCCGGGCGTCGGCTCGGACGCGGCGCACTTGAGCTGCCGCTACCGCCGCGAGGCGGACGGCTTTGTCCTCTCGGGCAGCAAGATGTTCATCACCAACGGCGCGCAGGCCGACCTGCTCGTCGCCTTCGCGACGCGCGACCCGTCGCTCGGCCACCCGGGGATCTCGGCGTTCCTCGTCCGCCACGGCGCCCCGGGGTTCACCGCCTCCCCTCCGCTCTCCAAGCTCGGGCTGCGCGGCAGCGAGACCTGCGAGCTTTCGTTCACCGACGTGCGGCTCGGCCCCACGGCGCTCCTCGGCGCGGAAGGGGACGGGCTTCGGATCGCCCTCGGTGCCCTCGCGGGCGGCCGGGTCGGCATCGCCTCCTGCGCCCTCGGCGTCGCGCAGGGGGCGTTCGACACGCTCACCGCGGCGGCCCGGTCCGCGCCCGAGGACTGGAAGCGCGTGGCCGTCGCCCGGGCGTTCACCGAGGTGAGCGCGGCCCGGGCCCTCGTGACGGAGGCGGCCCGTCTCAAGGACGCGGGCGCGGACTTCGTAGCGGCGGCGAGCGCCGCGAAGCTGTTCGCGAGCGAGGCGGCGGTGCGCA
>JAKAOB010000090.1 GCA_021812305.1 Thermoplasmata archaeon
CCTCGAGGGCCTCCCGAAGGGTGCCGAGGAGCGCGGAGGCCTCCGCCGCCTCGGTCTCGACCATCGCCTGGCCCAGGAGGGCGTCCCGGGCGGTCCAGTAGCGGAGGTAGCCGGTGAGCAGCCGGCGGGCCGGGGCGTCCATCGCCACGCTCTCGGGCGGACGGGGAAGCAGCGCCGGGGGGCCGGCCACCCCACCCTGCTCCCGGATCTCGAGCAGTCCCCAACCCGGAGGGTCCTCGGAGAGGGCGATACGGCCGGCCCGCTCATCGAAGAAGAGGGGCAGCCGCTCCAGCCCGGCGGCGGCCTCCGGCGGGTCGCCGCCCGGCGGGGCGCGCGCGGCGATCGACTCCGCCTCGCGGGACAACTGCTCCCGAACCTCCTCGAGGCGATCGTGCCAGTCCCTGCCGAGCAGGCGCCGTGCCCCGTGGGCCCATCGCCGGCGGGCGGCGCGGGCGCGCCGCCCGGTGGTGGGCCGCGAGGCCTCGGCTTCGACCGCCGAAAGCTCCTCGCGCAGCCCGCCGCCGACGCCGACCGCCGCCGGCACCGTCCCCCAGGACTCGAGCCGCGCCGGGATCACGCCGGGGCAGCTCAGGACGAGAGTGGCCTGGAGCCGGTCGCCCATGTGCACGGCGATCGGGTACTCCCGGCACGGGAACGGGCGCAGGTCGTGGGCCGAGCAGCGAAGGTCGTTCAGCAGGCCGCACGCGCCCCCGTCCGGTCGACCGGCGATGGTCCGGAATCCCGCCGCGCCCGGAAGCAGCCGAAGGTCCGGCACGCGACGAGTGAGCTCACGGACCTCCTCGGGCGAGGCGGCCGGGGTGGCGAAGCAGCAGAGCGCGCAGCCGGGACGGCAGCGGAAGTCCCCGACCGACAAGAGCGTGAGGTCGACCGGGGCAGCCAGCCGGGGGTCGGCCGTCGGTGTCATCGGTCGCCTCGGGACCTTTCAGGTCGGCGGCCCGACCCGGGGAAGTCGCCGGCGCCCGCCGGTGGCCGGGCGGGCGGGATGCTCCGTCGAGGCACCTCGGAGGATGTCCCGGCAGGTTCGGTGGAGCACCTCGAGGAGGACGCTCTCGACATAGTGGTCGGTCGGGCAGTGTTCGCACGGCCGGATCCGCTCCGCGATGCGGCGCAGCCGGTTCGCGTCGCCCTTCGTAAGGGACGTCAGGGCCCCTTGGACGGTGGGCCGGATCTTTCCGACCAGCGCCTCGAGGTCGGGGTCGAGGTCCTCCGGATACTCGAGGTAGACCGGCCACGCCGTGGCGGCGTAGGACTTGAGGACCGCTCCCCGCGACTGCTCGAGCAACGCCAGGTCGATGAGCCCGGCCTTGCGAAGGATCTCGACGTGGTGGCGCAGGGTGTTGGAGGCCTTCGAGAACCCGTGATCGATCAGCTCCTCGGCGAGCTCCTCGATGGAGAGCGTCCGGGTGGCGAGGAGATCGAGGATGGCGAGGCGGATCGGGGCCTGCAGCGCCCGGGCCTGACGGGCCGTGACCACCAGCACCCGCTGGACCGGCACGTCGCGTCGAAACAGGACCGGCATGCGATGGGTTCCACCTTCGAGAACCGCGAAGCGCGGTAGCGATGCGAAGACCTTCGTAGCAATACCACTTACTGTTCCGGCCGCCCCGCGCCGGGCCGGCCCCCGGCCGCCCCGGGCCGCCGGCGATGCCCCCACGGAGGGGGGCGGCAAACGCGCCGTGGCGACCGTCGGTCGGCCGCCCGCAAGGGCCGGGAGGGGTAAACCCAACTATGTCGATATCGATATATACCGCGCGACCGCGTGCGCGGGTCATGCCCGACCCTCGTGCCGCGAGCCCCCGTACCCCGATGCGACGACGGCTCGTGGGCCTGTACGCACTGACGCTGATGGAGCGGACCGGGGCGATCCACGGCTACGCTCTCTCGGACGGCATCTCGCGACGGACCCACGGGACCTGGCGGCCCGGACCGGGGGCGGTCTACCCTTCCCTCCGGCGCCTCGTGGAGCATGGACTGGCCCGAGGACGACCCAGCGGCCGCCGTCGGGTCTATTCGATCACGCCGGCCGGGCGCCGGCTGCTCGCCCGCCTGCGGCGCGACCGAGCGGTCGGGCATCGCCCCGCTCCGGACCTGAGCGCGCTCTGGGCCGAGGTCCTCGGCGCGGCCGACACGCCGACGTTCCTCCTCGACCGGCTCCGGACGACGCTCCTCTCGCTGGAGGCGGAGACGAAGCGGGCGGACCTGTCCCGGCCGGCGGCCGGCCGATTCGCCGCGGAGGTGCGCACCGAGCTCGCGCGGGCGCTGGCGAGATGGCCCGACCGGCCCGCCGTCCGACGCGCTCCCTCCGCGCGCGGGGAGGCTTAGACGATGGCCGCAGCGGATGCCATCGCGGCGTCGGGTCTCACGAAGTTCTACGGCCACCTCCGGGCCGTCGACCACGTCGACCTGCGGGTCCCCGCCGGCGGGCGGTTCGGCCTGCTCGGTCCGAACGGGGCGGGGAAGACGACCATGATCAAGCTGCTGACCGGCCTGAGCGAGATCTCCGAGGGCGACGCGGTCGTGGCCGGCTACGACGTCCGCACCGACCCGATGCACGTCAAGCAGAACGTCGGGTGGGTCGCCTCCGAGGTCATCTTGGACGACGACCTCTCCGCGTGGGAGAACCTCTGGCTTCAGGCGAAGCTGCAGCGGCTCGACCGCTGGACCGATCGCGCCGAGAGCCTTCTCGCCTACTTTGAGCTCGGGGACCGCCGAAAGGACAAGGTCGGCACGTACTCGACCGGGATGCGCAAGAAGCTCGAGATCGCCCTCGCCCTGCTCCACGCGCCGCAGATCATCTTCATGGACGAGCCCACCATCGGCCTCGACGCCGGGACCCGCCGCACGCTCTGGGATCTCATCCGGGGAGTGAACGCCGAGTTCGGGATCACGGTCCTGCTCACGACCCACTACATCGAGGAGGCCGACATCCTGTGCGACCGGGTGGCGGTGATCGACCACGGACGCATCGTGGCCACCGGCAGCCCGAGCGAGCTCAAGGCGAAGGTGCGGACCGACTTCATCGAGATCGAGCTGGCTCCCCCCGTGCCCGAGGACCGGCTCCGTGCGGTGCCGGGGGTCCTGGAGGCCAAGAGCGCCGGACCGGTCTGGACCCTGCGGGTCGAGTCGGCGGAGGTCGTCCTCCCCCGGCTCCTCGCCGCCCTCTCGGGCGAGGGGATCCGGAGCATCCGGGTGGACAAGCCGAGCCTCGAGACGGTCTTTTTGGACCTTACCGGTAAGCGCCTCGACGCCGAGGGGACCGGCCCGGTCGACTACCGGAAGTTCTACGCCCAGATGCGGAGGGCCCGGCAATGAACGGGGCGACCCGAATGGCCGATGCGGTGCCGACCGTCCGGAGCCCGTCCCCGACCTACGTCCCTCAGGGGAGCCAGTTCGCGGGCCTGTACGGCCGAGAGCTCCTCAAGACGTTCCGCAACCCCTGGGTCCTGCTCATCACGCTGGTGCAGCCGTTCATGTGGCTCGCGTTCTTCGGCAGCAGCTTCAGCGGCGTGCCGCTGGCCGCGCTCGACGTGCTGCTCCACGCGCAGATCCAGAGCTACCTGCAGTTCCTGCTGCCCGGAGTGCTGTCGACCTCGATGCTCTCGATCGGCATGTTCGGTTCGATGAGCACCATCCAGGACAAGCGCTTCGGTTTCATGAAGCGCATCCTGATCACGCCGACCTCGAAGGCCACGGTATACCTCGCGAAGGCGCTCGGCTCCGCGACGCGCGGGATGGTCCAGATCCCGGTGATGATCGCCGCGGCCCTCGTCTTCGGCGTCCGGCTCGAGGGCGACCCGCTGCTGTGGGCCGGCTGGATCCTCGGTCTCGTGCTCTTGGGATTCGGCTTCTCCTGCTTCTTCCTCGCCGTGACCGCCTCGAGCACGGATTGGCAGACGCCGGGCGTGATCTCGAACTTCATCACGATGCCGCTCATGTTCGCGAGCGGGGCGCTGTTCCCCTCGGCGAACTTCCCCGGCTGGATGCAGACGATCTCCGACTACAACCCCGTCACCTACGCCGCGCTGTTCGGACGGGGGATCGTGCTGAACGGCACGGCCGACTGGACGTACCTCGGGTACCTCGCGATCTTCGCGGCGGCGATGGTCGCCATCGGGACCCTGATCGCCGCGCGCTACCTCAAGGTCGAGTAGGCGCCCCGGCGGCGCCGGAGCCCGGTTGCGCCGGCCCCGGGCCGGCCGGCCCAACGCGGCGGGCCCTTCTCCCCGGCGCGCCGCGTCAATCGGAGATGACGGGCGGTTCTTGGCTCCGGAGCTCCACCGCGTCCCCGAGCCCCATGACCGCTGCCGTGACGACCCCGGTGCCGCTGCCGCCCCTCGCGCCGTCGATCCCTTCGAACTCCGCGCGGTACCTCGGGGCCCTCGGCGCGATGCTCCGGTCCCGGGCGCTGACGCACACGCCGTTCGTGCTCGCGCACGCCGTCACCTTCGGTTGCAATTCGCGGTGCCAGACCTGCACCTACTGGAAGCTCACGCCTCGGATGAAGGAGGACCTTTCGACCGAGGCCTCGTTCGACCTGCTCGACGAGGCGTACGCCGCCGGGATGCGGGGCTACTACCTCTTCGGGGGCGAACCGCTCGTCCGACGGGACGTGGGGGCGCTGGTGGACCACGCGCGGCAGCTCGGCTACGTCACGATGATCAACACGAACGGTTCGCTCCTCGCCGCGAAGGCGGAGAGCCTTGCGGGGCTCGACTTCGCGTTCGTCTCCCTCGACCAGGTCGACGCCCGTCACGACGCGATCCGGGGCCGCCGGGGGAACTTCGACGAGGTGATGCACGGGATCGAGCGGCTGCGCGAGGTCGGGCGGACGAAGATCACGCTCGTCACCACGATCAGCGCGCTCAACCGGGACGCGATGGAGCCGATGGCCCGCCTCGCGAGGGACCTCAACGTGACCGTCTCGTACAACGCCGTCGAACCGACGCTCGACTTCGGGCTGACGGACCCGACGAACTCGCCCAACTACCGCCTCGGGCTGAGCCGAGAGGACTTCTCCAACTTCTACGCGACCCTCCTGCGCCTCAAGCGGGAGGGCTACCCCCTGTTGGAGACCGAGGAGGTCCTCGAGGACTTCGTCCGGGAACGGCCGTGGACGTGCCACTTTCCGAAGATGTTCGTCTACGTCACTCCGGACAAGAAGATCTACACGTGCGACTACGCCTACAGCTACGACCTCAAGCACGGGTCCTTACGGGAGTACTTCGCGAGCCCGGAGTTCCGCAGCGCCGTCGAACGGGCCGAGACCTGCAACTCCTGTGTCCGGACCTGCGTGCGGGGGTACTCCTATGCCTACGACCTCAAGCTCCGCAATCTCGCCCAGCTGTCGCGGGAGGCGCGGACCCTATTCCGAACCCCGACGCCGGCCGGGAACGGACGGTGGCGACCGCCGTCCTTCCCTGTCGGGAACGACGTGCGGGGCTGAACGATGCGCCGGTGAGGGGCCAGGGGCGGCTCCGGGGGCGACCCGGCCCCCGATCGGGCCCGTCGTTACAGGTACTGCTGGTCGGTGTAGCAGTAGTATCGACCGTACTGCGCGATGTACGTCCCCGGGCGCCCGCACCGCGGGCACAGGGGGGCCACCGCCGGAGCCGGTGCCATCCCGGGGACGGGGGCCGCTGCGGGCGTGAAGCCCGGGCCGGCCGCCCCCGGAGTGTAGGGGTACGGTGGCGCGTACGTCATCGCGGGCCGACGCGACTCGTTGATGGCGTCGCCGATCTTGACGTAGGCGATCAGGTAGAGGATCCCGGTCAGGAACCCTCCGAAGATGAGGCCAAGGATCCCCAAGATCAGCGCGGGCGTGCGCGCGCCTTCGTACTGCCCGTCGCGGATGCGGCGATACACCCAGGCGTACCCGATGTAGAGGAAGAACAGCCCGATGAGGAGGCCGATGCCCAGCGCGATGCCCAGGATGATCCCGAAGCCACCGGCGAAGGCGAAGAGGGGCAGGATCAGGAGGAAGGGCAGGATGATCGCGGACCCGATGAACTGGAAGATCAAGGCGATGAGCACCAGCGTGCGGGCCGTGCCGGCGGATGGCGGTGGCTGAACCATGGGCGGCATGGCTCCCATCGGCATGTAACCCGGTTGCATCGGATCGGGGACCTCGTCCGGCGACAGCCCCCCCGCTTCTTAAACCCCCCGCCGAAGCGGCCCCGCCGAAGGGTGCGTCGGATCGCCCTCGTTCCGGCACAGGACCCCGGTTCACCGGGGGCCGGTCGCATCCCCCACGCTGCCGGTCCGCTGCGCGACCACGAGGAGGACGAGCGAGGCGGCCGCCCCGGCGAGGGTAGCGTAGACGTACGGGTACCACGCGTTCGAGATGGCGAGGACCCCGAGGCTCAGGTTGGCGACGAACAGTCCCACGCTTCGGAACGCCGTGAGCGAGCCCATGTCCCGAGCCGTGCGGTCGGGGGCCGATACGGACGCGACCAAGGTCGGTTCGAACGTTTCCACCGTGCCGAGGGCCCCGCCGAAGAGCGCGGCGGCCAGTAGGAACGGCACCACCGACGCATGGGCGGCCGCCGCGGCCGCAAACACCGCCGACCCCCCGGCGGCCAGGAGATACCCGCCGAGCGCGAGGAGGAGAACTCGACGTCGCGGGAATCGCCCCACGACAAGGCCCGACAGCGACGAGGCGCCCAGCGAAACAAGGAAGACGAGGATGCCGAGGGCCGCCCTCCCGGTG
>JAKAOB010000091.1 GCA_021812305.1 Thermoplasmata archaeon
CCTTCCTGTTCCTCGGGACCGGTCGGTTCCACCCGATCGGGCTCGCGTTCGTCGTCGACCGGCCGGTCTGGTCGCTCGACCCGCTGCAGAACACCCTCGACCCCCCCCTCGACCGCGGCGCCCTCCTCCGGCGACGGCAGCTGTTGGTGGCCCGGTGCCGGGACGCGCGGCGCTGGGGGGTCCTCGTCTCGACGTTCGCGGGCCAGGACCGCCGCCCCATGGCCACGGCGCTCGTCGCGCGGGCCCGCGCCCGGGGGCTCGAGGCCGAGATCTTCTCGGCGACGCGGCTTGACCCGCGGGACCTCGAGGGACGCGACGTGGAGGCGTTCGTCACCACCGCCTGCCCGCGGATCGCGCTGGACGACTCGGACCTCTATCCCCGGCCGATGCTCACGCCCCCCGAGTTCCTGATGGCGATCGGGGAACTCCCCCTCGAGCCGTACCGCTTCGACACCTACCACTGAGCCCCGGTCCCAAAGGCCGAAGAGGCCCGGCGACCCTTCCGTTCCCGTGGAGGACCGTCGCGCGGGGCTCATCACCACCGCGTTCGGGCTCGTCGTCCTCCTCGTCGGGGTCGCCCTGGTGGTGGACGCGGTCCGCAGGGGGGAGGCCTCCGTCGTCCTCGTCGTGGTCGTGCCCGTGGTCAACGGGGCTTCGGCGGAGCTCGCGGCGGGGATCGTGTTCTTGCTGGCGGCGATCTTCCTCGTGAGCCTCGGCCGGGCCCAGCGGGCCGGCCCGGCCGACCCGCCCGACGATCCGGCGACCGGCGCCGATCGAAGCTCCGGGGCGATGGGAGGGTTCCTCCTCCTCGGTCCCGTGCCGATCTTCTTCGGGAGCGCGCGCCGCGTCTCCCGGAGGACCTACCTGCTCGCGGTCCTCGCCGGAGCGGCCCTCTTCGCGGCCGCGCTCGCCGTGGTCGCCTTCGGGCTCCTGGGGCGCTGAGCCTCCTGGACGAACCGCTCGAGGACCCGCGGGTCCCCGGAGAGCTCCGGGTGGAAGGTGAGCCCCATGACACGGCCCTGCTGGACCCCGACGATCTCTTCGCCGCGCCGGGCGAGGACGCGGACGCCCGGGCCGACCCGGACGATCCGGGGGGCGCGGATGAACACGCCGGGGAACGGGCCCCCGGGAACGCCCTCGACCTCGATGGCGGACTCGAAGGAGTCGCGCTGGGTGCCGTACTCATTGCGCCGGACGCGCACGTCGAGGGCGCCGAGGGTCGGCGGGTCGCGGCCTCCGGGGCTCGGCTCGAGCTCCCGCGCGAGCAGGATCAGCCCCGCGCACGTCCCGAGGACGGGGAAGCCCGCGGCGAGCCGCTGCCCCAGCGCCGCCCACAGGCCGGTCTCCTCGAGCAGGGCGGCGATCACGGTGCTCTCGCCCCCCGGGAGCACCAGGGCGTCGACCTCGGCGAGGTCTTCGACCCGGCGCACCGTGCGCGCGCGACCCGGCCCGACCACGGCCGCGACCGCGCTCGTGTGCTCCGGGACGTCGCCCTGGAGGGCGAGGACTCCGACCTTCATCCGCCGTGACCGCGCCGGATCTCCTCGACGATCTCGCGGGCACGGTCGATGCGGATCGCGTGCTCGTCGATGAGGCGTGCGACGACGCGGTCGACCTCGTCCGGTCGGGCGCCCGCCGTCGCGGCGATGTTCCGGGCGTGGAGCTCCATGTGCCCGCGCTGGATCCCTTCCGTCGCGAGGGCCCGCAGGGCGGCGAAGTTCTGGGCCAGCCCGACGGCGGCGAGGACGCCGGCGAGCTCGTGGGCGCTGCGGACGCCGAGTAGCTTCACGTTCGCCTTCGCCGTGGGGTGGACGGCCGTCGCCCCGCCGATGAGCCCGACCGCGATCGGCAGCTCGATCGTTCCCACGAGGTTGCCGGCCCGATCCTTCTCGTAGGTGGTGAGCGGACGCACCACGCCCCCGTCCTGCCCCCGGAAGGCCGCGTAGGTGTGCGCCCCGCTCTCGATCGCGCGGAAGTCGTTGCCCGTCGCGACGACCACGCTCGAAATGCCGTTCATGATGCCCTTGTTGTGGGTCGCGCAGCGGAACGGATCGACGAGGGCGAGGGTGTAGGCGTCCAGGATCGCCTCCACCACCTCGGGGCCGCTCGCCGTCTCCGTCGCGAGGGCCGCCGCCGGGAACGTCGCCGTCGCCCGGGCCAGGCGGTGAACGGCCAGGTTGCTGATGATCCGCAGGACGACCCGGCCGCCGGCGATGCGGGCCATCTCGGGCGCGAGGGCCTCGCACATCGTGTTCACCGCGTTCATCCCGCCGGCGTCGCGTGCGTCGACCAGAAGGTGCGCGACGACCATCGTGCCCCGCGGGGACGGAAGGATGCGGACCTCGAGGTCGCGCGCCCCCCCGCCGAACTTGACGAGCATGGGGTCCTTCGCGTTCGCGGCCGCCAGGAGGCGGTCCTTCTCCGCGAGCAGGCGGAGCCGCGCGGCGGCCGGATCGATCACGTCGAGGATCTGGACCTGGCCGATCATCACGGGCGCGGTCGTCTGCGCCGTGAACCCGCCCTGGAGGCGGGCGACCTTCGCGGCGTTGGACGCCGCGGCGACGACGCTGGGCTCCTCGATCGCCATCGGGACGAGGTAGTCGCGCGCGTTGACCCGGAAGTGGGTCGCGATGCCCACCGGGAGCGGGAATACCCCGACGACGTTCTCGATCATCCGGCCGAGCAACGCGGGGTCGACCCCCGGGGGGAACTCGTAGGCGCGGACCTCCTCCTCGGTGAGGCCGCCCCACTCGCGGACGACCCGACGCCGCTCCTCGACGCTCAGCCGGTAGAAGCCCGAAATCTCCGACGACCTCTCGCTCATGAACGACTCCTCACTCCGCGGTCCGCTCGTCCGACGGGGCGGCGGCCGCGCTGGCGCTGGTGCCCGAGGGCGCCCGGGCCACGACGACCTTCGCCGGCCGCAGCAGCACGGAGCCCATGCGGTATCCCTGCTGCACGATCTCCACGATGCTGCCCTCGGGGTGCGTCGCGCTTACGGGGGCCTCGGCGACCGCCTCGTGGCGCTCGGCCTCGAAGCGACCGCCGGTCCGGGCCACGGGGACGACCCGGGCCCCGTCCAGGAACGCCTGCCACTCCTGGGCCAGCAGGTCGATGCCGCGGCGGACCGGGTCGGACGGGCCGAGCCGGGCCACGGCCTCCCGGGCGCGCAGGGCGGCCTCGTAGACGGGGAGAAGGCCCCGGAGAAGGTCGGCGCGTACCTGGTCGCGCGCCGTGTCCCGCTCCCGGTCGACGCGCCGCCGGAAGTTCTCGAAGTCCGCGAAGAGGTACTTGAACCGCGTCTCCCAGCCCTCCTCGGGTGCCGCGGCCGCCGGCGGGGCCGCCGACGGGGGGGACGGGGTGGCCGCGGACGGCGCGGCCTCGTCCTCCGGTGCGGTCTGCTTCGGCTCGCCGGCCATGGTCCCCCCATCCCACCGGGGGCGCTTATATGGTGTTTATGCCGGCGAGCGGGTCGCCCACCCTCGGCCGGACCGAGGAGGCGGGCCCGGGGCGCGGGTCGTGAACCGGACGGCCTCCCCCGGGCCGAGCGGAGCCGGTCGGGGAAGCGTCGAAGCCCCCCGACCCGACGTCCCGGGCCCACTTCCGGGGGGGTCAAAAGAGGGGGGCCGGGCCGGTCCGATTTCCGCCTCGGCCCAAGGGTTATAACGCCTCCCCGGCTCGGTAGAAATGGTCCTGATTTCAGGACGATGACCGCATGGTTCCGGAGTCGATTTCCCCGGCAGAGTACACCGCGAACTCCATCCAGGTCCTGGAGGGGCTCAGCGCGGTCCGCAAGCGGCCCGGAATGTACATCGGCTCGACGGACTCGCGCGGTCTCCACCACCTGATCAACGAGGTCGTCGACAACTCGATCGATGAGGTCCTCGCGGGCAGCTGCACGGACATCTCGGTGACCCTGAACGCGGACGGGACGTGCACCGTGGCCGACAACGGCCGCGGCATCCCCGTCGAGCAGCACCCCCGCTACAACAAGCCGGCGCTCGAGATCGTGATGACGATCCTGCACGCCGGCTCGAAGTTCGACCGGAACACCTACAAGGTCTCCGGGGGCCTGCACGGCGTCGGCCTCCATGTCGTGAACGCCCTCTCCGAGTGGTTCGAGGTGCGCGTACGCCGCGACGGGAAGGAGTACGTCCAGCGCTACGAGCGCGGCGCTCCGGTGAGCCCGCTCACCGCCCTCGGGCCGGCGACGGGCACCGGCACCGAGCAGCGGTTCAAGCCGGACTCGACGATCTTCGAGACCACGGTCTTCGACCGCGACACGGTCGCCCGGCGCCTGAAGGAGCTGTCGTTCCTCAACCCGGCCGTCGCGATCCACTTCGCGGACGAGCGGGACGGGACCAAGGAGACCTTCCACCACGCCGGCGGGATCGTCGAATTCGTCCAGGACCTCAACACCGCGCAGAACGTCCTCTTCCCGGAGCCGATCTACCTGCACGCGCGGCGCGACACGACCGACATCGAGGTCGCGCTCCAGTACAACGACGGGTACAACGAGGCGCTGCTCGCCTTCGTCAACAACATCAACACCGTGGACGGCGGGACCCACGTGGTCGGACTCCGCGCGGCGCTGACCCGGACGTTCAACGATTACGCCCGCCAGCGCGGGTTCATCAAGGGCGAGCGGGAGGGGCTCGCGGGCGAGGATGTCCGCGAGGGGCTCACGTGCGTCCTCAGCGTCAAGGTCCTCGAGCCGCAGTTCGAGGGCCAGACCAAGGCGAAGCTCGGCAACTCCGAGGTCAAGGGCCAGGTCGAGAGCGCGGTCAACGAGAAGCTCGCGGAGTTCCTCGAGGAGCACCCCTCGGTCGGCCAGGGCCTCATCTCGAAGGCCGTCCAGGCGGCCCAGGCCCGCGAGGCCGCGCGCAAGGCACGGGAGCTGACCCGAAGGAAGGGTCTCCTCGAGGGCGGGGGACTTCCGGGGAAGCTCGCCGACTGCCACTCGCGCGACCCGGCGGTGAGCGAGCTGTTCATCGTCGAGGGCGATTCGGCCGGCGGCACCGCCAAGCAGGGCCGGGACCGGGAGTTCCAGGCGGTCCTCCCGCTCCGGGGGAAGATCCTCAACGTGGAGAAGGCGCGCCTCGACCGGATGCTCCAGAGCGAGGGGATCCGCAACCTCATCACGGCGATCGGTACCGGGATCGGCGAGGAGTTCGACCTCGGCAAGCTCCGCTATCACAAGATCATCCTGATGACGGATGCCGACGTCGACGGCGCACACATCCGGACGCTCCTGCTCACTCTGTTCTACCGGAAGATGCCGGACCTCCTCGCCGAGGGCCACGTCTACATCGGCCAGGCCCCGCTCTATCGGGTGCAGAAGGGCGCCCGGTCGCAGTACGCCTACACCGACGAGGAGCGGGACCGCTACATCGGCGAGCTGGGCGGCATGAAGGGGGTCGTCCTTCAGCGCTACAAGGGGCTCGGTGAGATGAACTCCGACCAGCTGCGGGACACGACGATGAAACCGGGGGCGCGCAGCCTCCTGCGGGTCACCGTCGACGACGCGCAGAAGGCGAACCAGCTGTTCACGATCCTCATGGGCGAGGAGGTCGAGCCGCGCCGCGCCTACATCCAGGAGCACGCCGTCGAGGTCACGAACCTCGACATCTAGCGGCGTCGGGGAGGAAGGGCACGATGGCGGCGATGACGCTGCCCGAGGCCCTCGCGGCCCTCGGTCGCCCGACCCACACCGCCCCGAGCGCCCCCGCCCTCCACGGGAGCGCGGGCAGCCTGCTCACCTTCGGGATCCCCGACGCGCACGGGCCGGTCGCGTGGGTCGGCCTGTTCATCGACGCGACCGGCGTCCGCTTCATCGAGGGGGTCGCGCCGGTCGCGGGCGCCGGGGCCGCCCACGGTCTCTCCGGGGATTCCGCCCGCGTCTTCGAGCTGTTCGTCGGGGCGGCCCGGGCCTACCTGGAGCGCGTCGAGGAGCTCGACGGGGCCCTCGCGGCGACCCAGCAGGACGGCCGCTCCGTTCCGCTGCGGGAGGTGTGGGCGCTCCAGCGTCGGGTCGCGGCGCTGCGGGCCCAGATCGGCCGCGCGCTCGTCGCCGTCGCCGAGTGCGGCGGCCGCTTCGGGGACCGCTTCCCCGGCCTCGCCGACCAGCTGCCGTCGATCCTCGGGGAGCTGGCGCGGGTCCAGGAGCTCGCCGCCGGGGTCCGGGGCGCGCTGAGCGACCTCATCCTCCTGAGGAACGCCGAGGAGTCGAACCGGATCGCCGAGGCGGCGAACGAGCTTTCCCGGGTCTCGAACCGCATCGCGGCGCTCGCGAACACCTCCAACATCCGGATGCTCGGGCTCTCCTACATCGCCCTGATCCTGGGGCTGGTGAGCGCCGTCGTCCTCATCCCGAACACGGCCGCCACCATCCTGGGCATGCCGTCCGCCGGCTGGGTCCCCGGCCTCTGGGTCGACCTGATCCTGGTCGTCCTCGCGATCCTCCCGCTCGCGGTCGTCTTCGGCCAGCCCTGGGTCCGGGAGCTGCTCCGCGGCATGCGCACCTACGAGGTGCGCGCCTCCGAGGGCGTCGGCGACCTTCCGGAACTGCCGGCGGAGCCGTCGCCGCCGTCGAAGACACAACGCCTTTGAGGCGGGG
>JAKAOB010000092.1 GCA_021812305.1 Thermoplasmata archaeon
AGGACGGTGGCGATCGCCCAACTGATCGCGGCGGCGAGCAGCAGCCCGAGCGCCCACGGCGCGAGGTTCGCGCCCCCGCCCCACGGTTGCGACAGCAGCGCCACACCGACGAACGCCCCTGCGATCGCGGCCCAGTGGCGACCGGCGAGGCGGTGGCCGAGGATCGGCGCGGAGAGGAGGGCCACCCAGATCGGAAAGGTGTAGATCAGGGTCGCCACCTCGCCGGGGAGGATCGCGCCGGCCGCCACGGTCCATAGCCCGAAGAACAGGGCGGTGTTGAGCAGTCCGAGCAGCAGAGCGTCCCGACGCCCCGGGCCGTCGAGGCGCTGGGGGGAGCGGGCGGCCACGGTGATCGCCAGGGCCCCGGCCGCCCCGACCCCGGCCCGGAGGAACGCGAGCCAGACCGGCGCGCTCAGCGTGAGCCCGAAGCGGACGAAGAGGTAGTTGAACCCCCAGGCGGTGACGAGGGCCACGAAGCCGGCCGCGCGCAGGGCCCGGGAACGGTCGGCCATCCTCGCCCGCGGGCACCGCGGGCCCCGATAGCGGTTGCGGGGCGCGCGCGGCCGGCGCCGGGCCGGGCCGCGGAAGGTCGGCCGGTGCCGCGCCCACAATGATTATGGCGAGGCCCTCCCTCCGCCCGCCGAATGAGCCTCAAGGGCCGGGACGTGATCTCGATCCGGGACCTCTCCCGGGACGAGATCGAGGAGATCCTTCGCGCCGCGAAACGGATGATCCCGTACGCCGAGGGGCGCAAGTCCTCCCATGCGCTCGAGGACCGGCTCGTGACGCTCGCCTTCTTCGAGCCGTCGACGCGGACGCGGCTCTCCTTCGAGACAGAAGTTCAGCGCCTCGGCGGCCGGTGCGTTACGATCTCCGACCCCTCGGCCAGCTCGATGCGCAAGGGCGAGAGCCTGCACGACACGATCCGGATGCTCTCGAGCTACGGGGACGGGATCATCCTCCGCCACCCGAACGAGGGCGCCGCCCGCCTCGCGGCGCTCGCCTCGGACAAGCCGGTGATCAACGCCGGGGACGGTGCCGGGCAGCATCCGACCCAGACGCTCCTGGACCTCGCGACGATGCAGGAGGCGTTCGGGACCCTCTCCGGACTCAAGGTGGTCTTCCTGGGGGACCTGAAGTTCGGGAGGACGGTCCACTCGCTGGCCCACGCGCTCTCGGTCTTCGGCGCCGAGATCGTCCTCTCCGCCCCGTCCACGCTGGGACTGCCCGCCGAGGTGCGCGAGCATCTCGACGACGCCGGCGCGCGGGTGACGGAGGTCGACCAGGTCCACTCCGCGGTCCGGGACGCCGATGTCCTGTACGTGACGCGGATCCAGAAGGAGCGGTTTGCGGACGAGGCGGAGTACGCCAAGGTCGCGGGCTCCTACCGGATCGACAACGCGGTCCTCGCCGGGGCGAAGTCCCGCCTCATCGTCATGCATCCGCTTCCGCGGACCGGGGAGATCGCTCCCGAGGTCGACGGGACCCCCCACGCGGCCTACTTCCGTCAGGCGTTCCTCGGGGTGCCCGTCCGGATGGCGCTCCTTTCGCTCATCCTCACGGGCCGGGCCGGCTAGGAGCGGCGGTGCGCGAGCTCAAGATCACCCCGATCAAGAACGGGACGGTCATCGACCACATCGGGAACGGCCTGGCCCTCGAGGTCCTTCGGATCATCGGGATCCGGGAGCTCGACAAGGACTCGACGGTGAGCGTGGCGCTCCACGTCCGGAGCCAGAAGCTCGGCTGGAAGGACATCGTGAAGGTGGAGAACATGGAGCTGTCGCCGCGCAAGGTCAACGCGATCGCGCTGATCGCGCCGACGGCGACGATCTCGATCATCCGTGACTTCAAGGTCCGAGAAAAGCGGGCCGTCGACCTGCCGGATCGCATCGTCGGCGTCGTCCGCTGTCCCAACCCGAACTGCATCACGAACCAGCACGAGCCGGTCGAGAGCGAGTTCGAGGTCGCGCGCCGCCGGCCGGTCGTCCTGCGCTGCAGCTACTGCGACCGGCTCGTCGACGAATTCCTCACCCACCTCGCGTAGGCCGGGCGCCCGATGGTCGCGGGGCCGTTGGCCAGCTTCGCCCTCGTCTTCGCCGTCATCGGGGCGACGGAGCTGCTCGACCGCACGAACTTCGCGCTCATCGGGCTCGCGGCCCGCCGCCATCCGCTCGAGGTCTGGGGCGGCGCGGCCCTCGCCTTCCTGCTGACCACGACCTTGGCCGTGGCGATCGGGGCGGCGCTGTTGGCCGCCCTGGGCGGCCAGGTCGTGTACCTCCGGCTGGGCGGCGGCGTCCTCCTCATCGCCTACGCCGCCTACCTCGTCCTCGTCCCGGCGGCCGAGCGAGCGACCCCCGCGGGGCGCTCGGCGTTCTCGACGGCCTTCCTGATGATCCTGCTCCTCGAGCTCGGCGACACCACGATGATCTTCACCATCAACTTCGTCACGACGATCGCCCCCCTCGTGGTCGGCGTCGCGGCGGCCGCGGCGCTGGTCACCGTGGCGGGCTCCGCGTGCTTCATCGGTCCCCGGCTCGGGACCCGCCTGGCCCCGCGGCACCTCGATCGCCTCGTGGTCGTGCTCCTCACCGTCGTCGGGGCCGCCACGATCCTCTACGCGCTCGACCCGGGGCTTTTCCCGGCGTTCCTCCGATAGACGGGGCGGGCGGCGCGGGCGCCTCAGCGGCCGGCGGCGTCGGGAAGGCCGACCCGCCCCTCCGCCTCCCGGCCCAGGGTGGCCAGCCAGTCCGACCACTTCGGTTTGCGGGCCAGCCCCAGGTCGTGGGCGGAGAGCTGGGCGAAGTACGCCTTGGCCTCCTCGAGGCGGTCCGTCGCGACGTCCAGGCGGATCAGGCGGTCGATCGCCCGCCGGCGCACCGCCGGCGGCACCGACGCCTCGGGCCGGTCGGCGAGCGCGGAGTAGCGCTCCCGGGCGGCCTCTTCCACCTGGGACAGTTCGAACTGCCGCCCTTCGAGATACCAGAGAAGGACCAGGGCCGAGGCGGGGGGGACCAGGTGCAGCGCCTCGACGATCTCCCGGGCGCGCTGGAGGGCCTCGGCGGCCCGCGCGTCCGGCTTGGTCTCGAGGAGGATGTCGGCGATCCCGAGCTGGTGGGACAGTTCGAGCGCGGGGATATGGAGGCGGCGGAGGACCTGGACCGCGCGCTGGTGGGTCTCGAGGGCCTGGGCGAACTCCCCCCGCCCCGCGAGCAGGCGGGCCCGGAATCCTTCGGCGATCTGCTGAAGACCGAACCGGCGGGCGCCGGCGAACATCGTGGACGACGAGCGCAGGAACCGCGCGCTCAGCCGGGCCTCGGCATCGCTCCCGGTCGAGTGCGTGAGCCCGACCACCGACAGCGCGAGGGCCTGGACCGGTCCCTTCTCGACCCGCCGGGCCGTCTGGCCCGCGCGGTAGGCCTCGTGGCGGGCCCGGTCGACGCGCCCGCGCTCGAACTCGAGGATCGCCGCGACCGACTGGAAGAGGATCTCGGGAACGCGGACCCCGGCGTCCTGCAGGCGGTCGACGAGCTCGCCCACTTCGGTGACGAGCGAGGGGCGGGGTCCGACGGCGAGGACGGCCGGGACGATCGGCTCGAGCCAGTCCTCGAGCTGCTCGGGCTTGACCCGGTGCGCGAGCGCGAGGACGAGCCCCTCCTCGAGATGCCGCTCCGCCTCGTCGGGAAGGCCGGCGTAGAGGAGCGCCCGCGCGAGGAACAGCCGCAGCTCCGCCTCGGTCAGGGGCCGCTCCGCCGCGGGCAGCGACGGGAGGCACTGCAGGGCCTTTAAGAGCAGCTCGATGACGGTGTCGTGCGCTCCGAGCCGTTCGCTGAACTCCGCCGCCTCGACCAGGTAGCGCAGCGCGGTCGGCCCGCGATCCCAGGCGAAGAAGTGCTCGGCCATCTCGAGCCGCCGCGTGAAGATCGGCTCCGGGCTGAGCGCCTCGAGCGCCTGCGCGATCTCCCGGTGCATCGTCCGAACGGACTCGGGATCGAGGAACCCGGGGATCGCGCTCGCCCACTCGGCGTGCGGGATCAATATCCGCCCGGACTCGGCACGGACCAGGTGCTCCTCGGCCGCGGGGACGAGCCCCTCGGCGAGCTCGCCGAACGATAGACGGGTGATGCGCGAGAGGTTCACCTCCGGCACCGACCCGCCCATGAGCGCGGCGTAGGCCAAGATCCGCTGCGTCGGGCCCGGCAGCGCGTCGAAGGAGCGCTTGACCCGGGCCACCTCGCGCGGGTCCGACTTCGACTGCGGGATCCGGACCCAGTCCACGTCGCCGCGGCCCAGGAGCTTCTCCTCCCAGGCCCCGTAGCCCGGCTCGCTCACGTCCAGGACCAGGACGAGGAGGAACGGGCGGAGTCGGGCCCGCTCGGAAAGGGCGAGCAGGTACTGCCGGCTCTCGGCGTCCGCGAGCGCGCCGTCGTCGACCAGCACCGCGACCCGGCGGGCGGGGTCGTCGCGGAACCCGGCCGTGAGCGTGCGCCAGTAGTCGCCGGGCTCCATCTCATGGACGCCCCGGCTCCGGACGGAGTACGCCATCCCCATGATCGTCCCGCGCTGCCGTTCCCCCCGCGCGCGGCGGGGGGCCGGCGGGGTGTCTGCCAGATAGGGGAAGGCCGCCATCGGCGCGTCGTCCTCCCCGGCGGGTTCGGCCTCGGCCGGCTCCCGGTCGGGGCCATCGAACGCACCGGGGCCGTCCGGGGGAGTGGCGCCCGGCCCCTCCGGAACCTCGAGCGCCGCCACCACCCCGAAGGGGACCTCGCGGTCGCGGTAGGAGCCGTGCAGGTCCCGGACCTGGACCCCGTCGGCCCGGAGCTGGCTGCGGATCTCCTCGAGGAGCTCGCTCTTCCCGCTCGTCGGGGGGCCCGCGACGACGAGGGTGCGTCCGCTCCCGTCGGCGAGCGAGCCGAGCGCCCGGCGCACGGGCGAGGGGAACCCGGTCCCATCGGCCATGCCGCCGGGCCTAAAGCGAGGGCCTTAACAGCGTTGGCCTCCGTCTTACCGGCCCCGCGGCGGCAAGACGGAATGCGGACGGCGACGGCGCGAGCGCTTATCTCTCGGTCGAGGTTCGGCCGGCCCGTGGCGAAGAGCCGGACCGCCGAGCGCCGCCGCTTCCTGACGAAGACCGTCGACCCGGTGGACGTCGAACGGGTCCGGGGGCTCGGCGACCTCCTCACCGCCTTCCAGCGGACGTCGATCCAGGCCCGGAACCTGGGCCGGTGCCTCGAGGTCTGGGAGAACGCGCTCACGGACCGGCGACGCCCGACGATCCTCCTCGGCCTGGCCGGCCCCCTCGTGGCGGCCGGCCTCCGAAAGGTCCTCCGGGACCTCATCGACTGGGGGCTCGTCGACGTCGTCGTCTCGACCGGGGCGGTCCTCTACCAGGACATCTACCAGACGATCGGAGGGCGTCACTGGATGGGCTCGCCGACGGCCGACGACGTTCGGCTCCGTGACCTCTATCTCGACCGCATCTACGATACCTACGTCGACGAGCTCAAGTTCGAGGAGACCGACCGGGCGATCGGGGCCCTCACCGAGCGCTTTCCCCGTCGGCCGGCCTCGTCCCGGGAGTTCCTCGGCTTCCTCGGCGAGCAGTTCGACGACCCCGCGTCGATCCTCGCGACGGCGGCCCGGCGCGGGGTCCCCGTCTTCTCCCCCGCGCTGATCGACAGCTCGATCGGGATCGGGCTCACGCTCTATTACCAGGCGAACCGCGGGCGGTCCGACCGCTTCATCCTGGACGCGGTCCGCGACAACTTCGAGCTCGTGCAGATCCTCGCCCATTCCCCGCGGACGGCCGTCATCTACATCGGCGGGGGGACCCCGAAGAACTGGATCAATGACGGCATCGTGATGGCGAACTACGCCTTCGGCCGGGAGGGGGAAGGGCACTACTACGCCCTCCAGCTCACCACCGACGTGCCCCACTGGGGCGGGCTGTCCGGGAGCACGCTCGACGAGGCGCAGTCGTGGGGGAAGATCTCGCGGACCGCGACCCGCGCGATGGCCCACGTCGACGCGTCGATCGGGCTGCCGCTGCTCGCGGGCGCGCTGTACGACCGCCGCCGCGTCTGGCGGCCCCGCCCGCGCCTCGCGTTCGACTGGTCCGGCGATCAGGTCGAGATCCGCCGACGGTAGCCGTGGACGACGGGCCCCCGACCGGGACGGACGGGGCCGCCGTCGGACCGGTCCGCGCGGGGAGTTCTGCTTCCGTGCCACGGCCTCGCGCGCCCCGGCTCTCCGAATCCGGCGGAATGAGACGATTTTTCCGTCACGGCGGACGTTCTAAGGATTCTTAGTTTGATGCGCATAGACCCTCACAAGTGCGTGGCGTATATCTACGGGTCGAACGGGGGTTCCTCCCCGGAAGCCTTATAGCCGAGTTCTCCGCCCGCGACCTCGGAGGTGACTTCGAGCATGTACCTGCCGTGTGTTCCCCCGCTCCCCCAGGAGCAGCTGTAACCCCTTTCAGCCGAGGGAAGGGTCGATCCCTTCCGCGGCCGTTGAAGCCCCGCCCTCGGGCGGG
>JAKAOB010000093.1 GCA_021812305.1 Thermoplasmata archaeon
AGTCGTTCGCGCTCGTCGCGCCGTCCCCGAAGAAGGCGAGGACGGTCCCGGGCTGGCGCTTGGCCTTGAGCGCGTAGGCGCAGCCGACGCCCTGGGTGATCTGCGTGCCGATCACGCTCGACATCGACACGTAGCGGACGTCCCGCGCCGTCGGGTGGCAGGGCATCTGGCGTCCGCGCGCGGGGTCGAGGTCCGTCGCGAAGAGGTGGTGGGCGTACGTGGCGAGGGGGTGACCGCGGACGAGCGCGATGAGCTGCTCGCGCAGACCCGGGAAGACCCAGTCGTCCGGGGTCAGCGCGAGCGCCGCGCCGACGTTCACGGCCTCCTGGCCGGTCGCGGCGCCGTAGAACCCGACGCGCCCCTGGCGCTGGAGCCCGAGCATGCGCCGGTCGAGGGCGCGGGCGAGGAGCATCCAGCGGTACCCGTCGACGAGCGTCCGCCGCCAGCCCGGGAGGGTACGGTCGAGCTCCGTCGGGTCGTACGCGAGCGGAACGAGCGCGTCGCCCGAGCTCATGCGAGGTCCGAGAAGAGGAGGTGCGGGTCCTCGAGGTTCGCCTTGACCACGGCGAGGAACTGCGCGCCCACGATCCCGTCCAGGACCCGGTGGTCGAGGGACACCGAGAGGTTCATCATCTCGGCGACGCCGATCGAGCCGTCGTCGCGGACGACGGGACGCCGGGCGATCTTGTGCACGCCCAGGATCCCGACCTGGGGGTAGTTGAGGATCGGGGTGGCGAGGACGCCGCCGAGCGCCCCCAGGCTCGTGATCGTGAAGGTGCCTCCCGTGAGCTCGCCGCGCGTCAGCGTTCCGGCCCGCGCTCGCTCGGCGAGGTCCTGGATCGTGCGGGCGAGCGCCGCCACGCTCAGGCGGTCCGCGTGGTGGACCACGGGGACGAGAAGTCCGTCCGCCGCGGCGGTCGCGATGCCGATGTGGTAGCCCTTGTGGACGAGGAGCTCCTGCCGCGCGTCGTCCATCCACGCGTTGAGCGTCGGCTGGGCCCGGAGGCCGGCGATCACCGCCTTCACGAGGAACGGGAGGTACGACAGCTTCGTGCCCTTCTTCTCGACGTGACGGGCCATGCGCTCGCGCAGGCGGACGAGCTCCGTGGCGTCGATCTCCTCCACGTAGGTGAAGTGGGCCGCGGTGTGGATCGACGTCGCCATGTGCTCGCTGATCACTCGGCGAACGCCGCGGATCGGGATCCGCTCGACCTCTCCCTCGGCGACCGCCGGCACGGTCACGGCCGGGGCGGGACGCGATGACGGTTCCCCGGCCGGGGGCACCGGTCGGGAGGGGGCGGGCGGGGCCACCGGGGGGGCCGGGGGGGCCGGAGGGACCGGGGTCGCCCCCGATGGCGGCGGTGGGGAGGCCGGTGCGACCGGTGCGGGCGCAGCGGGGGCCGTCGCCGGTCGGGCGGCGGACTCCACGTCCGCCTCGGTCACCCGGCCGCCGGGCCCGGTGCCCGCGATGCGGCTGAGGTCGACGCCCCGCTCCGTCGCGAGACGGCGGACGGCCGGCGTGGCGAGGACCCGCGCGGCCGCCGCCGGGGTCGGCGCGGCGGCCGCCGAGGGGGGTGCCGGGGCCACCGGCGGGGTCGGCGTCGCCGGGGCGGCGGTCGCGATGGTCGCGACCGGCGCGACGGCGGTCGTCGCGCCCTCGGCGGTCTCGATCGTGACGAGCAGGCCGCCGACCTTGACCTTGTCCCCGACGCCGGCGTGCAGCCGCACGACGCGGCCGGCCTTCGGCGACGGGATCTCCACGTTCGCCTTGTCGGTGAGGACGGAGACGAGCGGAGCGTCCTCGGCGACGGTCTCGCCCTCGCGGACGAACCAGCGGACGACCTCTCCCTCGGCGACCCCCTCCCCGATATCGGGCAACCGGAACTCGTAGACCATCTGCGCCTCCGCTACGCCGCCCGGGCCGTCGCGCGCACGGCGTGCACGATGCGGTCCGTGCCGGGCAGGTACAGGTTCTCGAGCGCGTACGGGAACGGCGTGTCGTAGCCGGTCACCCGGACGACGGGGGCCCGGAGCGAGTAGAGCGCCTTCTCGGCGAGGATCGCGGAGAGCTCGGCCCCGAAGCCGCAGAACCGCGGCGCCTCATGGACGATCACCGCGCGGCCGGTCTTCTCGACGGAGGCCAGGACGGCCGCCTCATCGAGCGGCACGAGGCTCCTCAGGTCCACGACCTCGGCGGAGATCCCCTCGCCGGCGAGGGTCTCGGCGGCCTGGACCGCCGGCGGGATCATGGCGCCGTAGGCGAAGACCGAGACCTCGGTGCCGGGGCGGACCGTCGCCGCGCGGCCGATCGGCACACGGTGGTCCCCGTCGGGAACCTCCCCGGTGGCCGAACGGTAGATGCGCTTCGGCTCGAGGAACAGGACCGGGTCCTCGTCGAAGATGGCGCTGAGCAGCAGCCCCTTCGCGTCGGCCGGGGTCGACGGGATGACGACCTTGAGACCGGCGGTGTGCGCGAAGTACGCCTCCGGGCTCTGGGAGTGGTACAGCCCGCCCTTGATCCCTCCGCCGTACGGGGATCGGAGGACGACGTGGCACGGGTACTGCCCGCCGGAGCGGTAGCGGAACTTGGCGATCTCGCTCACGATCTGGTCGAACGCCGGATAGATGAAGTCGACGAACTGGATCTCGGCGACCGGCTTGAGCCCGTAGAGCGCCATCCCGACGGCCGTTCCGACAATCCCGGTCTCGGAGAGCGGGGTGTCGATGACCCGCTCCGCCCCGAACTCCTTCTGGAGCCCCTCCGTCGCCCGGAAGACCCCGCCGTTGACCCCCACGTCCTCCCCCAGGACGAGGACGTTCGGGTCGGCGCGCATCGCCTCGTACATCGCCCGGTTGATCGCCTGGACCATCGTGAGCTCGGTCACGGCCGTACCACTCCTTCCGTCAGCAACAGCTCGAACGCCCGCCGCTCCTCCTCCAGACGCGGGGGGAGCCGGGCAAAGACATCATCGAACATCGACCGGGGGTCGACCGGGGCGGTCGCCTCGGCGTCCTTGAGCGCGGAGGCGACGAGCTCCTTCGCCGCGTCCCAGACCTTCTGGTCGGTGGCATCGGAGAGGACCCCGAGGCCGAGGAGCTCGTGCTTGAGGCGGGCGATCGGGTCGCGCTCCTTCCACTGGGCGAGTTCCGCATCGCTGCGGTAGCGCCGCGGGTCGTCGGAGGTCGAGTGCGGCCCCAACCGGTACACCTGGGCCTCGATGAGCGTCGGGCCCTCGCCCGCGAGCGCGCGGCGGCGGGCCTCGCGCACCACCCGGTGGACGGCATGGACGTCCGTCCCGTCGACCACGACACCGGGGAACCCATAGGCGGCGGCCTTGCCGGCGAGGGTCTCGCTCGCCGTCTGGCGTTCCCGGGGGAGCGAGATCGCCCACTGGTTGTTCTGACAGAAGAAGATCGTCGGGGTGCGAAAGACCCCGGCGAAGTTCAGGCCCGCGTGGAAGTCGTTCGAGCTGGTGGTGCCGTCCCCGAAGAACGCGATCGTGCAGATCGCATCTCCCCTCCGTTGCGCGGCCATCGCCGTGCCGACCGCCTGGCTGATCTGCGTGCCGACCGGGCTCGAGGCGGTGACGAAGTTGAACCGCCGGTAGCCGTAGTGGTTCGGCATCTGCCGGCCCTTCATCTCGTCGCCGGAGTTGCCGATGAACTGGTCCAGGAGCAGCTTGACGGGGACCCCGCGGACGAGCGCGACCGCCAGCTCGCGGTACGCGGGAAAGATCCAGTCCGCGGCGTCCAGGGCCCAGGCACACGCGACCTGGGCCGCCTCCTGCCCCTGCAGGGGGACGTAGAACCCGATCCGGCCCTGTCGCTGCAGGCTGAGGCACCGCTCGTCCATGACCCGGGCGAGGACCATGATGCGGTAGAGGTCCGGCAGCTTCTCGGGCGACAGGTCCACGGGAACGGAGGAGGAGGCGGCGCCCGAAGACGTCGTCGCGTCCGCCAACGATGAATCCCGCGCGACGCGAGCGACGGTTCCGATATAACGTTGAAGGCGAGGTCTCAGCGGACGGCCTCGCCCCGGGAGGAAACGGCCGCCTCCCGGGCCGACGGCGCGACCTCCTTCGCGGCCGCGTTCCGGGGAGACCCCCCGTCGGGGGCCTTCCGACCGAACCGACGGGCTACCGGCCGCCCGCGGCCGTTCCCCCCCGCGCGGCGACCTTTGCCTAGGGTGGCTCGGGGAATCGCAGGGACACCGGCCCGTTCCACCGGATCGGGGGAGCGGAGCGTAGGGGATTCTCTTCGCCGCGAATATATTAGTAGTAGTGGCCCGGTCCTCGCCCTCCTCGTGGCTCCATGTCCCCCTCACCGGCCATCCGCACCCGCAATATCCGCCGCGCGTTCGAGTCCCGCAAGGGATTCCTCTTCAATGAGGTCGTCCGGACCGAGGCCCTGAAGGGCGTCGATCTTGAGGTCGATCCCGGCGAGATCTTCGGCCTCCTCGGCCCGAACGGCGCGGGGAAGACCACCCTCACGAAGATCCTCTCGACCCTGCTGATCCCGACGGAGGGGACCGCCGAGGTCCTCGGCCTCGACGTCGTGAGGGACGCGGCCCGCCTCCGTCCCCAGATCGGGCTCGTGCTCGGGGGCGAGCGCGGGCTCTACAACCGCGTGAACGCGCGGGAGAACCTGCGGTACTTCGCCGACCTCTACGGGGTCCCCACGGCGGAGCGGTCCCGCCGGATCGAGGAGGTCCTGGAGCGGGTCGGGCTCGCGGACGCCGCCGACCGTCGGGTCGAGGAGTACTCGCGGGGCATGAAGCAGAAGCTCCACATCGCCCGGGGGATCCTCCACCGCCCGGTGATGCTCTTCCTGGACGAGCCGACGATCGGTCTCGACCCGAAGAGCGCGCGCGAGACGCGCAAGCTCGTGCGCAGCCTGGTCGCCGACGGGGTGACGATCTTCCTCACCACCCACTACATGTTCGAGGCGGAGGAGCTCTGCCAGCGGATCGCCGTCCTCTCGCGGGGTCGCATCGTCGCGAAGGACACGGTCCAGGGCCTTCGCCGCCTCGTGGGCGGCGACCGGACCCTCGAGGTCGAGGGCTACGGGTTCGAGGATGCCGAGGTGAACGCGCTGCGCCAGCTGCCCGGGGTCTCGCGCCTCAAGTACGAGGAGTTCGGCCCCCGCACGCGCTACACCCTGCGGGTCCGCACCACCGAGCTCACCCCCCCGGCGATCCAGGCGAGCCTCTCCGGCCATCCCGAGCTCGCGATCCGCGAGCGGCGGACCAGCCTCGAAGACATCTACCTCGACCTCGTCGAAGAGGAGGCGGCGTAGATGGCGGCACGGTCCTACTCGCGCCTCCGCTCGCTCACCGCGTCGCTGCGCCTGGCGATCCTGACGTTCCTCGCGGACCCGCAGTGGCTCATCCCGAGCATGATCGCCCCGGTGATCTTCGGACTCGTCTCGTTCATGCTCTTCCAAGGGACCAGCGCGACGCTCGTCCTCTACGCCATCCTGGGGGCCGGGATGATGAGCATGTGGGGCCAGACGCTCTACGGGAGCGGCTGGGCGACCGGGCAGGACCGCAACCTCGGCACGCTGGAGCCGACGCTCACCGCGCCGACCCCGTACCTCTACGTCGTGCTCGGCCGGGTCATCTGGAACACGATCAGCGGGCTGTTCGGCGGGGCCATCGTCTTCGCCGTCGTCGCCGTGGCCTACGGCCGCCCGCTGCCGCTGGCCCACCCGCTCGAGTTCGTGCTGCTGTTCGTCTTCGTCATCCTCTCGCTCGCCGCCGTCGGGATCGTCTTTTCGGCGGCGTATGTCTACACCCGGTACGCCGGCTTCATCCAGAACATCGGCGAGTTCGCCTTCTACGTCGGGACCGGCTGCATGTTCCCGATCGTGCTCCTCCCGTTCTGGTCGAACCCGATCTCCCTCCTCTTCCCTCCGACCTGGGCGCTCGACGCCCTCCGCGTGCTCGCGATCCCCGGCTACCAGGGGCTCAGCTGGGGGTTCTGGGGGGACCTCGTCGGCGCCGTCGCGACGACGGCGGCCTACCTCGCGATCGCGGGTACGGTCTTCTCCCGGGTGGAAAAGCACGTCCTCGAGGTCGGCAATCTGAAGGACTGGTAGCCCGTGACCGCGAACCTGCGCCCGTCGTTCTGGAGGACCTTCTGGGTCAACGCGATCTTCGCCCCCCGCATGAGCCTCGGGTTCATGCGGATCGACTTCGTCCTCGGGACGGTGTTCGTCATCCCGCTCACCCAGATGATCTTCTTCGCGTTCGTCGCGCAGCTCGCCCAGAACCCGCTGTCGTCGGTCGCGTACGTCGTCGTCGGCAACGCCGTCGCGACGGTGACCTACTCGTCGGTCTTCTCGGTCTGCCAGACCACGGACAACGAAAAGCAGCTGGGGACGATGGAGCACCTCCTCGTCTCGCCCGCGAACCGCCTCGCCCTCTACTTCGGCCGGGGGATCGTTCCGATCCTCGTCTCCCTCGCGACCGTCTCCGTGGCGCTGACCTACGCCGTCGTCCTGTTCCACGTGCCGTTCTCGCCGG
>JAKAOB010000009.1 GCA_021812305.1 Thermoplasmata archaeon
CCGCGACGTCGCGGAGCACGGGGCGGAAGGGGCGCCACCGCTCGGCTTCGGTGAGGTCGACCTCGGCCGCGAACAGCTCCTCTTCCGGTGCCCGGCGCTGGAGCGCGAGCGGCTCGAGCTCGGCCGGCTCGCCGCGCGGGTCCCAGACCCCGGAGCCGCCGCCGAAGACGAGGCCGTCCTCGACGCCGACCCGGTTGACGTAGACGACGCCGAGGGCGTTCTCGATCGCCCGCGCGGGCAGGATCCGCTCGAACAGGCGTCGCGAGGTCACCGGAGACGCCGAGACGTAGACGAGCAGGGCGGCGCCGTCGAGCGCCAGCTCCCGGGCCACCTCGGGAAAGAACGCGTCGTAGCAGATCGCGAGGCCGATGCGGCCCGCGCTCGCCGATCGGGCGCGGCTGAGATCGCCGGGCGAGAAGACGCGGCCCTCCTCGAACGGGCCGTAGGTCGGGAGATAGCGCTTGACCTGATGGACGAGCCGTCCGTCGGGCGTCGCGAGCAGGACCGCGTTGGCCACCTCCCCGGGGCGCTCGAGGGCCACGGGGGCCCCCACGGCGATCGCCGCACGGTGCCGCTGCGCGGCCGCGCTCAGCCGTTGGCAGTTCGCGTCCCCGGGGCGCACGGCGAGACGATGGACCGCGTCGCCGACGAGGTAGCCGGAGAGGAAGAGCTCGGGGAAGACGGCCAGGTCGCTCGGGGCCGAGGCGAGGACGCGCTCGATGCGCTCGAGGTTCGCCGAGAGATCCCCCCGCTCCGGCGCGAGCTGGGCGAGAAGGACCCGCATCAGAAGAAGTGGTGGCGGACGGTCAGGAGATAGATGAACAGGAGCAGGAGCAGGAGGAACAGGACGGTGATCGAGGCCGTGAAGAACAGGTACGCCACGGCGAGGAACAGCGCGACGACGGTCGTCCAGAGCGCCCAGGCCTCGAGCCGCCACAGCGCCGTCGCGACCGAGAGCAGGATCGCCCCGAGGACGACGAGGACCACGGCGCCGATCGGGTCGACGCTGCGCACGATGAGCAGGGTCGCGGGGACGAGGCTCGTGAAGTAGGCGCTGAGGAGGTAGAGGATCCCCGCGAGGAGGACGACGAGCCCCGCGATCGCGATGAGGACCGCCAGTACGGCGACACCGATCGGAAGGCTCGGGACGACCGGTGTCGGGGTCCAGCGCGGGGGGAGGTGGCCGACCGTCCCGTCGGCGGCGGCGGAGGAACGGTGCGCGGCGGTGGAGTGCGTCACGGGGGTCTCGGGGACGGAACGATGCCCGTCGACCGAACAAGTAGGTTTCGCTGGAGCGGCGGCTCAGAAGCGCCGCTCGGCGACGCCCCGGGCGATGCGCTCGAGGAGGGCACGGTACGGCGACGGGCCGAGGGGGTCCAGCGCCCGCACGGCGCGTTCGGCCCACTGGGACGCCTCGCCGGCGACGAGCGCCGGCGCCCCGGTCGACTCGGCGAGGGTCCGCAGCCGCAAGAGGTCGCCCGGTTGCTTGCGGCGCAGCGAGAACAGCCGCTCGAACTCCGTCCGGTCCGCCGCATCGAGGTGCCGGTACGCCTCGAGCGAGACGAGGGTGGGGTTCCCCTCCCTAAAATCGGAGTAGAGGGGCTTTCCGAGGAGGTCCGGGTCCCCGAAGACGTCCAACAGGTCGTCCCGGATCTGGAAGGCGACGCCGACGCTCCGGCCGTACGCCTGGCAGGCGTTGACGACGTCGTCCCGCGCGCCGGCGATCTCCGCGACGCTCGCCAGCGCCGCCGCCACGATCGCGGCGGTCTTGCGCTCGATGACCCGGAAGTAGTGCTCGCGGCCCGTGGTGAGGTCGAACCGGCTCGTGTCCTGGAGGACCTCCCCCTCGACCAGGTCCGCGCAGGACTCGCCACAGCGCAGGATGATCGACGGGGGGTACTCCGCGGCGAGCTCGAAGGCGCGGACGAAGAGAAAATCGCCCGTGACGATCGCCGCGGGCAGGCCGAAGGCGCGCGGCATCGACGGCCGCCCCCGTCGCTGCTCGGCGTGGTCGATGACGTCGTCGTGGACGAGCGAGGCCGTGTGGATGAGCTGGAAGGCCGCCGCGAGCGAATGGATCGGCTCCGTCGCGCTCGCGCCGAGGGCGCGGTGGGTGACGGCCATCAGCAGGGGCCGGACCCTCTTTCCCCCCGTGCTGCAGGCGTAGGCGGCCGCCTCGGTGAGCTGGGGGTACTGGGCATGGAGGACGCTGTGCAGCCGCAGGTCGATCGACGCGAGGTCCGCCGCGAGCTCGGGGAGAAGCTCGGCCAGGGCCCCGGTGGTGTCCGCGCCGAGGGTCCGGCTGACGAGGACCTCGAGCGGCGGTTCGGGCTCCGGGGCGGGTGCGGTCAGGAGTTCCTCCCGAGGTGCGCCGGCCAGCGCAGGCGCATCACCTCATCCAGACCGCGGGCGCCGATATAGCGCATCCCCAAGGCCAACAGGAGGTCGTGGCGGACGACCCGGTCGGTCAGGCGCTGGATGCGGTGGGCCCGGTCGAGCGGCCCGGTCAGGTGGGCCCGCAGGAGGCGGTCGTACTCCGCGAGCGGCCGTCCGGCGCGGACATGCTCCGCCGCCACGACGCCCGCGTCCCGCCCGGAGATCATCGCGGTGGGGATCCCGCCGCCGTTGGTCGCCATCACGAGGTTCGCCGCGTCCCCGGCGAACAGCGCCCGTCCCCGCACGGCGCTCGCCGGGGGGGCTCCGATGGGAACCCACCAGCGGGTGGGGGCCCGCGCGGGGCCGAGCCCCTCGTGCTGTAGGAATCGGTCGAGGAGCTGCCTGAGGCTGGTGCCGGGCGTGGCCCCGCTCACCCCGAGCCCGACGTTCGCGCCCCCGGCCTTCGGGATCGTCCAGGCGTAGCCGCCGGGGGCGACGGGGCCGAAGAAGAGGTCGATCTGGGGGGGGAAGTTCCCGTCCGCCGTCGCGGTGATCATCCGAAAGAGCGTCCGGGGCAGGGCGAAGCCCGTTCCCCGCGCGACGGTGGAGAGCGGCCCGTCGGCCCCGACGACGACCTGGGCGCGCACCGGGCCGCCGCGCGCGAACTCGACCACGTCGTCCCGGACGCGCGTGACCCCCGCGGGGTACCGCAGCTCGGCGCCGGCGGACTCCGCCGCCCGCGCGAGCGCCGCGTCGAACGCCCGGCGGCTGACCGATACCCCGTCGAGCGGGAACGTGTACCGGCGGCCGGTCGGCGCGACACAGCTCATCCGCGCCACGGTCCGTTCCACGGTGCCCGGCGGGATGCGAAACGCCTCATCGATGACCTCGGGGCAGGCGAAGAGGTCCTTGAGCTCGTGCGGGGCCGGCAGGAACTCCCCGCACTGGACCGGGAAACCGAGCTCGCTCCGCTGGTCGACGAGGAGGGTCCGGGCGCCCCCCTGCGCGGCGAACCGCGCCGCCAGGCTGCCCGCGGGTCCCGCCCCGACCACGACGACGTCGTAGGCGTCCATCGTCGTCAGGGGCCGGTGAGGACGAAGTGGTTCGCCGCGGACTGGAGCCCGCCGAGGACCGGCTGCGGGTCGACGCCGAGCGCGACGATCGCCACGACGGCGATCGCGATCGCCGCGGCCCGGGCATATCCGATCCCCCCGAGCGGAAGGGCCGGGGGCGCGGGGACCTGCTCCGGGGAGGGGTCCACGTACATCACCTTGAGGACCCGCGCGTAGTAGAAGACCGACAGCGCGCTGTTGAGGACCCCCGCGACGGCGAGCCAGACGAAGTAGCCCTGGGCCTCCACGGCGGCGCTGAACAGGACGAACTTCGAGAGGAACCCGACGGTGAGCGGGATCCCGGCGAGGGAGAGCAGCATCAGCGCGAAGGCCGTCGCGAGGATCGGCCGCCGCTGCCCCAGGCCCCTCCAGTCGTCGATGAGGGGCCCGACCCCCAGACCGGCGACGGCCGCGACGACGAGGAACGCCCCGGACTTCATGAACACGTGGCCGAGGACCTGGAACGTCGCCCCGGCGATCGCCGGGGCGGTCCCGACGGCGATCCCGAGGAGCATGTAGCCGGCCTGGGAGATCGACGAGTAGGCGAGCATCCGCTTCATCTCCCGCTGGAGGAGCGCGAGCACGTTGCCCACGGTCATCGTCACGACCGCGACCACCCCGAGGGCGAGCTGGAGCGTGGGGGCGAAGTCGAACGGCGTCGGGCACACGCCGCCGACGCAGGTGAGCGGCCGCACGACGACGAGGCTCACCGGCCCGATGAACAGGAGGAAGAACGCGACGAGCCCGACCTTCTTCGACCCTCCGGCCAGGAACGCCGTGACGTCGGTCGGCGCGCCGTCGTAGACGTCGACGGCCCAGGCGTGGAACGGCACGAGGGTCAGCTTGAACCCGAGCCCGGCGATGAGCAGGCCGTAGCCGGCGAGCGCGAGCGCCGGGTAGCCGACAGTGCCCGTCGCCTGGGAGAGGACGACCAGGTTGGTCGATCCGTACGCGCCGAAGAGCAGCGACGCGCCGAAGAAGGAGAGCGCCGTCGACAGCGCCCCGACGATGTAGAACTTCATCGCCGCCTCGAGCCCGCGGGGGTCGCGGCGGGGATAGCCGACCAATAGGTAGGTCGAGATCCCCACCACCTCGACCGCGAGGAGGAGGAAGATGAGGTCCGCCGCGATGGCGGCGAGGGTCATCCCGAGGGTCGCGAGCAGCAGCAGGCCGAAGAAGACGGCCGCCCCCTTCTCGTCGGAGGGGCGGGAGAGGGAGGCGAGGGCGACGAGGAGCGCCGCGGTGAGGAAGATCCCCTCGAAGACGAGGCCGAGGCTCGTGAACGAAAAGAGGGCGCTCGTCGCCGGGATCACGTCCACGTTCGCCGCCGGGAGGGTCCGCAGGGCGGCCAGCGGGGCGAACCCGAGGTCCGCGAGGACGAGGGTGAGCGACGCGAGCAGCCCGGCGACGGCCACGCCGCCCAGGATCTCGAGCCGGCGCACGCCGACCACGTCGAGGGCGAAGACGGTCAGCGCGGCGGCGAGGAGGACGGCCTCGGGGAGGAACGCGAGGACGGGGAGCGCGGACGTCGTTACCCCCCCTTACGGGAACGGCCCCGTCACCGGCGACTGCACGATCACGTTCACCAAGAGCCCGGGGAGGATGCCGTAGAGGACGGTGAGGGCGACCAGGATCGCCATCCCGGCGCCCTCGTAGAACGGCAGGTCATGGACGACCTCCGGTCCGCCCTTGGACGGACCGAACAGCAGCCGCTGCATCATCCACAGGTAGAACGCCGCCGTCACCACCAGGAGGACGAGCGGGATGACGACCCAGTAGGCCAGGCGGTCCCAGGTCGCGAGGAGCGCGGTGAACTCCGCCGGGAAGCTGATGAGCGCCGGCAGCCCGAGCGAGGCGAGGGAGCCGACCATGATCATCGTCGCGAGCATCGGGGTCCGCGGCGTGATCCCTCCCACCGAGGGGATGTCCCGCGTGCCGTAGGTGTGGTGCACGCTCCCCGAGACCATGAACAAAAGCCCGCTCACGATCCCGTGCGCGAACATCAGCAGGACCGCGGCCATGAGGCCCACCGGGGAGTGGACGGCGATCGCGAGCAGGACGATGCCCATGTGGTTGATCGAGGAGTAGGCGACCATCCGCTTGAGGTCCCGCTGGGAGAGCGACACCACGCTGCCCCAGACGATCGAGACCATGGCGACGACGTAGAGGACGGGTGCGATCAGCGAGATCCCCTGGGGCAGGAGCTCGACGACCCAGCGGATGAGCCCGTAGCCGCCCAGCTTGAGCAGCAGCCCGGCCAGCAGCACCGAGCCGCCCGTCGGGGCCTCGACGTGCGCGTCCGGCAGCCACGTGTGGAACGGGACGACCGGGAACTTCACTCCGAAGCCGAAGAACAGCGCGAGGGCGAGGAACACCTGCGTCGTCGCGGCGAGCCCGTGCGTCGCCGCGTAGAGGGCGGGGAAGTCGAACGACGCCGCGCCGGAGTAGAACGCCATCGCGAACAGCGCGACGAGCATCACGACGCTCGCGACGTGGGTGTAGATGAAGAACTTCAGCGCCGCGTAGCGTCGCCGCGGACCGCCCCAGTGGGCGATCAGGAAGAACATCGGGACGAGGACGGCCTCCCAGAACAGGAAGAACAGCAGGATGTCCAGGGCGACGAAGACGCCGAGGCATCCCAAGCACGTCAGCAGGACGAGCCCGAACCACGCCGACGGCCGCTTCGACTCCTCCCAGGAGTAGATCACCGTCGCGATCTGGAGGAACGCGGTGAGGAGGACGAGGACGAGGCTGATGCCGTCGAGCCCGACGGTGTAGTTGATCGTGAGCCAGCCGAGGCTGATCCAGGGGTGGCTCTCGCCCAGGGCGAACCCCGGCCCGCCCGGGCCGAACTGCGGGAGGCCCGTGAAGCCGAGGAGCATGATCGACGCCTCGCCCAGGAAGACGACCGAGGTGAGGAGCGCGACCCAGCGGGCCCAGCGGCCGGCGGCGAACGTGAGGAGGGTGCCGACGAGCAGGGTCGCGAGGGTGAACGAGATGATCGGGAACATGCGCCTATCCTCCCCCGAGGGCCGTCACGATCCACGGACCGAGGAACAGCAGGAGGAGCAGCAGGCCGATGACGCCCGTCACGACGTAGGCGGCGTAGTCGGAGACGACGCCCGTCTGGATCCGCCGCAGGCCGTCCGACATCCGGGCGAAGGTCCCCTCGATCCCCCGGATCGTTCCGTCGATGACGAACTGCTCGAAGAAGTCGGCGGCGCGCGCGACCGAGTAGACCGCCCGCTGCCCGATCCAGTCGTAGCCGACCTTCATGTAGTACCGGTTCAGCAGCAGCCGGCGGACCGGTGCGGCGGGCGAGCCCTCGGGGAGGGCGTAGACGCGCCCGTTGCCCCAGAGTCGCCAGGCGGTCAGTACCCCGCCGCCGGCGAGGGCGACCGAAACGGCCGACAGCGCGAGGTCCGTCGTCCCGTACACCGGCGGGACGTTCGCGCCGAGCGCGACCCCCTGCAGGGCCGGTGCGATCCCGCCCACCGTGAAGCCCGGGGCCAAAAGGTGGGCGAACGGCGGGGCGAAGACGAAGAGCCCGGCGAGGACGGCGAGCGCCGAGAGGACGACGAGGGGCACGCGCATCACCCAGGGGCCCTCATGGGCCGCGGGCAGCGCCGCGTCGCGCGGCCGGTCGCCGTGGAAGGCGAGGAAGAAGGCGCGGAAGATGTAGTACCCCGTGAGGAAGACGGCCCCCAGGGCCAGGAGGAAGAACGGCCAGTACGCCGGGTGCGCGCCGAGCTGGGAGTAGACGGAGGCGAGGACGTCGTCCTTCGAGAAGAAGCCGGCGAACGGCGGGATGCCCGACAGCGAGAGCGCCCCGACCAGGAAGGCCACGTAGGTGACGCGCATGTGCTTGCGGAGCCCGCCCATCTTGAACAGGTCCTGGGTCCCGACGGCGTGGATGACCGAGCCGGCGGCGAGGAACAGGAGGGCCTTGAAGAAGGCGTGGGTGAACAGGTGGAACATCCCGACCATCGTGAACCCCGCCCCGACGGCGAGGACCATGTAGCCGAGCTGGCTGATCGTCGAGTAGGCGATGACCCGTTTGATGTCGGGCTGCACGACGGCCATCGTGGCGGCGAAGAACGTCGTGAACCCGCCGACGGCCACGATCGCCAGCTGGTCCGTCGGCGTGAAGCCGAGGAAGAGGCTCGTCACCGCCAGGAGGTAGACGCCCGCCGCGACCATCGTCGCCGCGTGGATGAGCGCGGAGACGGTGGTCGGCCCCTCCATCGCGTCCGGCAGCCAGACGTGCAGGGGGAACTGCGCGCTCTTTCCCGCCGCGCCGGCGAGCATCATGAGGCCCGCCACCGTCAGCGTCGGCGAGCTCGCGCCGGTCACGAGCGAGCCCAAAAACGGCCCGTTGCCGCTCGCGAACTTGAAGCCGGCGGCCGCCCAGCCCGCGCCACCGCCGGCGAGGGCGTACGTGGCGAAGTAGATGAACACCCCGAGCAGGAACAGCACGTCGCCGACCCGGGTGACGAGGAACGCCTCCTTCGCCGCGGACGCCGCGCTCGGCTTCTCGTAGTAGAACCCGATGAGGAAGTACGAGCAGACCCCGACGAGCTCCCAGAAGAGGAAGAACTCGAGGAGGTTGTCCGACAGGACCAGGCCGATCATCGCCGTCAGGAACAGCGAGAGCTCGGCGTAGTAGCGGGGGAGGCCGTGGTCGTGGTGCATGTACCCGATCGAGTACAGCATCACCAGGAATCCGACCACGGTGACCACGATGAGCATCAGCGCGCTCACCGGGTCGACGAGCGTTCCCATGACGAGCGAGAATCCGTTCGGGAACGGGCCGACGGGACCCGGGACGGTGAGCCAGACCGTGCTGGTGTCGGTGTAGGTCCCCGGGCTGAGCATCTCCCCGACGCCGATGAGGACCCCCACGACCATCGCGGCGAACGACAGGGCGACGGCGACCCAGCCGCCCCACTCGAAGCGCTTCATGCGGGTGCCGCCGAGCCCGACGAGCACGAACGCGAGCGCCGGGAAGAGCGGGACGAGGAACGCCCAGCCGAACAGGAAGTCGAGCGCGCCCATGGTCCCCTACTGCCGGAGCGTCGTCGCCTCGGCGACGTTGATCGAGCCGCGGACGCGGTTGAGGGCGAGGACGATGGCCAGTCCCACGGCGACCTCGGTCGCGGCCAGGCCGACGAGCACGACGGCGACGGCCTGCCCCCCGATCCCGCCGCCGGTCCCGGAGTAGGCCGCGAAGACGACGAAGTTGAGGATCGCGGCGTTCATCGCGATCTCGATCGAGATCAGGAGCAGGATGAAATTGCGTCGCGTCAGGATCCCGAACAGCCCGATCCCGAGGAGGATCGCCGACAGGGCCAAAAAGTCGACGGGGGGGATCGCGGTCACTCGCGGCCCTCCCGGACGAGGTAGATCGCTCCCGCGAGCGCGCCCATCATCGTGAGCCCGAGCAGCAGCAGCCAGCCGCCGTCGGTGACGAAGAGGGTGGAGGAGAGGTCCGTGACATCGTAGGGCCGGATCGGCTGGGCCGAGGACGGGACGACGCTCGCGGCGGTGCCGACAAGGACGATGACGAGGAGGGCGAGGGCGAGCGGAACGGGGCCGATCCCCGTGGCGGCCTCGCGGGAGAAGATCCGCTTGCGGGTGACCATGACCCCGAAGAGGAGGAGGATCGTGACCGCCCCGGCGTAGACCCCGAGCTGGAGGACCCCGAGGAACGGCGCCTCGAGCAGGAAGTAGATCGCGGCGAGGTCGACGAAGAAGACCGCGACCCAGAGGATCGTGTGGACCAGCTCGCGGACGAGGAGCGCGAGCAGCGCGGTGGCGATGGCCACTCCCCCGAGGGCGACGAACGCGGCTTCCTCGAGGATCACTTGTGCGTCCCCCAGAACAGGCACTCCTTCGGGCAGACGCTGATGCACGTGCCGCAGCGCACGCAGTCGGAGTCGTTCACGACCGGTTCTTTCCAGATGCGGCGCGGGAGCTTCTCCCCGGGCTTCGGCGTCGGCTTCGCCACGTCGAGCATCGTGATGCACTTGGTCGGGCAGTCCCGCGCGCAGGCATTGCAGCCGATGCAGAGCGGGGCGTCGAGCAGGATGTTGTCCTCGTTCGCCGGCCGTTCCAGCCGGATCGGGTTCATCGGCAGCTTGCGCTGGAACACCTCGTGGAGGCGCTCGGGCGGATAGACCATCTCCGCGCGCTTCGTGACCGACAGTTCGTAGCGCGTGGTCATCGTCAGGCAGCCCTCGGGGCAGGCGTCGGAGCAGAACCCGCAGTAGCTGCACTTGCCGTAGTCGATCTGCGGGCACTTCTTCGGGTGCTTGGGGTCGCCGCCCGCGACGGTCACCATCTCGATGCAGATGTCGGGGCAGGAGAACGCGCAGAGGTTGCACGAGATGCAGGTCGCGATGTTGAGCGCGTGGACCCCCCGGTAGTTGTCCCACACGTCGCCGACGCCGATCGGCCGACCGGCCGCGACGGCGACCTTGCCGCGGAACGTCGGGTCCTCGAGCCGCTCGTACGGATAGACGATCGTCGACGGACGGAACAGGGACTTCGTGAACTGCTTGGCCGCCGTCGCGAGCGGGCGCACGACGCCGGTCACCGGGTTCGTCGGGTTCTCCTTGGCGGGGGATGCGGCCATGCTTCGCTCCTAGCCCCCCAGCGGCGGCACGCAGCCCACGAGCGGCAGGCAGCGCACGGTCACGACGACCGCGGCGAGGACGATCGAGAGGAGGGCGAGCGGGATCATGCGGTTCCAGCCGACCCGAAGGAGCTGGTCGGTCCGGACCCGCGGCAGCGAGGCCCGGATCCAGATGAACAGGCCGAAGACGAGGTAGGTCTTGATCATGAACCAGAAGATCCCCGCCAGGGGGAACGAGGTGGCGACGCTGGGGACCCAGCTCGGCATCGTCCAGCCGCCCAGGAAGAGCAGGACGACCAGGATGCTCCCGATGAGGGCCCGGACGTAGTCGGCGAGCATGAAGAAGGCGAAGAGCATCCCACCGTACTCCGTGTTCCAGCCCTCGACGAGCTCCGCCTCGGCCTCGGGCAGGTCGAAGGGGATCCGCTCCATCTCGGCGAGCATCCCCGCGACGAAGACGATGAGGGCGACGATCAGCGGCGCCCAGAACCAGTAGTTCTGCTGCTCGTTGACGATGACGTTCAGGTCGAAGCTGCCGGCCACGATCACGACGGCCACGACGGCGAGCAGGATCGGCACCTCGTAGGCGATCATCTGGGCGGCCGAGCGCATCCCGCCGATGAGCGAGTACTTGTTGTTGCTCGACCAGGCGCTCACGAAGATGAACAGCGGCGCGAAGGAGAAGATCGCCAGCGCGAGCAGCAGGCTCAGCGGGAGCGCGCCGCTCGACCAGCCCGTGGAGATCGGGAGGACGCCGAAGAGGATCATCGACGTGACCATGTAGGCCGTCGGCCCGGCGTAGAAGCCGAGCGAGTCCGCCTCGCGCGGCCGGAACGTGTTCTTGCGGAACAGCTTGAGGCCGTCCGCGAAGTTCTGGAGGAGCCCGGCGTAGCCCACGTGCATCGCGCCGCGGCGGTCCATGAACCGGCCGAGCATCTTGCGCTCGAACCAGATCAGCATGATCGTGTTGATCATGCTCGCCGCGAGCAGGATCGCCGAGAAGATCAGGACCGCGAGACCGGTGACGACGTCCGGGCTCGTGAGCCACGCGTTCACGGGGGCGGGCAGGATCGACGCGACGGCGCCGAGGAGGAGCGCGCTCAGCGCCGCCGAGACCGAATACAGGGTCGCGCCGCTCATCGTCGCCTACCGGTCGACCTCCCCGACGCAGACGTCCACGCTGCCCATGATCGGCGGGATGTCCGCCACGCGGTAGCCGGGCAGGTACTTCTGGGCGGCGGCGATGTTGACGAACACCGGGGAGCGGAACTTCACCCGGTACGGATGCTCCCCGCCGGTGTTCACGACGTACGCCTGCGCCTCCCCGTGGGGCTCCTCGACCGAGGAGAATCCCCGCCCCGTGGGGTAGTTGCGCTTGAGGAGGTAGCCTTCCCGGCCGACCGGGGCGTACGGCGCTCCGAGCCAGCGGGGGAGGCGCTCGGCCAGCACCGGTCCCGGGTGCTTGTCGAGCCAGTCGAGCGTCTGGCGGACGATCCGGACTGCCTGGCGCATCTCCTCCATCCGGACGAGGTAGCGCGCCGTCACATCGGCGCCGTCGGCGACGGCGACGTCGAACTCGACGCGGTCGTAGGCCGCGTACGGCCGGTCCTTGCGCAGGTCGCGCTTGATCCCGGCCGAACGGAGCATCGGCCCCGTGACCCCCCAGTCGATGCAGTCGCGGGCGGAGAGGACCCCGAGCCCGTCGCAGCGGCGGTGAAAGATGTCGGAGTCAAGGCAGAGCTGGTCGTACTCCACGAAACGGGCGTCGAGCCAGTCCATGACCTTGCGCGCCCGGTCGGTGAACCCGTTCGGCAGGTCGTTGCGGACGCCGCCCGCGCGGTTGTACTCGTAGGTCATCCGCGCGCCGGTGAAGCTCTGGAACAGGTCGAGGATCAGGTCGCGGTCCCGCATCCCGTACAGGAACGGGGTCATGAGCCCGAGGTCCTGGACGAACGCGGCGTACCACATCAGGTGGGAGGCGATCCGCTGCAGCTCGTCCGCCAGGGTGCGGATGAACTGGGCCCGCTCGGGCGGCTCGAGGTGGAGCGCCTGCTCCGCCGCGATGATGTAGAGGTGCTCCCACGACATCCCCGCGACGTAGCAGGTGCGGTCCATCAGGGTGATCACCTCGTTGTAGTGGCGGTCCTCGCTGATCTTCTCGATCCCGCGGTGGAGGTAGCCCATCTCCGGGTCGACCTCCTCGATGATCTCCCCCTCGATGCGGACCCGGAGATTCCAGAGGCCGTGGGTCATGGGGTGCTGGGGCCCCATGTTGATCCACATCTCAGACATTGCGCGTCTTCACCTCCAGCTCCTCCGGCTCGTGGAGCTTGAACGAGCGCAGGAGCGGGTGGAAGGCGTACTCCTCCGGGGTGAGGAGGTGGCGCAGGTCGGGGTGGTGGTCGAAGCGGACGTCGACCATCTCGAACGCCTCCCGCTCGTGCCAGTTCGCCGCCGGCCACACGGGGGTCGCCGACTCGACGTGCGCGTCGTTCGCGGGGAGGTCCGTCGAGAGGAAGACATAGTCCCGCTCCTGATCCGACCAGGCGACGTAGAAGACCTCCCGGTGGTCGACCCAGTCGACGGCGCCGACCATCGCGAGATGGCGGTAGCCGAGATCGTCCCGGACCGCGCGGAACAGGTCGAGGGCCCCCTCGCGGGCGAAACGGACCCGCCCCGCGGTCCCGTCGAACGGCTCGACCGCGAGGAGCCGGGGACCCAGGAGGGGTCCAAGACGCTCTCGCAGCAGTTCCGGTCGCATCGTCCTCCCCTCGACCCGTCGTCCCCCGGTGGCCCGGGTCTACTCCCTGCGCTCCCGGATCAGGGTCTCGAGCTTCAGGATCCCGTCGAGCATGGCCTCGGGCCGAGGGGGGCACCCCGCGATGTAGACGTCGACCGGTACGAGCTTGTCGACCCCCGGAACGACCGAGTAGGCGGTCCGGAAGGGTCCGCCGCCCGTGGCGCAGTTGCCCATCGCGATCACCCACTTGGGCTCGGGCATCTGCTCGTAGAGCGTGATGAGCTTGTGCGCGACCTTCCAGGTCACCGTCCCGTTGACGATGAGCAGGTCGCACTGACGCGGCGAGGAGCGGGGGACCACGCCGAACCGCTCCGCGTCCCAGCGGGCACCGAACGCCGCGGCGAACTCGATCGCGCAGCAGGCGAGCCCCCAGTGGAGGGGGAACAGCGAATTGCGGCCCGCCCAGTTGAAGACCGGGCGGATGAGCTTGCCCTGGGCCTGCTCCCCGATCATGTCGGAGAGCGCCTCCTTCGCCGCGGGGATGAACTCCCGGGCCCGGAGCGTCTCGATCTCGATGAACGGCACGGCGGGCCGGTCGGCCATCGGAAGCTCGGCGGCCTCCGAGGACGGGGCGGCGGCGATCGCGGGGGCCGTGGCGGGCTCGCTCATACCACCCACCGCTTCTCGCCCGACAGGGCGTAGTAGATCCCGACGAGGGCGAGCGCCGTGAACCCGAAGGCGATGAACGACGGCCACCAGGTCGAGTTGATCCCGCGGAAGGTGAGCCCCCAGAGCGCGAGGATGAACCCGATCACGTCGACGGCCACGAAGACGATGGCGAAGGTGTAGTGCTGCGTCGGGAAGTCGATCTGCGCCTCCCCTTCGGCCTCCTCCCCGCACTCGTACGTGGTCTGCTGCAGGTACGAGCGGCGCGATCGCGCCCCCAGCATGCGGTTCGCCACGATCGAGCCGACGCCGAACAGCGCGGCGACGCCCGCGTAGACGAGGAACGTCCCGACCCCGGCCTCCATTCGGTACCTCCTTCGGCTGACGAAACGCTCGACGCGCGCCGACCTCGCCACCTTATTTAACGGCTCGCGGACCCGGCGCACACGCGCCGTTCTCCCCCGGTGCCGGGGTCAGGGATATACCCGCCCGCTCGACTGCCCGGGGAACGGAGGCACCGTGGAGTTTCGCCCGCCCATCACGCTGGCCGGCCGGCGGATCCGGCTCGTCCCGCTCTCGTCCGCGGACGTCCCGGGCCTCGTGCGCGCCGCTGCCGACCCCGAGGTGGGGCGCTACCTCCCCTACACCATCCCGCCGAACGAGGACGGGATGCGCCGGCTCATCGAGCGGCTCCTGGAGCAACAGCGCACCGGCAGCGATCTCGCCTTCACCATCACGGAGGCCGCGACGTCGGAGGCCGTCGGGATGACGCGGTTCCTCGACATCGACCGGCCAAACGAGCGGGTCGAGATCGGGGGCACGTGGCTCGCCCGGCCGCTCTGGCGGGGCCCGGCGAACACCGAGGCGAAGCTCCTGCTGCTGCGCCACGCCTTCGAGGTGGAGGGGGCCCACCGCGTCCAGCTCAAGACCGACCTGAGGAACGAGCGGTCGCAGCGCGCGATCGAGCGGCTCGGCGCGACGCGGGAGGGGATCCTGCGCGAGCACATGGTCCTGCCCGACGGCTACCGCCGATCCAGTGTCGTCTACAGCATCGTCGCCAGTGAGTGGCCCTACGTCCGCCGCCGGCTCGAGGCGCTGGCGGGCCGCCCGTGGTCGGGCCCCGGCCTGGCGGCGCCGGCGTAGGTCACGGCGGCGGGAAGCTCGGGCGGCGCTTCTCCCGGAACGCCCGGATCCCCTCGGGCAGCTCGGCGTGTCGCGCGGCCTCCACGGCCCCCCGACGCTCCAGCTGCAGCTGGGTCTCGAGGCTCTCCGAGTAGGCGGAGACCAGCAGCCGCTTCATCCAGCCGTAGGCGAACGTGGGTCCGTCGGCGAGCTCCTGGGCCCGGGCCGCCGCGCGGGCCGTTAGCTCGGACGGAGCGACGACCTCGTGCACCAGTCCGAGCTCCCGGGCGCGGTCGGCGGGGATGCGGGCGTGGGTGAAGAGGAGCTCCTGGGCGAGCCCGATGCCCAGAAAGTGCGGCAGGAAGTAGGTGAGCCCGCCATCGGGGACCGCGCCGAGGGCGGGGAAGGCCGGCACGAGCGTAGCGGTGGAGCTGGCGATCCGCCAGTCCGCCGCGAGGGCGAGGGATAGGCCGCCCCCGGCCGCCACGCCCGGCAGCGCCGCAAGGACCGGCTTCGGCATCTGGAGGATCTCGCGCACGCTGAGCTCCTGCTCCCCGGTGAGCTCGTGAAAGAGCGTCGGAAGCTCGCCCCGGCGCTGGGCCTCCTCCATCACGGCGACGTCGCCGCCGGCCGAGAAGGCCGTTCCCTCTCCCGTAAGGAGCACCGCACGGACCGCGGGGTCGAGCGCCGCGGCCTGGAGGGTCTCGCGGAGCCGACGGAAGGTCGGCACGTCCAGGGCGTTCAGCCGCTCGGGGCGCGAGAGGCGGATCTCGAGGACCGCCCCCGCGCTGCGGGTCACGATGGATTCGGGCATGTGCGCTCCCGTCCATCGAGGGAAGGCGAGAGATAAGGCCCGCGGTCCGCGGCGGGAGCAACGGGCCGGCGGGGAACGGTCCCGACGCGCCCGGGGAGCGTCCGGAACGCTCGGGGGAAGCTCAGAGACCGCCGGGGTAGAGCCGGGCGATGAGATCGAGCGAACCGGGGGCCGAGTACCCCGCCCGGGCGACGATGCGGTCCGCGGTCCGGATCTTCTTCAGTCCGACGAAGCGGTGGGTGACGAAGAACAGGTAGGAGTGGGTCGTCATCGTGAACGCGACCACCGCGCCCTGCGGCTCGAGCAGTATCTTGATCGTGCGCCGCTCCGAGATCCACCGCCGGGCCACGGCGTGCCCGACGGCGCTGCGGGAGATATACCCTCCCGTTCGGCCGCCCCCGCGATGGGCGCGGACCGCGGGGATCGGTCCCGGCCGTCCGTGAGGGGGGCGACCGGGGGGGACCGGACCGCGGGCAGCGGCGTGGAGCGGCCCGCGGTGATCGCCGCGAACGAAAGGGGCGTCGGGAGGTCGACCCACGGCCGCGGGGGGGCGTCGGTATGGAAGAACCCGGCGAGCGAGGGGGCCGAGGCGACCCGGTCGTTGAGGGGCGGGAGACCGAGGCGGCTATCGATGAACCCGAGGACGCTCGCCGGGTCGAGGACCTGATGCACGAGACCGGCGTCCGTGTACGGCGAGATCACGAAGAACGGGATGCGCACCCCGTCCCCAAGGGCGCCGACCGTCGGGGGGACGACCGGGTCCCAGAACCCGCCGTTCTCGTCGTAGAAGAAGAAGACGGCCGAGGACGGTCCGATCGGGCTGTCGAAGATCGTGTTCAGGACGGTGGAGGTCCAGTCGGCGCCGAGGGTCACGTTCTCGTCGGGGTGCTCGGAGTAGGTGAAGTCGTGGGACGGGTCGATGAACGTGACGGCGGGCGGGTTCGGCCCGTTGACCTGGGCGGTGAGATTGGAGAGGGGTTGGACGCCGGCCAGGACGCAGGGGTCGTTGGCGACCGCCGGGAAAAGGACGGGCGTCAGGTTCGCCTCCGAGCCGGAATAGTCGTACGCCCAGGAGTCGCCGGCCGCGGACATCTGCGTCAGGATCGTCGGGAACGTGAGCAGCGAGGCGGGCGGGTCGGCGTCGCTGGTCCATCCCCCGGTCGTGGCGGCGATGTCGAACATGCGGTTCGGCAGCGTCGGTCCGAGGATGCCGGAGAAGAACTCGTCGTCGAGCGCGTAGGTCCGGGCGAGGGTGAAGTACTGGGGGATCTGGGCCGCGGTGTAGTAGCCGACCGCGTCCCGCGGCGCGGAATAGCCGGCCGCGGCCGCCTGCGCGACGAACCCGTTCATCTGTCCCCCGTTCACGTCCGCCACGTCCGACCCCCGGTCGTGGGGAAGGTCCGGGCTGCTCGTCGCGTTGAGCGGGAACGGGGCGACGGTCTCGTTGGAGCCGAAGGCGAGCGGGAGCGCCCCGCCGGGCGGCGTCCCGAGGGCCCCCGGGAGCGTTGCGAAGTAGTTCTCGAAGGCGTGGTTCTCCTTGACGAGCACGAAGATGTGGGTGATCGGGTTCGGCCCTACGGCGCCGCCGGTCGGCGCCGGACAACCGCTGAGGAGCGGATGCTGCGCCAGGCCGAGGACGAGCCCGCCGGCGGCGACGACGCTTGCGACCACGACGAGGACCAGCGCGGGGGTCGGGCGCCGGCCGCGTCCATGGACCGAACCGCTCATGCCGCCTCGGTACGGGGAGCCGAGGCGCGTCGCAGGCATATGAGGAAGTGGTCGCCGAGGGCACGGAACGGGGCCGTGCGGCCGACGCGCGCATCGAGCCGGCCGAGGCGGTCGAGCGACCAGTGGCCCGCGAAGCGTCCGAGAAGATCGGGGGGAGGGACCACGATCCCGAGCCCCTCGACGTCCGATGCGTCGAAGAAGGGCGCGAAGCGTCGGGCGAGGCCGGCCGGGGAGTACGCGAAGCAGTCGACGGAGTACCGGGTCAGTCCCACGGGGGCCGGCGAGCGGAGCCGCGCCGTCGCCCGGCGCCAACGGGCGGTCGCGGCGTAGATGGTCCCCTCGAGGGCCGGGGTGCGGTTGAGCACGCCCGCGACGAAGGGAGCGCGCGGAGCGAAGCGGCGGCCGAGGCCGTCCCTCACGGGACTGAGGTCCGGCTCGCAGCTGAGCGCGCCGAAGGTCGAGTAGCCGCCGTCGAACGTCCCTTCCAGATCGAGCGAAGGAAGGTCGCGCAGCCGGCCCTGGACCCGCGCGAGACGCTCGGAGACCCCCTCGGCCCGGGCGTTGGCGCCGAGGCGTTCGAGCATCTCGGAGGAGACGTCGACCGCGACGATCTCGTGACCGTCGCGCAGCAGCGGGAGGGTCTCGAGCCCGGGTCCGCAGCCGAGCTCCAGGAGGCGCCGCCGGCCGCCGAGGTGGCGTCGGAGGTACGCGAGCGAACGCTCCCGCTGGTAGGCTTCGAGCGGGTTCCCCCGCACGGCGTCGGCGTAGGTGGACGCCGCGGCGTCGAACTCCGAGCGGAGCCAGGCATCGTACGCACGGGCCGCGGTCGACGGCCCGTCGACCGGCGTCAAACGGAGGAGCCGCCCGGGCCGGGGGTACCAGTCACGGAAGCGGTCCTCGCCGCACGCCGAGCGGAAGCGCTCGAGCTGGCGGGCGCGTTCGGCCGCGTCGACGACGAGGCTCACCTGCCGCCGTTCCCCGCGGCCGTTGCGTACGACCTCGACCCGGCCTTGACGGAGCGCCGCGCTGGGCCACTCGGCGGCGCTCCCGGCGGCCAGCACGTAGATCTCCGCTCCGTCCGCCAGGTAGCGGAGCGCAAGGCGCTGCGGTCCGAGGCGGAGGTCGAGCGTCGGGGGGAGCCGGTCGGGCGGGCCTACCATCGGCGCCCCGCCCGGCATGGGGTCGCGGGCGCTCGCGGTGGGCCGGCCGCGGTGCGACGGATATGCTGATGAGGCCGCCCCGGCTCGGTGGCCGCATGCGCATCCGAACCCGGGGCGTCCGCCGGAGCCTCCGTGGTCTCGCCCCGGTCCCGGCCGCGATCGCCTGGGTGGTCGTCGCAGGGCTGCTCGCCGCGGGATCGGGGGCCGCGGCGACCCCCGCGGGGACGGTCGCCTACCTTCTTCCCCTCGGTGGCGCCAACATCACCGACCACAACCTCACCTTCGCGACGAACATGGTCCGCCTCGACCCGGCCGCCAACGCCTCCTTCCGGGTGACGCTGACGAGCACGCTCGTCGCCAACGGCTCGGTCCCCTCCGATCGCGCCGAGGTCGAGGTCGGACTGGCGCCCGTGCCCGCCGGGCCGGACGAGACGAACATCACCCCCCTGTTCATCGTCCAGGAGTCGGCGGCCGGCCTGCTCCGGATCGAGTACATCCCCTTCCCGATGAACGACACCTACGGGTTCGAGGTCTACGACGGCACGCCGGTTTCCCCCGGCCCGTCCGACTTCGTGGGACACGTGCTGACGCTGGCCTACACGGAGACGGCCCCGCCCGTCCCCGCCTACGCCGAGACCGGCCACTACGGCCGCACCACGGGCAACCTGACCGTCCTCTGGGACGGGACCGTGCTGGTCCCCCCGTACCCGGTCGCCTGGGCCAGCCTCGGCGCGTTCTACATCTACGGGCTGACGACCGGCGCGTTCCTCTCGGGAACGGTGCGCGCGAACGTCACCACCCTGCCCGCCGAGCTCCCGGCACCGGCCACCTCGCCCGTGCTCCCGAACGGTGACCTGGGGGCCGTCCCGGTCTGGGCCGTCGCCGGGGCAGTCGGCGCCGTCGTCGGCGGTGCGACGGTGGCCGTGGCCGTGCGCCGGCGAACGATCCACTAGTCCCCCCGCCGGGCCGGGCCCACCGCCGCCCCGGGGGCCGCCGCCCCCGTCCCTACGCCCTGCGGGCCGGGCGACGCGCACAGCCCGGTCGGTCCGGTGAGGTCGAGGCCGCCGAACGAGACGTGGAGGTGGACGTTGTAGCCGGAGGTCTCGAGGTAGACGTAGGAGAGCAGCGCCGAGGAGATCGGGAGGCCGAGCGCCTCGAGGGTCGACGCGAGATAGGACGACAGGCCGACGGTGTACGTGCGGGTCGTCGCCGGACCGAGGAGCGGCAGCAGGGGGAACGTTCCCTGGCCGACGTCGCCCCCCGAAGAAGCGCCCGCGATCGGCACCACGGACTCCGTGACCGGCGCGGCGTCCCAGAGGATGAGATTGGTGTAGACGAGGCGCGCCCCCAGCGCCCCGGGCAGCGCCGGCAGGGCGATCGTGGCCCCGATCGCGAAGGCGCCCGAAACGGGTCCCGCGGCGGACTCGACCGGCGCGCTCCAGTCGATCGGCACCGTCACCGTCCAGTTGACCCCGGCGACCGGCAGGCCGATGTAGACCGGGTGGACCGCTTGGGTGGCGTTCACCGTGTAGTTCCCCAGGTTCACGGCGCACGGAAGGAAGCCTTCCTGCACGCTCTGATAGTCCCCCCACTGCGGGCTACGGAAGACCTGGGTCCTCGGCACCTCGGCGAAGTTGAACGCCTGGGGGCCGACGGTGAAGTGCGGATACGGCGCGACGGACCCGTTCGTCCAGGGGCCGACGTAATAGTCGATCGTGCCCGGCCCGCCTTTGGGGTCGGTCCACTGGACATGGACGCCGGGCGCCTGTCCGAACCCCGGGATGAAATTGGGGTCCCAGACCAGGTCGTTGTTCGCCGCGGAAAACGCCGGGTCGAGGTTGTACGTGGCGCGGGGCGGCGCGGCCGGAGGGGCCGGGACCCACGACGGGACCAGCCCGACCAGTACCGCGAGCGCGACCGCCCCGACGAGGGCGAAGGACCGGCGTCGATCCACGCGGGGCCCAACGTCCCACTCGGTAAATCCCTGGCGCGGGGGCCGGGCGGCCGAGAAGCGGACGGCGGTCTAAATACGAGCATCCGGCTCGGGGAGGCGAGCGCCGTGGCGACCGAGGCAGCATGGAAGCAGGCCGATCCGACCGGCCAGCGCGTCGGCCCGATCCTCGAGGTGGCCCATGCCCACGGCACGGCGGTGGCCCTCGAGGAGCTGTCGGAGCTCCTGCCCGAGACGGGTCCCCGCTCCGCCGGGGAGGTCGCCGAGTGGCTGTCCCGGCACCCGGACCACGGGTGGGTCGACGCGGGTCTCGCGCTCTCTCCCCAGGCGGCGGGTCCTCCGTCGGGCCGGGAGGAACGCCGGGCCCGGGGGCGCGCGTACCTGGCCGAGGCGCACGAGCTCGTGAACGGCTCCCTCGCCCGCGTGCGCGGGCTCCTTCGCTTCGTGGGGGTCACCGGCAGCACGGCGTACGGGGAACCGGAGCCCGGCGACGACCTCGACTTCATGGTGGTCACGAGGCCCGGGTCGGTCTGGCTCTTCCTCGCGTACACGTACCTGGCGCTTCGCTGGCACCGGGCGCGGCCGCCCGGCTCCGCGGCGCCCCCCTGCTTCAACTACGTCCTGGACGAGGAGGAGGCCCGGCGGCGCTACTCCACGGGGCGGGGCTTCCTCTTCGCCCGCGAGGCGCTCGCGGCCCGGGTGATCGACGGAGGGGAGTACTATCGCGGCCTCCTCGGATCGGCGGGGTGGATCCGCGACGAGCTGCCCCGCCTGTACGCACGGTGGGAGGGACCGGCCTTTCCGCCGACGCCGGCCCCGACCCCGGCCCCGATCCTGGTCCGGCTGGCCGACGCGCTGGTCTTCCCGTGGCTCGCCGCCTACCTCCAGCTCGCGGGGCTCGTACGCAACCACTCCCTGGCCCGGCGCGGCCTGACGGAGCGCGCGTTCCGCACCGTGACGCGGCGGCGGCGCCTGGCCTACGAGACCCTCCGCTTCGAGGAGCTCTCCCGCTCCTACCAGCCTCCCGAGCCGGGGGCGATGTGACCGACGCGGCCGTGCCCGGTCCCCGCTTCACCGGCGGGATCGTCGCCTGCGGGGAGGGTCCTCGGGTGGCGCGGGCGATCCGCTCGCTCCTTGACCAGCCGCTTCCACCGCGGGGGGAGTGGGCGCGGATCTGGGTCGTCGTCGCCCCGGGCTCGCCGGAGACCCTGGCCGCAGCGCGAAAGGAGGCCGCCGACGATCCACGGGTCTCCGTGCTGCCCGAACCGGTCCGCCGGGGCAAGTCGGCCGCCCTCGCCGAGATCATCGCACGGTCCGAGGGGGACGGCCTGGTCCTGCTCAACGGGGACGCCGAAGCGGACCCCGGTGCGCTCGGCGAGCTGTGGACGGCCGCCGCCGGGGCCCGTCGACCCTACGGGGTCATGGCCCGTCCACGGCCGTCCGCGCGGCCGCCGGGGCCGTGCACCGACGCGATGGACCTCCTCTGGGAGATCCACCACCGACTTCACCTCGCATTGAGGTCCGCCGGCTCGGCCGCGAACCTCTCCGACGAGCTCGTGCTCCTGTCGGGCGCGGACCTCCCTCCGCTCGCGGCGGGCGTGATCAACGACGGGGCGTACTATGCCGCCTGGATCCGGCGGCGCGGCGGCGATCTCCTCTACGCGCCGTCGGCGACGGTCCGCATCGCGACGCCGCTCGGGCTGCGCGACCACTTCGTCCAACGCCGGCGCATCCTGGCGGGCCATGCCCAGATCGCCGAGCTCACGGGACTTTCTCCCGCGACCGTGCTGACCTTGGCCCGGATCCGCCCGCGGAGCGCGGTCGCGCTGCTTAAGGGCGCGACCCGCGCCGTGCCGCACGGCCGCCGAAGCCTCCTCGCGCTGCTCGCGGTCGAGGTGGCCGCCCACCTGTCGGCGCGCGTCGAGCGCCGTCGATCCCGCCTCGCGGTCTGGCCCCGGGTCCGGACCTGGCCGGGAGAGGAGACCCCCGACCCCGCCGCCGCCCCCCTCTAGTATCGGGGGGGCGGGTCCGAGGGACCGGGCGGCGTCTCCCGGCGCTGGGCTACTTCGCGGGCGGCGGCGCCTTCTTGTCCGTGGCCGCCGGGGCGGGGGGGCTCGGCGGGGCGGCCGGTGTCGGCGCTTCGGTCGGCGGGAGGTTCCCGATGGGAGAGTCGGCCCCGGGCTTCGACCCGCTCTGGCCGAACGGGTTCACGAGCGCCGCGGATTCGTCCGACTCCGCCCGGATCTCGTCCTCGATGCTCTTGATCTCCGTCAGCAGCTCCTGCTGGCGGGGGATCGGACCGAGGACATCGTCGGCGGACCCGATCCGCTTCTCGAGGTCGTCGAGCGTGTTGAGGCTGCGATCCGGGACCGTGCGGGAGGTCCCCAGGTACTCGCTCGCACCCTCCATGAGGCGCGTGAACTCGAACGGGAACATGATCTTCGTCGCCTGTCCGTCGCCGACGCGACCGACGGTGTCGAGCGAAAGGACGGTGAGCGCCTTGGCGTCCAGCGTCCCGGCCCCGAGCGAGAGGATCCGGAGACGCTGCGACTCCCCCTGGGCCTCCAGGATCGTCGCCATCCGGCTGCCCTCGGCCTCGAGGATCTTCGACTGCCGGACCCCTTCGGCCTGGAGGATGCGGGACCGCTTCTGGCCTTCCGCGACCAGGATCGCCGAGCGCTTCTCGCCGTCGGCGCGCAGGACCGCGGCCCGCCGCTGCCGCTCCGCCGCCGTCTGCTCCTCCATCGCGGCCTTCACCGGCCCGACGGGGTCGACCTCCTTGATCTCCACCGCCTCGACGCGGACGCCCCAGCGGTCCGTGGCCTCGTCGAGGATGTCCCTAAGCCGGGTGTTGATGCGCTCCCGGTTGTAGAGGATCTCATCCAGCTCCATGTCACCGATGATCGACCGGAGGGTCGTCTGGGCCAGCGCGACGGTGGCGACGTGGAAGTCCTGGACCTGGAAGATCGCCTTCGGGGTGTCGACGACCTTGATGTAGATGATCGCGTCGACGTTGGTCGGCGAGTTGTCCTTCGTGATCACTTCCTGCCGGGGGACCTCGAGCACCTGGGTACGCAGGTCGATCTTGATCACCTGGGCCAGCGGATTGACCCAGCTCAGGCCGGGGTTCAAGATCCGCTTGTACGACCCGAGGACCGTGACGATCCCCTGCTGGTACGGCTGGACCGTCTTGATCGCCCGGGAGAGGTAGATCAAGAGGCCGAAGAGGACGAGGACGATGATCGCGACCGTGGTCCCTACGTCTGTCATGTGCGACTTCTCCTACGAGCGGCCCCCTGAGGCCGTGATGGGTCGGTTCGCCGGGGGTTCCCCGAACGGCTCGACCAGGATCGAAACGCCCTCCCCGCCGAGGACCCGGACCCGCGTGCCGGCGGCGATGGGGATGTTCGCTCGCGCCGACCAGACCTCGGAGCGGACCCGGACCTTCCCGCGAAGGGTGTCGGGCACGACCGGGGCGATGACGACCCCGACCTCCCCCTCGAGGCCCGCGGAGGTCGTGCTCATCGGCCGGTGGACCGGCGCGACCCACCGGTAGAAGGGCACGGTGATGATCGCCGCCGCGACCGCGGCCAGCACGACGATCAGCGGTCCGAAGATGGTGTTGAGCAGCAGCCCGGGGAGGAACAGGTACAGCAGCCCCGCGGCGATCATGATCGTTCCCGGGATGAGGAGGAGGGCACCCGGGTGGGCGAGCTCGACCCCGAAGAGGACGACCCCTCCGATGACGAGAAGGATGCCGATCGTGTCGTTGACGGTGACCGTGGTGACGCTCGCCGCGACGACCGTCGCGAGCCCCCGGACCCCGAGCGCCATCACCGGCGTGCGCAAGCGGAGAGTGGGGATAAAGCTGGTCCCCGGACCCCCTCGGTCCGTTCGCCGGAGAACGGAGCGCTACCGGATGTAATGATCCGTGGTCGCGAGATCGAACCGCGTCACGACGCGGAGTCGCCGGCCGTCCCCGCGGGGGGCGAAGGCGAGGAACGGGAACATCTTCCAGAGGTCGCCCTCCGCCATCCGGGTCGCGGGATGCTCGGTCCCGAGGGCGTCCCTCGTCACCCGGGCCGTCACCTTGCGGACGGCTCCCTCGTCCAGGTAGCCGAGGGCGTGGAGGTACTCGTGGGCGAGGATCACGAACACGAAGGAGTTGTACTCCCGGCGCGAACCGGCGTTCGCCTCCATGGTCCGGACCAGCCCCTCGTTCATCACGATCAGGTTGCCCGTGACCTGCCAGTACGCCCCCAGCGACGGAGGAAGATCGGAGAGTCCGAGCCCGAGCCCGGGTCGTTCCACTCCGAGCACGCGGCGGACCGCCCCGCGCACCACCTGGAAGACCTGGTCGAACGTCGCCGGGCCGTCGAGCAGGTGGGCCAGGGGCAGGGGGACGTTCGGCAGCGCGGGGGCCGTCGGGGATCCCGGGGCCGTACCGAGGCCCTTCGGCGACGTCGGCGTGGAGGCGAAGGCGAGCGCCATCGACAGAACCAGCCCCTCGGGGGGATTTATACCCCCGGTAACCCGCCCGCCACTGACGGACGGGGCACCCTCCGCCTCCGCCCCGATGGACGCCGGGTCCGCGGCGTCATCATATGAGCCCGCTCCGGTACCCCGGCCGGATGCCGCGGCCGGAAGAGCTGCTCTTTCCCACCCGCAAGGAGCGCTTCGAGGATCGACGCAAGGAGCGCGAGCAGCGCAAGCTCGCGGGGGAGTTCTTCGACCACCCTACCCTCCTCGCCGTCGGGCGGCTGGTGAGCCAGGGGCAGTTCGAATCGCTGGAGTTCCCCATCTCGACGGGCAAGGAGGGCGGGGTCTTCCGCGCGACGGGCCCGGGGGGATACCGCGCGGTGAAGGTCTACCGGATCGGGAACGCGATCTTCCGCCGACTTCCCCCCCACGCGCTCGAGGACCTTCGGCGCGAGGCGAGCGTCCGCAACTACGCGCGCCTCGTCTACGCCTGGACGCGGCGGGAGTACACCACGCTCGGGCGGTTGCACGAGGCGGGCGTGCGGGTCCCGGAGCCGTACGGGTTCCTGCGCAATGTGCTCGTCATGCAGTTCATCGGGGTCGGGGGGCTGCCGTCCCCCCGGGTCCGCGACGCGGTCGTGCCGGACCCGGGGGCGTTCTATGCCGACCTTTCCGTCCAGCTGCGGCGGATGACGCTCGTCGCGAAGCTGGTCCACGGGGACCTCTCCCCGTACAACGTCCTCCTCGGCGAGGACGGGCTCCCGGTCCTGATCGACGTCGCCTCGTCGGTCGCGACCGATCACCCGCAGGCGATCGGCCTGCTCCGCCGGGACACCTCCCACTTCGCCCGCTTCCTCAAGAGGCTGGGCGTCGATACGTCGCCCGAGGAGCTCTTCGCCCGGGCGGGCGGGAACGAGATCCCCGAGGGAGGCTGACGATGCCGGTCCTGTTCGCCCGGATCCCCGAGGAGCGGCTCGCGGTCCTCATCGGCCCCGGAGGGGCCACCAAGCACGGGATCGAGGAGCGGACGCGGACCCGCATCGAGATCGACCCGGAGGACGGCGAGGTCCGCATCGCCTCGGTCGAGGAGGGCGACCCCATCGGGGCCCTCCTGGCGCGCGACCTCGTCCTGGCCATCGGCCGGGGCTTCTCCCCGGCGCGCGCCGACCGCCTGTTCCGCCCCGACACCTACCTCGGCATCATCGACATCAAGCGGGTGACGGGCCGCCGGGAAAAGGCCTCCCTCTGGAGGATCCGCGCGCGCCTCATCGGGGAGCGGGGCAAAGCACGGACCCGCATCGAGGAGCTCTCCGGCGCCTCGGTGAGCGTCTACGGGGGAACGGTCGCGCTCATCGGCCGCGAGCGGGAGCTCGACTCCGCGACCCGGGCCGTCGAGCTGCTCCTCCGGGGCAGCGAGCACGCGGCCGTCTTCCACATGCTCGCCCGGTCCCGGCGGGAGCAGGCCGCGGACGAGGCGATCGGGCCGGCCCTCCCCGACGAGGGGTGAGCGTGGCCAAGACCGTCCCGCTCGAGGGCCGGAGCCTCGCCTGGGCCCGCGGGATGTTCGCCCGCTACTACGCCGGCGCCCACGTCGAGCCGCCGACGCGCTTCGCCCGGCGCGAGTTCGCGTGGTTCCCGTTCGGCGCGGAGACCGGGATGCGTCGCCATCTGGCGCTGCGCTCGGTGGAAGAGTTCCGGCGCCTGCTCGAACGCGACGTTCCGCGCCACGTCTACTACTCCTCGGCGTACTACCGGCTCCCCGACCATCCCAAGATGGACGGCAAGGAGTGGCTCGGGGCCGACGTGATCTTCGACCTCGACGCCGACCATCTGCGGCAGGCCGCGGGCCGCGACTACGCCGGACAGCTGGCCCTCGTCCAGGACAAGGTGCGCGCCCTCCTGGACGACTTCCTCTTCGGGGATTTCGGCGTGTCGCCCGAGGCGGCCCGGCTCGTCTTCTCGGGCGGGCGCGGCTACCACGTCCACCTGCTCGACGAGCGCTTCCTCGGCCTGTCGAGCCCGGAACGCCGCGAGCTCGTCGAGTACATCGAGGGCAGCGGGTTCGATCCATCGGACGCGGTCCGCTCCTCGCGGGGCCCGACGGCGACGGCCGAAGCCGAGGACGGGTCCCGGCGGCGCGGTCCCGGCCGGGCGTTCCGCAGCCTGTATCCTCTCGACGCCCCGGGGTGGAAAGGCCGCACCGCGCGGTCGGTCGTGCGCCTGCTCGCCCGATGGGAGGCGGCCGGCGCGGAGTCGGCCGCCGAGGAGCTGGAGCGCGCGGGGCTCTCCCCGGCGAAGGCCCGGCACCTGGCCCGCCTCCTCGTGGCGCAGGGGCGGGCCGCCGCGATCCGCGAGAGCCTCTCCCTCGACGTCTTCCCCCGCGAGATCCCCCGCGAGCTGCTTGAGGTCGTCCTGCGCCAGGCGGCCGTCGAGGTCCAGGGGGAGACCGATGCCCCCGTGACGACGGACATCCACCGGCTCATCCGCCTGCCCGGCTCGCTCCACGGCGGGACCGGCTTTCGGGTCGTGCCGCTGACCCGCGAGCGCTTGGACGGGTTCGACCCGTTCCGGGACGCCCGCCTCTCGATCGATGCCCCGCCGGTCGAGGTCGCCCTCACCGAGGCGGTCGACTATCCGTTCCCCGACGGCGCGGTCCGCGGCTCGGAGGGAGACCGCCGCGTCCTCCCCGCCGCCGAGGCGCTGTTCCTCACGCTGCGGGGGCAGGCGGAGCTTCGGCCCGGATCGGGACCATGAGCCGACCGATCTTCTCGATCGAGCCCTCGACGGTCTCGCCGGCCTTGAGCCGCCGGCTCTCCTGACCGAACTCGAAGCCGGGGGTCCCGCCCAGGGTGCCGAGCGAGATCACATCGCCCGGCTCGAGCGTGACGCCCTTCGACAGGTGGGCGAGGATCTCCGGGATGCGGAACAGATAGTCGCTGGAGTCGCCGCTCTGGCGGACCGTGCCGGCGACCTTGAGCTCCATCCGCAGCGGATAGGGCTCGCCGACCTCCTCCTTCGGGACGACCCACGGCCCGACGGCCATGGACGCGTCGAACCCCTTGCCCATCACCCAGTCGGTCGGGCCCCCCTCGGGGGGGTACTGGAGGTCCCGGTAGCCCATGTCGAGGGCGACCGTGTAGCCGGCCACGTGATCGAACGCCTTCGCGGCGCTGATGTGCTTGCCGCGCTGGCCGATCACCGCGGCGAGCTCGACCTCGATGTCGGGGAACGTCCCCGCGGAGTGGAGCACCAGCGGTTCGCCCGGCCCGGTCAGGCTGTTGAAGAAGCGGGTGAAGAAGTACGGGCGCGGGGGCGGGGGCCGGTGCTGCTCGGCCAGGTGGCTCTTCGAGTTCGATGCCAGGCAGTAGATCTTCGCCCCGCTCGTGACCGGGGCGAGGAGGCGCACCCCCTCTTCCGGCTTGAACAGGAACCGGGCGCCTGTCGCGGCCCGGGGCGTCCACCCCATCTTGCGCCGGCGGTCGATGTACTCGAGGATCTTCCGGGTGAGCTGGACGGAGTCGGCGCCGCCGGCGAAGAACTGCCGCATGTCGCGGAAGCGGCTGGGGTCGGCGCCCTTGATCGGGTTGACCCCGAAGTAGTCGCGGCAGGCGGTGTCCAGGTCGATGTACTCGTTCGCGTCGGTGACCATGCCGAAGTGGAACTGGTCGCTCAGAAGGAAGTGGACGAGCTTCACACCGACCGCCTTTTGCGCCCCGAGCCGTCGCCGAGTATAAGGGTGCGCCGTCCGGCGGCTTTGGGGCTAAATTCGTCCCCTCGTGGAGCGGCGGGCAGAGATGTTCGGGATTTAGGACCGGACGTACGTTCCGGAGTTCGCCTATGCCCTCCGCACGGTGGTTCGGGTTCGACCGATCAGGGATGAGAATGCCAACCGAGTCCGACGGGTCGTTCCTCCCAAGCAGAACGCCGTCGAGTTGAAGCGGGCTGAGGTCATCCTTGCCTCCGCCGAGGGATTCACTTACTCGAAGATCGACTCGCCGTCCACATGAGCGAGGACTACGTGCGTCGGTGGATCCACGAGCTCGATCCCCACGGCTTCTCGAGGCTCAGGTCTCGCTGGGGGACCGGCCCGAAGTCCAAATTCTCCGACGAGTCTCGGAATGCGCTAGGAGCCCGTAGCCCTACCCTGTTTGAGGGCCGAAATTTATCGCGCGTTGGCCGTAGCGGCCTTTCGACCCCTACCATTCGGTTCCTCGGACCGTCA